>CAYFXM010000104.1:0-6942 GCA_964346965.1 uncultured Actibacterium sp. | reverse complement strand
CGCTTGTGTTCACCTTCTTGATCAGCTTCAGGTCTTGTGATCTCAGAGGTTTAACCTGCCCACTATACGAGCACGCCCATTTATAACGGCTACACATGTCACGCGCGGCCTTTGGCGTTGGTGCGGCATATCTGACCGCAAGGAAAGCGCCTGTATTCGCGTGGCTCGCTGGAACCGATGCCACTACCGCGATAGACAGCAACATACCAATTGCCATCTTCGAAAAGATGTTCTTCGTCCCCATCCGCTCGACCTCTTGCCTGCGAGGTTTGCCCCTTCGTTTTCTCAGAGGCCTATTGAGGAAAGCCTCTTGCTCAATTGCCGCGCTTTACTCAATCGGTCATTTTCAAAGGCTTAAAATTGGCGAATTTCCGCTGCATGTTTGCCGATCTATGCCTAACCTTTTCGGACGAAACGCGAGCATTTTCCAAACCGAAACGCAAAAAATTACACCACCCGTGTGTGGATCGAGGCCACGAGAAAAAGAGCGCCGCCCAACCGCCCAGTCATTTGCAATCCGGCTTGGGCCTCTTCTGTTGACAAAATTCACTCCGGATTTTTCGACGGAATGCCAAAGGCTTCCGGAGAACCTCAGATGTTACGCCTCTGAAAAACCTGACTCCGGAAAACTCTAATTCATCACTCAAACCGGAACTTCCCCACGCACGCCTTGTTCCCTTGCCCCATCCCGCGTAAGCCAGAAGCAAGTGAATTTGGAGCGCGTTCTTGCTGATCTACCGACTGATCCTCGCGATTTGCCTTCCGGTGCTGCTATTGCGCCTGTGGCTGCGTGATTCGCCCCGGGATCGGGCCGAGCGACTTGCTCGGACAACGGGGCCGAGCGGTGCCGTTTGGCTGCACGCCGCCTCCAACGGCGAGTTGACGTCGGCCCGCGCTTTGATCGAAGCGCTCGCGGAACGGCACCCGCTACTGATCACCTGTAATAACCCAACCGGACGGGATTTGGTCGAAAGCTGGGGCCTGCAGGGCGTCGCCGCATTGCTCGCGCCACTGGACCTGCGCCACACGGTCGACCGTTTTCTCGACTGTCACGACCCCAAAGTCCTGATCGTGATCGAAAACGAGCTTTGGCCAAACCGGATCGACGGGATGGCAAGGCGAGGAAAACCGGTGATCATTGTATCGGCCCGCCTCTCGGCCTCAAGCGCGCGAAACTGGCACCGCCTTGGCGGCTTGGCGCGGCGTGTGTTGGGCGGGATCACTCTTCTGTCCGCTCAGGATGAAGGCTCCGAACGCCGCTTTCGCGAACTGGGCCTATCTGACGACAAGATTGCCCCGCGTTTAAATCTCAAAACCACTCTGGAGCCAGACCCCCCGGATTCCCATGAATTGGCAGCATTACAGCCGCTACTGCCGCGCGACAAAACTCTGCTTGCCGCGTCGACCCACGAAAGTGAGGACGAAATCGTGTTGGGCGGCTTTGCGCTGGCCTTGGATAAGGATCCTGACCTGCGCCTGATCCTTGCTCCGCGGCACCCGAAACGTCGAGCGGCCCTGGTACAGCTCTTGTCCAAGACAAAATTGAGCTACGCCGCTCGATCCACCGTTCCCCGTCCCGCTGCTGATACCCAAGTCTTTCTGGCCGACACTTTGGGTGAAATGCCCCTTTGGTACGCCTTGGCCGGAACGGTTTTTGTGGGCGGTTCTTTGGTCGACAGGGGAGGACATACGCCTTTTGAACCCGCCGCGTTTAGCTGCGCGCTGTTGCACGGACCTCATTTGGATAATTTTCAGGAAGCCTATGACCTTCTGCAAGAAAATGACGCCAGCACTCTTGTTACCACGCCCTCGGATATCGCAAAGGTCCTCTGCACCCCCCTCGAACAGCGTAAACAGCAGGGAAAAATGGCCCAACGCTTGCTGGCCCGCCACGATGCCATCGACCAGCTTAAAGCGCTGCAATCGCGTATCGAAAGCCAATTTTCCGCATGATTTAGGCAACTCCCCAAAAGGTGTTTTTTTGGAAAGCCTTTTGTTTTCGATGAACTTTCCGTAAAGTCACGGAAAGGATAAAGAGCAGTGGCGTTCCACAAAACAACCCAGATTCCAATGTCCTGGCCCCTGGCCAGCAAACAGGACGTGCGCCTTCAAACGGGCACATTGTGCTATCGGATCGTGAAGGATCACCCGGAAATACTGTTGATCACGAGCCGTGACACAGGCCGATGGGTCGTTCCCAAGGGCTGGCCAATGCAAGGCAAATCGTTGCCCGAAGCCGCCCGGATCGAGGCTTGGGAAGAAGCCGGAGCCGAGGGAAAGGTCTTCGACCACGTCTTGGGAATGTACGGCTACCAAAAGCGACAGAACGGCGATGAGCCGCTGCATTGCATCGTCACCCTGTTTCCCATGAAGGTGAAACGACTGATCGACGACTTCCCCGAGGCGGGACAACGCAAACGCAAGTGGTTCAGCCCCCGCAAAGCCGCCGAACGTGTGGACGAAGCCGACCTCGCGCTGATCCTGCGCACATTCGATCCGCGTCGTTTCCGCCGCAAGGGCTGACGCCAGCGGCGATTGATTTCCCCGGCGAAATCCTTATTTAGAGGATGTTCAACTCGCAGGAAATGACCGCCCGCATGATCCGCTATGCACTCAATTGTACCAATGGCCACCAGTTCGAAAGCTGGTTCCAGTCGGCAGAGGCCTATGACAAGCTTCTGGCCGCTGGGTTGGTGAACTGTTCGGTCTGCGGCGGGACCGAGGTCGAAAAGGGCCTGATGGCTCCACGCTTGGCGACATCCGAAGCCCCGAACAAAACGGGAAATCCCCTGACAGCCCCAGCGAACCCCGCCGAACAGGCCCTCACGGAACTTCGCAAGAAGGTCGAGGAGAACTCGGATTACGTCGGCGCCGATTTTGCCACCGAGGCACGGGCCATGCATCTGGGTGAAGCCCCCGAGCGGTCGATCTATGGCGAGGCCAAAGTCGATGACGCGCGCCAGCTTGCGGAGGACGGCATTCCGGTGGTGCCGCTGCCGTTTGCGCCGTCCCGAAAAAACAATTGAGCTGATATGACCGTTCTGATTACTGGCGCCAACCGCGGGATCGGACTTGAACTCGCGAACCGATATTCGGCAGCGGGCGAGGATGTTATTGGCACCTATCGAGCCACCCCCCCTGAGACCAAGGCGCTCCGGTTCGAACCTCTCGACGTCACCGATGCAGCATCACAAAAAGCGCTAGCCGCGCGGCTGGATGGTCAGCCTATCGACGTTTTAGTCTGCAACGCTGGAGTCTACCACGATAAGGGTCAGGGCCTTGCGGATGGTTATCCCACCGAGATGTGGGCGGACAGTTTCGCGGCCAATGTAACCGGTGTGTTCCTGACTGTTCAGGCACTTTTGCCGAACCTGCAGGCCGCCTATCAGGCAAAGATCGCGATCATTTCCTCACAAATGGCCTCGCATACCCGCGCCCCGGGTGGCAGCTATATTTACCGCGCGTCCAAAGCGGCCGCACTGAACCTTGGCCGAAATCTCGCGACAGATCTGAAAGGATTGGAGATCGCTGTCGGCATCTATCATCCGGGCTGGGTGCAGACCGACATGGGAGGCGTTACGGCAGAGATTTCCTCGTCCGAGGCAGCGGCCGGACTGAAAGACCGGGTCGCTGCCCTGTCGCTGGACACAACCGGCTGTTTCGAAACTTGGGACGGCCGCGCGCATCCATATTGAATGGCAATCAGGAGCAATCCAAATACTCCCGGTTATGCTTGTGACATGGTAATCGGTGAAAGTAACGATGGGCATCTTCAGAGGGGACACCTGAGCCGACGGTGGGGACTTAGATTTCATCAGCGGTCAACTGGAGGTCAAACCGAAGGCGAAATTGCGCTTCTAAGATTCTGGCACCCTGCATTCGCACCTCAAGAAATCCGCCGATATCGTTTTTACAGTGCAATTCCCTCTGGTACTGGAACCTAATCTAGCAGGGAACACTGTTCATTCAGGTATTCTTTGTAGAGCTCCGTATAAGTGCCAGAACGACTCCGGCTCGAAAAATCCAAAGGACTTTGAGCCAATTCAAGTTTTTCTCCCAATAGGTTCTCGACTGCCGTCACCAGAAAATTCTGATCGTCGAGAAAATCCTCATATTTAATGCACGAGGCACGTTGAGGGATCTTTTTAGCGAAACCAGTGGTTAGCTCATTGTACCAACGCACATAGTCAGCCGCGGATGCTGCATTGTATGAGTATGCGTTCCTGGAACTTCTGTACTCTTTTGCAAAAATCTCTGACGCAGTTTCATAAGTGTCGCGTTGAACAAAGAGAAAATAGGAATTGTCGAACACATCATAAATGTGGTGCACAGAGTCGATCATGAATGGATTGGTACAGGTCAGAATCCGCATGCCATCGGCAAGGATTTCTTTTTCGGAGTAATAAAGAAGTTCTTCAATGTCCCCTTGCACAACAGCCGAACCGTCAACCTGAAGCTTCTTTGTCGCTAAGTTTTTCAGGTATTTGCGGCTTGAGGCGCGCCGCGACTCATAGCACGGCAAGACACCCCTATATCGGGTAAGAGCTGCTTCAATAGATGACTTTCCAGATCGGGACGGCCCAAGCACAAACAATAATTTAAATGCTTGATCTACATTGCTTTTTTTGCCGGTCGGCGTCCAAGATTCGATTTCTTTAGCCTTGCGTTGTCCTCTTCTTGAACCCTTCTCAATTGCCTCTTTGTCTTCGCGCGATTTGTTCGCAGCTTTGAGCATATTGAAGCTCTCTTCGATTTTGCCTTTGTGTCGAAGAACATTGGCTAAGAAGAATTGCGCCCATGAATCATTTGGGTTCTCTCTTTTGGCGTTTCTCTCGATTTTGGCCAGCAAATCGCCTGGTAAAAAACCGGTGGGCAACTTGGCGCCACGAAAACTCGCAGAAACGTGGTTTGGCTCGAATTGGAGAGCGCTCGTGTAACAGGCAACGGCTTCGTTCAATTTGCCTTGAGTCTTCAATGTGTGACCCAGGTTATAAAAAGCATCAGCAAAGTTGGGTTTTAGCTCCAGTGCGCGCTTGAAGCACTCAACTGCGTGATCCAGTTTGCCTCGTTTCCTCAGCAAGTCGCCAAGGTTATTTTGGGCTTCAGCAGAGTCGGGGTTTAATTCTAGTGCGCGGGTGTAGCACGCAAACGCCTTATCTAACTTGCGCTGCTGTTCGTACATAACCCCAAGGCTGTAATGGGCCTCCGCGATGTTAGGATTCAATTCAAGAGCACGAGAGAAGTTGGTAATTGAATCATCTAGGTTACCAAGCTCTTGAAAGACTGCGCCAAGCGCGTGATGCGCCTCTACATAGTCGGGCCGGATTTGCAATGCGCGGCCAAGCGCGTGCTCACATTCATTGAATTTTCCCTGCCTAAAATAGATCAAGCCAAGGTTAAAATGCGCTTTTGCATGGTCTGGCCTGATCTCGATCGCACGCTTTAAAAATGCTGCCGCTCGCTCAACTTCACCCAATATGCTGAGAGCTGCGCCCAAGTTGTTATGAGCGTCCGCAAAGTTCGAGTTAAGTTTGCAGGCGTTTTCGAAGCCGACAACGGCCTCGTCAAACCGACCCAATTCCCTATTTGCCAACCCGTAAACATTCCAAAGCAAAGACGAATCTGGATTATCGTGGGTTAGTCTCTTCGCTTGCTCGCAAACGAGATCTAGCTGCCTCTGATCCAGCGTCCCAAGGAACTGGATAATTTGCCCCTGATCCAATATCGCAAGGAATTGGGAAATGGATGAAAACGGCAGGTCCTTTTCGTATCTAGACAATCGCGTTCCAAGCAGCGCTTGCTTGGCCATTTTATTGTCCGGCGATACCGACAGTACGTAGTGATAAAGCTCACGCGCAGCGACAATATTGCCGTTCTTCTCGTGCCATTTCGCCTGGCGGAGCGCGCGACTGACTGAATACTTGACCATAAATCTAGATTTGCAATTCCGTATTTGAAAAGGTTAGCAAATTCTAATTTGAGTTGCACGTGGTGGCCGCCCCGGAAACGTAGATTGCGATGACACCTCATCATCGCCTTGGAGTAATTCTTGTGCCCTGACAATCCAAATCCGCCATCACAACACCTCATTCAACCGGACCGATGCGCGCGGGCGCTTTTTCTCGTCGTGAACCAACCTTTCAAGCTCGTTGAGTACTTTCACCCGCATGTATATGGCAGGCGCCCTTGCCCTTGGCGGCGGGTTCCCTTACCAAGCGCGCGGATAGCTAGCAGACAGACGGAAAACCCATGCCGGTTCTCGTGATGAAATTCGGAGGCACCTCGGTGGCCGACCTTGATCGCATCGCCAATGCGGCGGCGAAGGTGAAGGCAGAGGTGGAACGTGGCTACGATGTGATCGTCATCGTGTCGGCCATGTCGGGCAAGACCAATGAACTGGTCGGATGGGTCGACGAGACCTCGACCCTGTATGACGCGCGCGAATATGATGCCGTGGTCAGCTCGGGTGAGAACATCACCGCCGGTCTGATGGCGTTGCGCCTGCAGGAAATGGACGTGCCGGCACGCAGCTGGCAGGGCTGGCAGGTACCGCTGAAAACCAACAGCGCCCACTCGGCCGCCCGGATCGAAGAGATTCCGACCGAGAACATCAATCAGAAATTCGGCGAGGGTATGCGCGTGGCCGTGGTCGCGGGCTTCCAGGGCATTGGTGATGACAACCGCATCACCACTCTTGGCCGCGGCGGCAGCGACACCACCGCTGTGGCCTTCGCGGCCTCTTTCGGGGCCGAGCGCTGCGATATCTATACCGATGTGGATGGCGTCTATACCACTGACCCGCGCATCGAGATGAAAGCCCGGAAGCTGGAAAAGATCGCTTTCGAAGAAATGCTGGAACTGGCCAGCCTTGGCGCGAAAGTCCTGCAGACCCGCTCGGTCGAACTGGCCATGCGTTACAAGGTCCGCCTGCGGGTTCTGTCG
>CAYFXM010000103.1:5700-9221 GCA_964346965.1 uncultured Actibacterium sp. | reverse complement strand
TCCGCCGCTTTTAAGTTCGGCCCCGATCCCGTGCCGCCCTTTGGGGCGGGTGGGATCGGGTCTATGTCCCAGATGATCTCCGGCGCTTCGGTCTTACGGGCCTCACGACGCAGCGCGTTGTCCCGCGCGGCCCGGCTTTTGCGACCAAGCGACAGGGCGCGCAGGCCATAGGCGGAGCGGTAGGCCCCGGTCCAGAACCAGATCCGCAAAGCCAGCAGCGAGGGTGTGAAGATCAGAGTCAGAACGGTGGCAATGCCAAGACCGAAGACTACAGCGGTGGCCAACTGCTTCCACCACAGCGCCGTCGGGCTGTCGATCGTGTAGCCGCCATTGAAGAAGTCGAGGCTCAGCCCGAACATCATCGAAGACAGACCCGCCATGGTTGTGACCGTGGTCAGCAGAACCGGGCGGATGCGCGCCTCGGCGGTTCGGGTGATCGCTTCGATCTTGGGCATGTACTTGCTGTATTCCTGATAGGTGTCGATCAGGACGATGTTGTTGTTCACCACGATCCCGGCCAGTGCGACGATGCCTGTGCCTGTCATGATGATCGAGAAGCTCTGACCCATGACCAGCATGCCGATCAACACGCCTGTGGTCGAAAGGACCACCGCCAGAAGAACCAGTGTCGCATTGTAGAAGCTGTTGAACTGCGCCAGCAGGATAATGAACATCAGCCCTAAGGCACCCGCAAAGGCCTGACTGAGGAAGGCTTGGCTTTCGGCCTCGTCTTCCTGGTCGCCAGTCCACTCCCAGCTTAGGCCCGCAGGCAGAGGGTTTTCGTTGATCCAGCGGGTAAGTTGTTCAATTCGCTCACCGGGCGTGACGGGAATGGTGGACAGGCCGCCATTATCGAACCTTTGCTGCAGGCTTTCCGGATCTTCGGTGCCGGGGATAAAGTTCAGTAGGCCATTGTCATCGAGTGACGAGGCATAGGCTACGGGGACCGAGTTGTCCTCGTCCATTAGCTTCAGCCATCCAGCTTCAACCCCAGCTTTCACGTCGAAATAGCGTTCCTGATCGACGCGGGTGATCCGGCCTAGCTTTTTCACGGGCGTGCGGGTGATGAAGTTGGAAAGCGGTACCAGACCGTCCTCAGTGCGGACTTTCAGACTGTCGAGGGTCGAGAGCACGCGATCATCCTCGGGCAGTCGCACGCGGATTTCGATTTCTTCGTCCGAACTGTCGACGCGCATCGTATCCAAGAGAAGGCCACGGGTCACAAGCTGGACCATACCGCCCACTGTAGCGACGTTGGCGCCATAGCGGCCCGCCTTTTCGACATCGACATCGATCTGCCAGTCGATGCCGGGCAGGGGCAGAGTGTCTTCTATGTCGCGCAGGCCTGGAGTGGCTTCGAACTGAGTCCGGGCCCGAATGATGGCCTCTTCCAAGATGGCCAAGTCGTCACCCTTCAGGCGCAGGTGCACAGGTTTGGCAGAAGCCGGGCCGCGGTCCTGTGACAGGATCTCGATTTTGATGCCGGGAAGCTGGCGGAGGGTGGCCTCCAACTCGTCCAGCACCACGTCACCGTCGAGTTCAGGTTGATCGGACCGGTCTTTCCACGGGATCAGTTCGAACTGAATTTGGCCCACCGTATCCAGCGGTGGCATTGCGCCCCCGGTGTTCTGGTTCAAACCACCCGAGCCTGCAAAAGCGAATGTCGCCTCGACACCGGGGTGGTCGATTACCATTTGCTCGGCTGCTTTCAGGATATCGTCCTTTTCCTGCAACGACAGGTTTCCTCGGGCGCGAACATAGACAATGGCCTGTTCAGGTTCGGATTCAACGAAGAACTCCACGCCATTGTTGTTCTCGCCGAAGTACATGAACACGCTGACGACGAAGAAAAGGACCCCGCCGATGCTTACCAATGGCATGATCGGGTTGCCGGCAATGAAATGGATCACGTGGCCGAACGGAGTGCGGCGATAACCAGCCTCGATCTTTTTGCGTTTACGCTCGACCTTGGCGGCGGTCATGGTGACCGACGTGGCCGAGGTGCCCAGGATAAACAGGATCGCTCCAAGTGCGACGCCGGCGGTGCCAGCATCTGGGCCAAGCAGGTAGGCAGGGTTCAGCAGTTGCATCGATGCGACGAAGACGACGAACAGCGTTACGGGTACCAAGGCGATCCGC
Source organism: uncultured Actibacterium sp. (assembly GCA_964346965.1). Classification (GTDB taxonomy): domain Bacteria; phylum Pseudomonadota; class Alphaproteobacteria; order Rhodobacterales; family Rhodobacteraceae; genus Actibacterium_B. The sequence goes on along the minus strand of CAYFXM010000103.1, from coordinate 7,082 downwards.
ACCAGCAAGGGCAGGGGCATCAAAACCGATGCCGCACCTTCCAAAATCCGCGAGTAGCGGCCAGCTACACCGCCCATCACCGGCAGATAGATCAGTGCAACAACCAATGAGGCCGAGAGGACGAAAATCAGCGTGACCGGCAGCATGCCCATGAACTCACCCGGTACGCCGGGCCAGAAAAGCATAGGCAGGAAGGCGCAGAGGGTAGTGGCGGTGGAGCTGACGATGGGCCAGAACATGCGTTTGGCTGCATCCGTGAAGGCGTGCATTGGGCCTGCACCCTCGCGGATGCGGCGGTCGGCGTATTCGACCACCACGATCGCCCCGTCGACCAGTATCCCCACGGCAAGGATCAGGCCGAACATTACGATGTTGGAAATCGCCACGCCGATCAGGCCCAGCAGAACGAAGCACAGAAGGAACGAGGTCGGGATCGCAAAGCCTACCAATAGCGCCGATCGCGCCCCAAGGAAGGCCAAGACCACGATCATTACCAGCGCGATAGCGGTCAGGACCGAGCCTTCAAGCTGGCTGACCATTGAAGCCACAGTGTCCGATTGGTCCATCGAGGTGCCGATCTTGACCGCAGAGCGCAGTTCTTCGGGCCAGGTGGCGCGTACGTCCTCGACCTCGGCCTTCACAAGAGCGGCGGTGTCGATGATGTTGAAGCCTTTGCGTTTGACGATCTGTAGCGCCACTGTGGTTTCACCGTTGAACCGAGCCGTGCCTTCGCGGTCTTCAAAGGTCAGGCGGATTTCGGCCAGATCGCCAAGTGTAACAACCCGGTCGCCGTTGGTTTTGACCGGCAGGTTATAGACATCCAGCGCATCGTCGAAAGATGAGGGAATCTTGACGCTATATGCACCCTGATCGGTTTCTACCTCACCAGCGGCGATCAGTTGGTTGTTGTTGACCACGACGTTTATCAACTCGGCCGCGGTGACGTTGTAGGCCTCCAGCCGAAGGGGGTCGATAACGACCTCTAACATTTCGTCGCGGTGTCCGGCCAGCCCGGCTTCCAGAACGGGTTCCAACCCTTCAAGACGGTCCTGCAAATCCTTGGCAACCCGTAACAATGTGCGTTCTGGGACGGGACCGGATAGGTTCACGATGATGATCGGGAATTCAGAGAAATTTACCTCGTTTACAGAATATTTCTCGGCCCCGGCCGGAAACTCCGCTTCGGCGGTATTCATGGCGTCTCGGACGTCAGCCATGATCTTGGTCTTGTCCCATCCAAACTCGAACTCAAGTGCGACACCGGCGTATCCTTCCTCTGCCGTGCTGCTCATTTCCTTGAGGCCGTCGAGATCCGACAGTTCTGTTTCCATCGGTTTGATCAGCAGCTTCTCGGAATCCGCGGCAGAGATGCCGGGAAAAGG
>CAYFXM010000103.1:0-5690 GCA_964346965.1 uncultured Actibacterium sp. | reverse complement strand
CGTCGGAATCTCGATGTCCGGCTCGCCCTCTTTCGGCAGGTTTCCATAGGCCAACGCCCCCGCAAGAAGCGAGAGCGCGATGAAGGCCAGCACCATCCGGGCGCGGCTGGCGGCCCAGTCGATGATGCCGGTCATTGGCCGTACTCCTGATAGCTCACCTTCACGGGAACTCCATCGGTCACAAATTCCTGCCCGACGATGATGACCTCGGCCGTCTCGGGCAGGCCGTCCAGCCAAATGCCTTGCGGCGTGTCACGCAGTACTTCGACCGGCGCAAACTGTGCGGCGTGGTCCAACACGATGCGAACACCGATGTCTCCCTCGTCATTCAGGGTGAGCGCGGATTGCGGTAGAAGATGCGCCTCGGCCCCGCCGGTCGAGACGATCATCTCGGCGGTTTGGCCATCGCGGATGGATAAATCCGGGTTCGGGACGGTGGCTTCAACCCGGAAGGTGCGGGTGGTGGCGTCGGCTGCGCGGCTTAGGAAGCTGACCTTCCCAACAATCTCGCGCCCTGAGGCAAGGCGGGCTCCGACCATGCTGTCGGTCGACACACGGTCCACATCTGTTTCCGCGAGGAAGCCGACGACTTTGATGGGATCAAGCTGGATAACGGTGGCGCAAACCGCACCGGTCTGCAGCAGCGCCCCTAGCTCAGCGCTGTCGGTTTCCAAAAGTCCGGCGAAAGGTGCTCGGATTTCAAGCCGCTCGATTTCCTTACGGGCCGCCGCGACGGCGGCTTCAGCGGCGCGAACACCGCTGGCTGCGCTTTCCAGCCCCGATTTTGCGGTTTGAACCGACGCTTGCGCGCTGGACACAGACGCCGCAGTGGCCGCAACGCGGGTTTCAGAGGCGAAGCCATCCTCCTTCAGCTGCGAGGCGACGCGATCATTGATCAGCGCCTCTTGCAGACGGGCCTGCGCCTCTGTCAACCGAGCTTCTGCGGCGGGCAAGCCGGCGGTGGCTTCGGCGAGACGGGCTTCGGCTTCCGCCAGGGCCACTTCGCGCGTGCCGGGATCGATGCCGCAAAGCAGTTGACCCGTTTCAACCATCGCCCCCCGGCGCAGCGGTTCCGAGATGATAACACCGGATGTTTCTGCGCGTACCTCGACCTGACGGGCCGCTTCCGTTCGACCGCGCACAAGAACAGCGTTATCGACCGGTTGGGCAACTGATTTGCGGACCACGACCGATACGCGCGTGTCGGTTCCGGTCGGTGCGGCCTGTTCTGTTGTTTCGGTCTCGGTTTCCGATGTTTCGGGCATTTCCGAACTGCGGCCGGCGAACTCCAACAATGCGTCGCGCTGCAGGACCAAAAGAACGAGAATTACGGCCACTACAATGGCGGTCAGAAATGATACGGGGCGCATTAGTTAAGCCTCTGATTGGCAATAATTGTTGAATATAGAGGTCACCGAGCCGCTCTCAACAGCCCTTACGTTACGTTATGAATGAACCATTCAGTTCAGTTTATAGTCGCCTTTCAGGATTCGTAAAGTTTTGTGGGGCTTGGCAATCCGCGCGCGGGTAGAGTAAGACGGGCCGACCCTAGAATGAGAGCGGCCATGAGCAATCCCGACAGCTTTATTGAAGAAGTCACCGAAGAGGTCCGCCGCGAGCGGCTGTATCAAATGTTTCGCCGCTATGGCTGGATCGGCATCGTCGCCGTTGTCCTGCTTGTCGGCGGTGCGGCATGGAACGAATGGAACAAAGCGCGAGAGGCAGCCGCAGCGCAGGCCTTGGGGGATTCGATCCTCGCGGCGGCAGAGGCGCAGGATATCGCCGCGTTTGATGCGGTTGATGTCACCGGAGAGGCGGCGGCACTGGTTGATTTCCTTGCAGCGGCAGAGAGCCTTGGGAAAGAGGACTCGGCAACCGCAACCGCACGCCTGCAGGCGATTGCCGACAACACCACGCTGCCGGATGCGTTCCGCGACCTAGCGGTTATCAAACGCATTCTGATCGAGGGGGATGCGTTGGACGCTGACACTCGCCGCACTCTGCTGACACCTTTGTCGCAACCGGGCGCTCCGTATCGCGCGGTTGCGCTTGAGCAGCTCGCATTGATTGAGGTCGAACTTGGCAATACCGACGCCGCGATTGACAGCCTGAACGCCATTCTGAACATCGAAGAGTCGACACAAGGCTTGCGTCAGCGCGCGGCACAGTTGATTGTCGCACTCGGAGGCACCCCACTGGTCGCCGCGAACTAATCGACTGGCGCATTGGCCGGAACGGAGGAATGGGTCCTGTGAATGTTAAACTGATTGTTGGTGGCTTTGCCCTTGCTCTTGTTGTGTCTGGCTGTGGTCAGCGTGAAACAATTTTGGAGGGCGAGCGGATTGGTGTCCGCGAAGCGGCCCTGGCGGGCGCAGAGCCATTGGATGCAGTGGCTCCTGCTACGTCGCGCGTGATTGAATTGGCGCCGCCCGTTGTTGCAGCAGATTGGCCTCAGAAATATGGCGGACCCACGCACAAGGTAGCCCATCCAGCCTTGGGGCCGAGCCTGAACCGGGTTTGGTCGGCAGGGATTGGAGAGGGCAACAGCCGCAAGCACAGCCTGACGGCTGATCCCGTGGTCGCGGAGGGTCGAGTGTTCACGCTTGACGCGCGCAGCGGGCTTCGGGCCTTTTCGACTGAGGGTGGGGCGCTTTGGGCGACCGACCTAACCCCGGTTTCCGAACGCAATAAAGACGCCTCGGGTGGCGGTCTCGCCTTTGACGGCGGTGTGGTCTACGCGACAACCGGCTTCGGGACGCTGAACGCGGTTGACCCGGAGACGGGGGATATACTCTGGACCCAAAAGACCGGAGCCTCGGTTTCGGGCGCGCCGACCGTCAAGGACGGCATCGTCTACCTTGTAGGCCGAGACAACCGCGCGTGGGCCGTAAGGGCCGAGGATGGACGGGTGCTTTGGCAGGTGCAAGGCGCACCGAACGCATCGGGTCTTGTCGGCGGTGCGGCGCCGGCGATCTCGGAGCGGCTGGCGATTTTCCCGATGGGCAGCTCGGAACTGGTGGCCACGCTGCGAAAGAGCGGTGTCCGGGTTTGGGCAAGTTCAATCGCGGGCAAGCGTCGCGGCAAGGTCTATGCCTCTGTCGAGGACTTGACCGGTGATCCGGTGATCGCGGGTGACGTAATCTATGCCTCTAACCAGTCGGGCCAGACCGTTGCTGTCGAGGCGGCGAGTGGCCAACGCATCTGGACGGCCGAAGACGGGTCCTACAGCCCTGTCTGGCCGGCGGGTGACTCGGTCTTTCTCGTGTCGGATCAGGCAGAGCTAATCCGTCTGGATGCCGAAACAGGTGAGAAGATTTGGGGCGTAGACCTACCGCTGTTCACCAAGAAAAGGGCGAAACGCTACAAGTCGGTCTATCCACACTATGGCCCGGTCGTGGCTGGTGGCCAAGTGATCATTGGCTCGGGTGACGGTGTACTGCGCGCCTTTGATCCAGTCGACGGCACGTTGCTGGAGGAGGTCTCTCTACCCGGAGGAGCGGCCTCGAACCCGGTGGTTGCGGGGCAAACCCTTTACATTGTCTCGGCAAAAGGGCAGTTGCACGCCTTCCGCTAAGGCGCGATTCTGCGCCAAGGCACCGCTTCGGAGCGAGAAATGAGCTTTACCCTGGCCCTTGTCGGGCGTCCCAATGTGGGGAAATCCACCCTGTTCAACCGTCTGGTTGGGCGCAAACTGGCGTTGGTGGACGACCAGCCGGGGGTCACGCGTGACCTGCGCGAGGGCGAGGCGCGGCTGGGTGACCTGAAGTTTACGGTGATAGACACCGCCGGTCTGGAAGAAGCCACCGACGAGAGCCTGCAGGGCCGCATGCGCCGACTGACAGAGCGTGCGGTGGAGATGGCCGACGTCTGCCTGTTCATGATTGACGCGCGTGCAGGCGTATTGCCTGCGGATGAAGTTTTTGCAGACATCCTTCGCAAGAAGTCTGCCAAGGTGATCCTCGCCGCCAACAAGGGCGAAGGCAACGCCGCAGAATCTGGCGTGCTGGAGGCTTATTCGCTTGGTCTTGGCGATCCGTTGCGCTTGTCAGCCGAACACGGCGAGGGCATGGGCGACCTGCTGGCCGTGCTGACCCCGATCGCCGATGAATTCAAAGAACGCGAAGCCCGAAACACTCCTGAAACCGACATCGACGTGGATGCCGATGCCGAGGAAGAAGTCGACGGCGGTCGCCCGATCACCGTGGCGAAACCCTTGCAGGTGGCCGTTGTGGGACGTCCGAATGCGGGTAAGTCGACCCTGATCAACGCCATTCTGGGCGAGGACAAGATGCTAACCGGCCCCGAAGCCGGGATCACGCGCGATGCGATTTCGACCCAGTTCACGTGGAACGAAACGCCGATGCGTATCTGGGACACAGCCGGGATGCGCAAACGGGCCAAGGTACAGGAAAAGCTGGAAAAGCTCTCGGTATCCGACGGGCTGCGCGCGGTGAAATTCGCCGAAGTGGTCGTGGTGCTGTTGGACGTGGAAATTCCGTTCGAGCAACAGGACTTGCGGATTGCCGATCTGGCCGAACGCGAAGGCCGCGCCGTTGTTATCGCCGTCAACAAGTGGGACCTTGAGGGCGAGAAGCAAGAAAAGCTGAAAGAGTTGAAGGAAGAATTCGCTCGCCTCTTGCCACAGCTGCGTGGCGCGCCGCTGATTACCGTGTCGGCTAAAACCAGTCGGGGGATGAACCGCCTTCACGAAGCCATTCTAAGGGCGAATGAAGTTTGGAACCGCCGTGTTCCTACCGCTGCGCTGAACCGTTGGCTGAAAGATATGATCGAGGCGCATCCGCCTCCCGCTCCGGGTGGCCGCCGGATCAAACTGCGCTATATGACCCAAGCCAAGACCCGTCCGCCGGGGTTTGTCGTGATGTGCTCGCATCCGGACAAGATGCCTGACAGCTATCGCCGGTATCTGATCAACGGGCTGCGTGAAGACTTTGATATGCCCGGCACGCCGATCCGGCTAACCCTACGGGGGCAAAGCGACAAGAACCCGTATAAGAACAAGACCAAGGCGACACCGTCACGATTGCGGAAGCATTTGGGGAAAAAGCCTCACGGCACATAAAAAAAACGGGCTCTTGGGAGAGCCCGTTTTTCATTCATATTAGATCGTTTATGCCAGTTGACCGTCTGCTGTGATCTGGGTTTTGCCACCCAGATAGGGGTGCAGCACTTCTGGCAGATGGACCGAGCCGTCTTCCTGTTGGCCGTTTTCCAGAACCGCGATCAGGCAGCGGCCCACGGCTAGGCCCGAGCCATTCAGCGTATGCAAGAACTGCGGCTTGCCACCCTCGGCTGGCTTGAACCGCGCGTTCATGCGGCGCGCCTGGAAATCGCCACAGGTCGAGACAGAGCTGATCTCACGGTAGGTGTCCTGACCGGGCAGCCAGACCTCGATGTCATGGGTGCGGCGGGCGCCGAAGCCCATGTCGCCGGTGCACAGAACAACCGTGCGATAGGGCAGCCCCAGTTTTTCAAGGATACCCTCGGCGCATTTGGTCATGCGGGCGAATTCGGCTTCCGACTGGTCCGGGTGGGTGACCGAGACCATCTCGACCTTTTCAAACTGGTGCTGACGCAGCATGCCCGCCGTGTCACGGCCTGCGCTGCCCGCTTCCGAGCGGAAACACTGGGTGTGGGCGACATAGCGGCGGGGCAGATAGCTTTCCTCGACC
>CAYFXM010000102.1:0-9365 GCA_964346965.1 uncultured Actibacterium sp. | reverse complement strand
CCGACCTATGTCGACTGCCGCAAGATCATCTCTTTCCCGCGCGTGCGTTCGGCTCTGATGGACTTCCTCGTGGTCACCGTGATGCGCGAAGCCGGGTTCGAGGCATTCAACAACATCGCCGGTGGCGAGACCGCGGGCATCCCCTTCTCGGCCTTTGTGGCCGAACGCATGGCGCTGCCGATGTCTTATGTGCGGAAAAAGCCCAAAGGCTATGGCCGCAATGCCCGGATCGAGGGCGCGATGTCTGAGGGCGACAAGGTACTGCTGGTCGAGGATCTGACCACCGATGGCGGCTCAAAACTCTCCTTTGTCGATGCGATCCGCGAGACCGGCGCGACTTGTGGGCACACGGCAGTGATTTTCTACTACGGCATCTTCCCCGAGACCGAGAAGACGCTTGGCGATCACGGGGTGAAACTGCACAGCCTTTGCACCTGGTGGGACGTGTTGGCTGAAGCCAAGGCACAGGGTTCTTTCGACGCCGAGACTCTTGCCGAAGTCGAATCGTTCCTGAACGATCCGCGCAAATGGCAGGAAGCGCGTCAGAAGGGCTGACGCATTCCCTGTAGTTTGGCATTATTCCGCCGAACCGATCGGTACATTTTCCGAACTGGCTGACTAATTCTTTAGGGGAAGGTCAAAATGACTTCCCCTATTTGTAGCGACATATTGAGCAGGATACGCTATAGTTTGTGGCTAAGCAGGTATCCACAATCTATCCACAGAAACATACAATTTGCGCCCGCCCGCGCGACGATTGTATGCCGTTCTGTCAAGGACAGGGGCAGTCTATGAACGAGTTAGCCGCGATTCGGCAGAACCAACCGAGCAGCGAAGAGAACGGGGCACTTCCGCACTCAATCGAGGCCGAGCAGCAACTCCTTGGGGCTATCCTGACGAACAATGATGTGTTCGACAGGATAGCTTCCATTATCAAAGCGCATCACTTTTATGAACCGGTCCACGCCCGGATTTTCGAGGTGGCCGACAGGCGCATCCAGAAGAATGCGCTGGCCAGCCCTGTGACACTGAAAGCCTTTCTGGAGGATGACGAGGGTCTCAAGGAACTGGGCGGTCCAGCCTATCTGGCGCGCTTAGCCGGGGCGGCGATCTCTTCCTTTGCGGCGCGCGACTATGCGCAGATGATCTATGACCTAGCGATCCGGCGAGAGCTGATCGGGCTTGGCCATGACATTGCCGCGAAGGCAGGTCATGTAGAGGTCGAGAACGACCCCAAGGACCAAATCGTCGATGCCGAACAGAAGCTCTACAAGTTGGCGGAGCAAGGCCAAACCGAGAGCGGGTTCCAGTCCTTTCTAAAGGCGGTTACAGACGCAGTGAACGTCGCCAATGCCGCCTACCAGCGGGAAGGTGGTCTGGCTGGGATCTCGACAGGCCTGATCGACATGGATAACAAGCTTGGCGGTCTGCACCCCTCTGACCTGTTGATCCTTGCAGGGCGTCCATCGATGGGGAAAACCTCGCTGGCGACCAACGTCGCGTTCAATATTGCGAAGGCCTACAAGAAGGGCCAGCGACCGGATGGCTCCGAAGGCGCGATTGACGGCGGTGTTGTCGGGTTCTTCAGCCTCGAAATGAGCGCCGAGCAGCTTGCCGGACGTATCCTTGCTGAAGCGTCCGAGATTTCCTCGCACAAGATCCGCCAAGGCGACATGACTGAGCAAGAGTTCCGCCGCTTCGTTGAAGCCGCCAAGACGCTGGAATCCTGCCCGCTCTATATCGACGACACCCCTGCCCTGCCGATCTCTCAGGTCGCAGCGCGAGCACGACGCCTGAAGCGAACCCACGGGCTGGACCTTATCATCGTCGACTATCTGCAGCTTCTGCGCGGCACTTCGGACAACCGGGTGCAGGAAATCGCGGAGATCTCGATGGGCCTGAAAGCCATCGCCAAGGAGCTGAACATCCCGGTGATCGCCCTGTTGAAGATTTCGCGGCAGGTGGAAAGCCGCGACGACAAACGTCCGCAACTGTCCGACCTGCGGGAATCGGGCTCGATCGAGCAGGACGCAGACGTGGTCATGTTCGTCTTCCGCGAGGAATATTACGCGGAACGGGAAAAGCCGTCAGATGACAAGCTGGATGAGATTGCAGCTTGGCAGGAGCGCATGTCGCATCTGCACGGCAAGGCCGAGGTCATCATCGGCAAGCAGCGCCACGGCCCCATCGGCACGGTAGAACTGTCTTTCGAAAGCGAGTTCACCCGGTTCGGCAACCTTGTCAAACCGTGGCAGCAAGGCGCAGGCGATCCGGGCGGGTTCTGATCCGTTTTCAGAAAAGTTATTGGACAAACCACACTGGTTTGCTGCCAAAATGGCGGTATGTTTCGTACATTCTTGGCCATTTGCCTCTGCATTGGCCTGATCCCCACCCCGACGTCCGCCAAGACCGAAGTGGATGTGGAACTGTTTCTGGCCGTCGATGTGTCACGGTCGATGACCTCCGCCGAACTGGAGATACAACGGCGGGGCTACGCGGATGCGCTGGCCAGTGACGAGGTCTTCGCCGCGATTCAGGGCGGTCTGCTAGGCCGGGTCGCGCTCACCTATGTTGAATGGGCCGGTGATCGTCGGCAGCACGTGATCATTCCATGGACCCTCATAGAAACGCGCGAACAGGTGCTGGAAATCGCGGAAGAACTCTACGTCCATCCGCGAACGAATATGCGACGCACCTCGATATCCGGCGCTCTGGGTTTTGCTCAGTACAGTTTGGAAGCCAACGACTACATCGGCATTCGCAGTATTGTTGATGTCTCAGGCGATGGGCCCAACAACGAGGGGCGCCCGGTTCTGGATGCAAGGGCTTCTCTTTTGAACTCCGGCGCGGTGATCAACGGGCTGCCCCTTATGACCAAGGATGGTTTCTACAGCCACTGGCACCTTGATGATCTGGACGAGTATTACCGCCACTGCGTGATCGGCGGGCCGGGCGCATTCCTGATTCCGGTTCATAGCTGGGACCAGTTTGCCGAGGCCATCAAACGAAAGCTGGTGTTGGAAATCGCATCGCACCCTTCGCCTTTTAACCCAATACGATTGCTGAAGGCACAAGGATACGATTGCCTGATAGGCGAGAAAATCCGCAGGCAGCGTGAAGAATACCGGGACGAATTCTGACCGAGTCGATGCCGCGCGCTGATTTTCCTTGACCTCGTCAACGCACCGTCGGAAACCCATCCCATGTCGACTGGTAAACTCACGATTGATCTGGACGCCATCGCCGCCAACTGGGCCGCGCTGGACAAATTCTCTGCTGATGGCGTGGAAACCGCCGCCGTAGTCAAGGCCGACGGTTATGGCCTAGGCGCGGCGCGGGTCGCGCGCAAACTGGCCGAAGCAGGTGTACGCCGTTTCTTCGTCGCTGTGGCCGAGGAAGGCGTCGCAGTGCGCGAGGCCATTGGTCCCGGCCCGGCTATCTGTGTTTTCTCGGGCCACATGGATGGTGATACCGAGTTGCTGGACGAGTTGGCGCTGACCCCCATGCTAAACTCGATTGAACAGCTGACGCGGCACGTCGAACGCCTGCCCGGCCACAAGTTCGGCGTCCAACTCGATACCGGAATGAACCGCCTTGGCATGGAGCCTGCCGAGTGGGAGGCTGTTGCCCCCTTCGCGCTGAAGGCCAAGCCGGACCTGCTGATGAGCCATCTGGCCTGCGCGGATGAACCGGATCACGCGCAAAATATCCTGCAGCTTGACGCCTTCCGCAAGATGACGGACGGCACGAACGTGCGCCGGTCGTTATCCGCCACCGGCGGCATCCTGCTTGGCAAGGATTATCACTTTGACATCACCCGCCCGGGCGTAGGCCTGTACGGCGGTGAACCCTTTACGCAGGCGAAACCGGTGGCGCACCTTTCCCTGCCTGTTGTGCAGGTCCGCGAATTGGCTCCGGGCGAAACCGTAGGTTACTCCGCCACCTACACGGCCGAGAAAACCACCCGCATCGCGACTGTGTCGGGCGGCTATGCCGACGGGCTGTTGCGCAGTCAATCGGGCAAAGGATACCTCTATCACGGCGACGTCGCCTGCCCGATCACGGGGCGAGTGTCGATGGACCTGATCTCGGTCGATGTAACGCACCTGCCCGGCCCACCAGAGTATCTGGATGTCCTTAATGACGTGCAGCGCGTCGATGACGTGGCCGGAAATGCAGGCACGATAGGCTATGAGATTTTGACTTCACTCGGGTCACGTTACCACCGCGACTATATCGGGGGCGAGGCATGATCCTGCTGGCCCCGGTTGCAGGGATCGGGCGCTCGACACTGGCCCTGCTGGCCGGGATCGGACGGCTGACTTTGTATTTTTTGCAAACCATGGGCGCGATGCTGCGTCCGCCCTTTTATGCGAAGGAAACCCTGCACGCCTTTTGGACCATCGGCTATAACAGCCTGCCGGTCGTCGGGCTGACGGCCCTGTTCACCGGGGGCGCTCTTGCCCTGCAAATCTATGCTGGCGGCTCGCGCTTTAACGCCGAACAAGTCGTCCCCTCTATCGTCGCCATTGGCATGGCCCGCGAATTGGGTCCCGTGCTTGGGGGCCTGATGGTCGCCGCCCGCGTCGCGTCCTCGATCGCCGCTGAAATTGGCACCATGAAGGTGACCGAGCAGATAGACGCTCTTGTCACCCTATCCACCGACCCGATGAAATACCTGACCGTCCCACGTGTGGTCGCAGCGACCCTGTCGGTTCCGATCCTCGTGGCCGTGGGCGACAGCATCGGCATCTTCGGCGGTTATCTTGTGGGCACGGGCCGCCTTGGCTTCAACGAGGCTGCCTATCTGAAAAACACCGCCGATTTCCTTGAACTGTGGGATGTCACTTCGGGCCTGATCAAAGGCGCGGTCTTCGGCTTCCTGATCGCCCTGATCGGCTGCTATTTCGGCATGAATTCCGGCCGCGGCGCGCAAGGCGTCGGCAAGGCCACCAAATCCGCCGTTGTGACCGCTTCGGTGATGATCCTCGCTTCCAACTATTTGCTGACAGAGCTGTTCTTCTCCGCATGATTACCTTCGACAATATCCACAAGGCCTTCGGCCCCAAGAAGGTGCTGCGCGGGGTGAACCTGACCGTCCCCAAGGGCGAATCCATGGTGATCATCGGCGGCTCTGGCACCGGGAAGTCCGTGTCGCTGAAATGCGTGCTTGGCCTGATTAAACCGGATCAGGGGACGATCACCGTCGATGGCCAAGACGTATCGACTGCCGAACGGGAAGAGTTCCTTGCCCATTTCGGTATGCTGTTCCAAGGCGGTGCGCTGTTTGACAGCCTGACCGTCTGGCAGAACGTCGCCTTCCGCCTGCTGCGGGGCGAGCACAAGATGTCGAAAACGGACGCCAAAGAGGTCGCCGTGGCCAAGCTGAAACGCGTGGGCCTGACCGCCGACGTGGCCGACCTGTTCCCGGCCGAACTGTCCGGCGGCATGCAGAAACGCGTGGGCCTTGCCCGCGCCATCGCCGCCGACCCGCAGATCATCTTTTTCGACGAGCCCACCACGGGCCTTGACCCGATCATGGCCGGCGTCATCAACGACCTTATCCGCGAGATCGTGGTCGAGATGGGCGCCACGGCCATGACCATCACCCATGACATGTCCTCCGTTCGCGCCATCGCCGACAAGGTCGCGATGCTGCATGACGGAGTGATCAAATGGACCGGCCCCGTGGCCGAAATGGATGCTTCGGGTGATCCTTACGTGGACCAGTTCATCCACGGGAAGGCAGAGGGGCCGATCGAGGCCATTCGCTAATGCCATTGGCTTATCTGAAATACGCCAACCTCGCCCTTCTCATCCTCTTCCCCATCTCGTGGTTCGCCCCCCTTATGCGGGCGGGGTTGTTGCCGCTGTTCAAGCTGGATGAGATCTCGGTCATTTCGGGGCTGTTGGCATTGTGGGAAAGCGATGTGTTCCTCGCCGTCGTAGTCACCTTCTTCGCGCTCGTTGCACCAATGTTTAAAACCATCGGGCTTGCACTAGTGCATTTCGACAGGGTCTCCCCCCGGTTGCTGCCAGTTCTGACGGTACTGGGGAAGCTGGCGATGGCAGATATCTTCCTGATTGCCCTCTATATCGTAATCGCCAAGGGTGTTGGCGTTGGGCGATTGGAAACAGCGTGGGGCCTCTATCTGTTTACCTTCTGCATCCTCGCGTCGCTGGTAATCTCGATGCTTGCGAAACGAGAGCGCTAGGGTCTTGCCCCACCCCACCCCATCGGTCAAAGGTTGCCTATGGCTAAGAGCATGACCTTCACCTGCACCGCCTGTGGTGCCGTTCATACCAAGTGGTCAGGGCGCTGCGACGCCTGTGGCGAATGGAACTCTATTGTCGAAGAGAAACCCCTGTCCGCAGGCCCCGGCAAGAAGACGCTTGGGTCGACGCGCGGCAAAGGGATGGCGTTGACCTCGCTGAACACGCGGGAAGAGCCACCTGCGCGCGATCTGTCTGGCATGGCAGAGTTGGACCGGGTGCTTGGTGGTGGCTTGGTTCCGGCTTCCGCGCTTTTGGTCGGTGGCGATCCTGGAATCGGAAAATCGACGCTCTTGCTGCAAGCCGCTGCCAAATTCGCGCAGGCCGGGCTGAAAAGCATCTATGTCACGGGTGAAGAAGCCAGCGCGCAGGTCCGCATGCGAGCGCAGCGCCTTGGTCTGTCTGATGCCCCCGTCCAACTGGCCGCCGAGACCAACCTGCGCGACATCCTGACAACTTTGGACAAGGAAAAGCCCGATCTGGCCATCATCGACTCAATCCAGACCATGTGGCTGGACACGGTAGACAGCGCGCCGGGGACCGTAGGACAAGTTCGCGCCGCCGCACATGAGCTGGTCAGCTTTGCCAAACGATCTGGCACAGCCGTGGTCCTCGTGGGCCACGTCACCAAGGAAGGCCAGATCGCTGGCCCGCGCGTCGTCGAACATATGGTCGATACTGTTCTGTACTTCGAAGGCGAGCGCGGCCACCATTTTCGTATCTTGCGCGCGGTGAAGAACCGATTTGGCCCTGCCGACGAGATTGGCGTTTTCGAGATGACTGGGGCTGGCCTGACGGAAGTCATCAACCCCTCGGCCCTGTTTCTTTCCGAACGCGAGAAACCCGCCGCCGGTTCCGTGGTCTTTGCTGGCATAGAAGGCACGCGCCCGATCCTGACCGAGATTCAGGCCCTAGTTGCACCGTCACCGCTTGGAACACCGCGTCGAACCGTGGTTGGCTTGGATTCGGGCCGCCTTTCCACGACGCTTGCCGTGCTGGAGGCTCGTTGCGGGATTCCCTTCGCCGGATTGGACGTATTTCTAAACGTCGCGGGCGGCATGAAAGTCACCGAACCTGCAGCGGACCTGGCTGTAGCGGCGGCTCTTTTGAGTGCCCGAGAAGACACACCCCTTCCCGCAGATTGCGTTGTTTTCGGAGAAATTAGTCTCTCTGCGGCAATTCGTCCTGTAAATCAGAGTCAAAGCCGCCTGAAAGAAGCCCGGAAACTGGGGTTCTCTCGGGCCTATATGCCTGACAGCACAGGCTCAGGGCAGGTGGAAACAGGAATTGACCTTCGGCGCGTCAAAGATTTGCCGGAGTTTGTTGAAAAAGTAATCGGTGCTGGCTAACGGCCGCTAAGGAGCAGTTATGGAAGGTTTCACCATCGTAGACGCAGGCGTCACTGCCATCGTGATCCTGTCGGGAATTCTCGCCTATTCCCGTGGTTTTGTGCGCGAAGTCTTGGCCATTGCCGGTTGGGTAGCCGCCGCCGTTGTTGGTTTTATCTTTGCCCCTCAAGCTGAACCTTTAATCCAGCAAATCCCGGTTGTTGGAGAATTTTTGATAGAAAGCTGCGAGCTTTCGATCATCGCGTCTTTTGCCGTCGTTGCGACAGCAGCGCTGATCGTGGTGTCGATCTTCGCGCCGCTCTTCTCGGGCGCCGTGCAACGATCTGCGATTGGCGGTATCGATCAGGGCTTCGGCTTCCTGTTTGGCCTGTTGCGCGGGGTTGTGTTGATCGCCGTTGCCTATTTTGTCTACGAAATGGTCGTGACAGAGGACATCCCGGTCGTGGATGACAGCCAGTCGGCCGCAATATTCCAAAAATTGACCACGCAGATTCAGGAACAAAGCCCGGAAGACGCGCTTGGTTGGGTCACCGCCAGATATGAAGAGCTGATTGGTGACTGCCGTCCAAGTGAATAACTTGGCGGCTTTCGCACTGGAGATTGTGATACTTTCGTGACATAGGGGGCGCGACGCCCTAAGTAAGGGCCATCCTGACGACACCGGATTCGGAGCACAGCCCTAAATGGCCGACCTGCCCCCCAGCCACCCGTTTGATGATGACAAGCTGAAAGAAGAATGCGGCGTCTTTGGCGTCGTAGGCATCGCCGACGCAGCGAACTTCGTTGCCCTCGGTCTGCATGCACTGCAGCACCGCGGGCAAGAGGCCGGCGGCATCGTCGCCTTTGACGCGGACGAAGGCTTCAACTCGGCCCGCCGCTTTGGCTATGTCCGCGACAACTTCACTAAGGCCAGCCTGATGGAGACCCTGCCGGGATCGCTGTCGATCGGCCACGTGCGCTATTCGACCGCCGGATCGAAAGGCAACACCGCGATCCGCGATGTGCAGCCCTTCTTTGGTGAGTTCTCGATGGGCGGCGCGGCGATTGCTCATAACGGCAACATCACCAACGCCGACGCCCTGCGCCGCGAGCTGATTGATCGCGGCTCGATCTTCCAGTCGTCTTCGGACAGTGAGTGCATCATCCACTTGATGGCGCGCTCGCTGCAAAAGAACATTCCCGAGCGGATGAAAGACGCTCTGCGCCGCGTCGAAGGTGCCTTCTCGGTTGTCGCCATGACCCGCACCAAGCTGATAGGTGTGCGTGACCCGATGGGTGTCCGCCCGCTGGTTCTGGGTAAGGTGGGCGATCATGGCTGGGCGCTCAGCTCCGAAACCTGCGCTTTGGATATCATCGGTGCCGAGTTCGTGCGTGAGATTGAACCGGGCGAGATGGTGGTCATCACCGAAGCCCGCGGCGTGGAAAGCTTCCACCCCTTCGAACGCAAACCTTCGCGTTTTTGCATCTTCGAGCACGTTTACTTCTCGCGCCCCGACTCGATCCAGGGCGGCCAGTCAGTCTATGAAACCCGGCGCCAGATTGGTGTTGAGCTGGCCAAGGAATCTCCAGTCGAAGCCGACATTGTCTGTCCGGTTCCTGACAGCGGCACTCCTGCGGCGATCGGCTTCAGCCAGGAAAGCGGCATCCCCTACGCCATGGGGATCATCCGCAACCAGTACATGGGCCGGACCTTCATCGAGCCGACCGAGCAGATCCGCAACATGGGCGTTCGCCTGAAGCTGA
>CAYFXM010000101.1:0-9405 GCA_964346965.1 uncultured Actibacterium sp. | reverse complement strand
GCGGGAGCGTCATGTCAAATTCTACGGATTCCAATGGTGGGTTCGGTGACAGGTTACGTCAAGCCAGAGAGGCGCGAGGGATCAACCAAACGGAACTTGCGACGAAGACCGGGTTACAGCCATCAGCAATCGGCCATTTCGAGAAGGAGCGGCGCAAGCCTTCGTTTGCAAACATTCGGGCCCTTGCGAAGGCATTGAGCGTTACGTCAGACTACTTGCTCGGCAGGACCAGTGACATGGCCGGGGCAACAACGGCTTTTCGTGGTGAAGAAAATTTATCGGATGACGACCGAGAGCACATCCAAATGATGATCGATCTCATGAACCAGAGAAAGTCAGGTCGTTGAGCAAATTCCGAATTCAAATGGCGCGGCGCCAAGGTGAACTCAAAGCAAAAGAAAAAGGCTACTTTGCCTTTCCCGTTGATCCGTTTGCGATCGCGGAGAGCGAAGACATCTTGGTCGAGCCAAAGGATCCGGGCCGGGTTGGCGTGAGCGGCGGGATCATCTTCCATGATGAGAGCGTTGGCATCTTCTATGCGACCGATATCAAGAGCGAAGGGTTTCGCAGGTTTACCGTGGCTCACGAACTTGGCCACTATTTTCTTGAGGGGCATCCCGAGGAAATTCTGAAGACTGCTCCGATCCATATGTCCAGGGCCGGGTTTTCACAAGGGATGAGTTCGATAGAGCTTGAGGCGGATCATTTTGCGTCTGGGCTGCTCATGCCATCGAAACTCGTGGGCAAGGTCATCGGGGGAAGCCGTGTCGGTCTGGATGGGATCATTGCGCTAAGCCAGCTGGCAGAGTGCTCGCTCACGGCTTCAGCCATCAGAGCCGCCGAATGTTGCGACTATCCGATGGCGGTTGTCGTCAGTTCCGGCGACAAAGTCGCATATGCGTTCTTGTCTGAAAGCTTCAAAAAGCTCGATAAGCTCTCGTTCCTCAAAAAGGGTACTCCGCTGCCCCGAACCCATACCCTGCGGTTCAACGCTGATACGCAAAACATCCGGTCCGCGCGCTCGATATGTGGTCAGACCAGTCTTGCTGAATGGTTCTCTTGCGGGCGACGACTTGCGTTGGATGAAGAAGTCATAGGTCTCGGCGCTTACGGCTTCACCCTTACCGTCCTTTCCAGCGAGGAACTTGCCGACGACCCTGATGACGAAGCCTACGAAGAAGAAGCCTCTTTGATTGAGAGTTGGACTCCTAAGTTCGCTCGAGGTCGCTAACGTTGGCTTTCACCATTAGCCACTGGAGTTTAGAGGATGTAATCAGATTTGGTTTGACTTCGACCATGCTGCTTTCCTTTTGTTCCGCGACTGGGTGTTAGTAGAACCATAATTCGAAGGCAGGAGTTCGTCGATCCAGGGTTGTTTGTGCCCTACGACGATGACCGTCAGGACACCGGATAGATAACAAACGCCGCTTTAAACATAGAAGCGGAATGGCTGTGGTGATCCCTCTTTTGCTGACCCCATTACAAGGATATCTCCTACCATTTTTGCAAAACGGACGGTGACTGGAAGACCGTCGTTAAAGTTGCACGAGTTATAGTTGATTTTTGTTAATCCCATGATGTCGTTGAGTACCGAAGTCAGTGCAGGGCGCTCATACTTTGCACGTAAAATTGTTATGAACAAAGGGTTCGGCGTTTCGGGGCCGACATAAGTGTCGAGTTGCGGGACGTAGCCGCTTGTCCATAGGTATGCGTTTCTGTCATCGAGATGAAGCGCGGTTCCACGAATTACAGGATAGTCACCATCGCGAAATACTTTCGCGTCTCCAGTCGTCGATTTGATGCGAACGCCAATGACATTTGTTCCCGGCGGTGCTGCCTTACAGAATGCGTTCCACTCAGCATCATTGAACGAAGTCTGCCCGTGGATGAACAGCTCTTTGGGTGGTCGATCATGTAGATCCTCGTAAGTCTCGATGACCTGTCTAAGAAGCTGTTCAGCAGCGTCTGCGCTTAGGTGGTACTCATATTCGTCCGTTTTCCATGGACCGTTTGCACCGCGGAAAACAACGCCGTCGCCTTCGGTCAAGAACATTTGCGCGGCACAGCAGACATGATTATCTCTGTTGTTTGGAAGGTTCTTGTAGACCATTCCTATATAGCACACGCCATCGCGAACCGCTGATAAGCGCCACGGCGGCTTAGGTTGAGACTTGTAATATAGACCCGTGGCTATGTTCCATGCGATCGTTGCGCCGTCTTGAGCTTTCCTGATGGGGTAGCCAGCACTATTCAGAAAAGCGTAAGGATCAAGCGTGGTTTCGCGCAGAATTTGAGTAGGGGCGATCGATAGAAACTCAGCTTTGATACGGCGCCGAAAATCCGGAACATCATCGAATATGTTTTCAACGCTTGTATCAAAATCAGGCAGTGTCTCGAACAATGGCATCGCCGTTCGGGTTTTTTGTTTCTTCGATGCCTTTCCTTCGACCAAGTCAAGTCCAGTGCGCTTGGATTCTGGTCGGCAGCGCTCGTAGACCATCTCAGGCACAATGAATAGCCACACGTCGATAGAACGCTCTTCATTGCGCCTGAATTTTTGAACGCGATCTATGTAGATTTGCGCGACTTCATCTACCGCTTCATGTTTGTTCAAGATCCGAGTCGCCCGATCGATTTGAGATTCGTCGATTTGCAACTCACTGCATCCTGTTGGATCGAAGGTGATGCCGAACGTTTCTTCAAGTCCAAGAAAGTCTGCCAAGTGGAGCCGATCTTCCTTTTCACGCGGCCCTGGCGGCGGCACTTTGATGCCGTCCAGCAATCTCTGGCTCCAGCTTCGAAACAGCTTCATGCCTCGCGCTGTTGCGACAACGCCAATTCGAACGTCCTTGAGTTTTTTTGAACCTTTATGAGGGCCATATAGAAACAAACCATCTTTCGGGTGATGACTTTTTTGGCCGAAACGAAAATCAAGATCGGGTTCGCTAAGGTGTTCGACTAGAAGACTAGGCTCACTGAATTTCATGGTTCGTCACTCTCCGTCAATGAGCGCCCAAGCGTACTCTCGTCTTCTTCTTCGCCATCGGCGTCCAGCACGTCAGGAAGTTTCGTGCTCACCGGAGACGTGAACATAATTGGTTCTGAAGATAGCAGCATATCGTGACCAGGGGCGAGCCGCACACGGATGAAGGCTGAGCCAGCGGATATCAGTTCCAGGAACGCCAGCAGGCGTCCGTGCCACTGCTTGTTTCGCCAACCCTTGCAGCCCGATCGTCTCAATCGATGCATCTTCTTCGCATCATTGATTGGCTTACCTTCTGCGGTCCCATTGTCCTCTGCGAAGAGAACCCGCGCTTTCAGCCGAATATGCCAGAAGGGCCACAATCGAGGTATGGCTGACACGCCATACTTCCACACGTGTTTGTTGGCGATATTACGCAGCATCGAAGATCGACGCCCATCGCCCTGCTGACCCCATCTTACCTTTTGACCGTTCGATGCTTGATCGGACGAAACATGAAAGCCAGTTGCACCAGAAAAATCATAGGAGATCATTCCCCGTTCCGTGCAGTGCCGTTCCCATGCGTTGCGAATGAAAAACGTCATGAGGTTAGACGCTTCCCGGGGCTTCATCTGAGCAACAGGTGCGCCATGCTCGACGAAGTCATCGATGCGGATCGACTCCTTCAAAACAAATTTTGCAACGCTTTCAAAACTTTCTTCGATGTCATGGGGATCAGCAAATGTAAAAAGACCACGACCGTGTTCCTTGGCCTCATAGGTTAGTCGCTTGACTTGGCGCTTGATCGTATCTTCGCGAATGACGCCACTGGCTTCATAGTAATGAATGTGATCTGGCATTTCTACGATCCGAAGCCAGTTTGATATCAATTGCTCTGGCTCGTTTACAATTGGAATAGCGCCACGTTTTCTAAATATGTCCCATTGCGGCGTGACTGATGCAGCTTCTGAATTGCAAGGAACCCGATCTCGCTTTAACGCTACAAGAAGTTTTTCTAAGCCTTCTGCCCATCCGCGCACGAAGTCTACGGGAACAGCATCTCTCAGGCCATCAAGGCGGATTGAGTTTTCTACTCTGAGCGGAATGACATACTTTGAATCGGTGATAGATTGACCAACTTCGATGGCCTTGTCGATCAGATCTAAAACATGATCATCCCTTGATGAGCTATCAGATGCGGTCACTAAAACCTTAGCTCCACGATGCTGCAGCGCAAGGTTCACTTCCTTTCGCCACCGTGTACCTGGTTCGAGTGTTAAGAGTTCAGAAAAAACCGTGTAGCCGTGGGATTCAAGCTTTGGGCCTAACCAAAGGATGAACTCGTCATCGTTCGGTCGAGAGCCGATGAGAAACACAACGTCGCGCTCTGCAATGACCTTATCCTCTGGTGCCCTTATTGTTTTTGGCAAAAGGTCTCTTAGAACGGTAGGCGCTTTGTTCCTTGCCTCTCGTTCATCCAGGGTCTTGTCTAAGACTGTTTTCAGTACCGCACCGCTCGTCTCCCAAAGCCTTGGATGCGCTTCAACAATGTCTGGATTCGCACGCAGAAGACCTTGAAGCTCATCTGCGCCAATAATATCGCCAGCTTCTTTGGAAGCAGGGCCAATTATGCCCGCGAGCTCTGTTTTCCTTGCTGGCGTCAATGAAACTGAAGTTGTCAGTACGTACCGATCGGGATCAAGACGGTCTATCTTTGCGCGCTCTTTGCGTAACTCAGCTTTTAAAGCTGAATAACCCGATCTGGCATAGTGCTTTGACTGAAGTACAATGACCTGAGATCCGCTGACATGCCGCCCATCGATGCCACCATCAGGACCGTCGCCAAACTCTTCAAAGCGCTCTCCGATTTCACGGCCGACTAAGTCGGCCGAAAGTGACTCAAAGTCAGATGGCGAAAGGGCATTAAGATCATAAGACATATTACCTAAGGTGGTGTGAGTCGGGTTTGCATACAAGATGTTGTGTGCCATCGCGATAAAATTCTTGGGTGCGCCCTCCATTTTTAGTGGTGCTCAGCTGTGGACTTCACACGGTTATTTTCAGGTACATGGCAGGCGTGATCCGGCCGGTGGCTATTTCGACTGGATCGTTGGCCAGTACGGTGTCATCTTTTCATCGCCGACCGCAGCTGCTTCCTTGAGTTTATGCTCGCAGGGGAGCAAAACTTCCCATCTTAGTTTGCTCGAATATGATGCGCCGGACACATGAGCGGAATGCTAAACCCGCGCACTTCATTGTGCGCTCAATTTCTTCAGGGAAGCGCTGATGGCTCAGAGGCAGACAGCCCCTTTTGTAATAGCAGAAAACCAGCACTGGCCGGTTTCAGTATTCTAATCCGAGCCACGGCTCGGTGGCCTGGTGCCTTTGGCTCAGGGCGTAAAGTGGACCCATGCCTTTAATCTGCGTCAAAAGGCCGTTCGCGGCCCTTTGGGCGCGGTTTCCTGCCATAAGAGGCCATATTAGACCTGTTGACAAGCAAGTTCGCAAAAGGCCATATGTGACCGACTAGGGCAGGTTACCCAGCTTAATCGGCATCTTACGGCCTATAGAGGAAAAATGGCGACGTCACAACAAATCGAACATGAAATCGGGTTGCGTCTTGCGCGTCTGCGCCTCGCGCGCAACGTAACCCAATCTGACCTCGCCGAGAAGGCGGGCATCGGAGTGCGCACCCTGCGTCGCCTTGAGGCTGGGGATCCTTCCACACTGGACACCTTTCTTCGCGTCGCCGCTGCGCTCGATTTGGAGCATGCGATACTCTCTGTGTTACCAGAGGGAGATATCAGGCCAATTGAACGAGTCTCACAGAAGGGGAAGGAACGCAGGAGAGCGAGTCCTGCATCGGAACAACCCAAAAAATCATCATGGACCTGGGGTGACAACGTAGATGACTGACGCGAGCGTAGTATTGTGGGGTCGGCGCATCGGTGCCGTAAGTTGGGATGAAGCACGCGCACTCGGCATCTTTCAATACGATCCGGCCTTTGTGGGCGCGGGTATTGAGGTCGCGCCTTTGAAAATGCCAGTACGGGAAGCCCCCTACGAGTTTCCTGCTCTTCCGAAGGAAACGTTCAAAGGGCTACCCGGAATGTTGGCCGACGCGTTGCCAGACAAGTTCGGCAACAGTTTGATTGATGCATGGCTCGCAGAAACGGGGCGAAGCGCAGGCCGGTTCAGCCCAGTAGATCGACTTAGCTACATCGGCAACCGGGGAATCGGGGCACTGGAGTTCGAGCCAACGGTCCGCAAGGCGACCCGGTCCAAAAAGCTGGAAGTGGCCCAGTTGGTGGATCTGGCCAACAGGGTCTTAAGCGAGCGCGAGAACCTTGCCGGCAGGCTCGGAGGCGAGGATGACGCAGGGGCGCTGGAAGATATTTTGAGCGTCGGGACTTCGGCGGGTGGCGCGCGCGCGAAGGCAGTGCTTGCCTGGAACAGAGACACCGGCGAGTTCAGGTCAGGGCAAGTTAAAGTCGACGAGGGATATGAACACTGGCTCTTGAAGTTCGACGGCGTGTCCAACAATCGAGATAAGGAACTTTCCGATCCCCAAGGCTTCGGAAAAATCGAGTACGCATATTACCTGATGGCGACGGCGGCGGGCATCGACATGTCGGAATGCAGGCTTCACCATGAAGGCGGACGAAGCCATTTCATGACGCGTCGGTTCGACCGGGACGAACGAGGGCGAAAGGTCCACATGCAATCGCTTGGCGCGATGCAGCATTTCGACTTCAATGACCCGACCTCTTATTCCTACGAGCAGGCCATCATGACGATCAGGGATCTTGGGCTCGGAATGGATGTGGTGGAGCAACAATACAAGCGCGCTGTCTTCAACGTTGTCGCTCGCAACCAGGATGACCACGTCAAGAACATCTCCTTCCTCATGGACCGGTCTGGCACTTGGCGACTGTCCCCAGCCTATGACGTGGCCTATTCCTACAATCCCTCTGGCTCATGGACGCGCGACCATCAAATGAGCCTGGCCGGAAAGCGAAACGATTTCACGCATGGCGACCTCATGGTTTTTGCTTCGAACGTGGGGCTGAAATCCAACAAGGCGAACCAAGCTATTGCGGAAATCGCGGGCGCGGTCGCGCAGTGGCACGAGTTCGCTGAACGGGCGGGTGTCGAGCATTCTGATGTGAGCCGCATCGCGAAAACGTTTCGCATGAATTTGCGGGGTAAGTAGCGCTGGAATGTCCGCTACGGCGACCTGTGAGGATAAGACGGTTGGGGCTTTGCACTTAGAGAGTTGCCGCAACATGGTCATAGAGACTGCGGATGCAAGTTTTTCCATGATGACCAGTTTTGATGATCTGTGCCCCTCCTGACCTTTGGTCAGGACCGCGCCCTACTCGTTCGGCTGCGCGCAGCCGCCCTCCCCGAGCTGAAACGCCGCCTCTCCCTGCGACGTGCCGCTGGCAGTGCAGTCTCCTCCAGAGACAGCCCGACCAGCCGTCGCATGGTCGTGGCAACGCTTCATCTCGGCCCTTTCGGTTACGGTCGCTGAGGCGGGCGCGTGACATCAGTGATCTCGTACCTCGCATCTCGGCCAGTGTTGCTCTTCGCTCTGCCGGACACGCTGTGCCGCCCTGTCATGATTGGTCGCAAGCGGTGTTCGACGAACGCCGGATTGCATTGGCCGTAGCTGGCTGAGAGCCGGTGAACGGTGCGACGCGCAAATCGCAAACTTTCGGGGCACGGTGCCGGTTCACGGTCGGCTTCCAGGTGAGCCATGCAAGGGGTGGCTGTTTCGTCGGTCTCCCTACTGCTCTTCCAGGCAACACACATCGCCTTGCCTCGGAAACCAGCCGGCGCGGTACATGAGGCAGCGTCAGGCAAAGCTCTGACTCGCCCGAGTGCGGATCGGGGCAAGAGGACAGAGAAGACACCGCCCCCCGCAGCATCTCCCTCGGCTGTTCACCCAGGTTCCTCCGTGGCCGCCGCACTTCTCCCTTTGTCTGAGTTGCATGACATGCTGGTCGCAGCTGTCGTCCCGTCCACAAAGGTTGTCGCCGATCTTTTTCCCCTGCCCCTGCGGGTCATTCCGCGCGGAGCAAAAAGACCGGCGCCTGCCCCTCTCCGCTGCGCTTCGCCTTCGGTGTGGCCGGGCCTTGGCCAGCTGCAAGGTGACCATCATTGCAACGCAAACAAGGAGAATAGCAATGACCACGAACTGCATCAAATTCACCAGCGCCGACATCGAAACCGCTAAGGGCGCCGGCTCCATCTCGACCCTGACTTTCGATCTCGACATCACGGTCGAACCTGTCGCAAGCGCGAACCCGATGGCCCCCACGCACCGCGTCCTCGGCCGCTCCCCGCGCGGCAAGCTGGTCGAGTGCGGTGGCATCTGGAAGAAGCAGAACAAGGAGACCGGCGCCGACTACTACACGCTGACCATCCGCGACCACGGCTTCAACGCCAACCTCGGCAAGGCCGCGAACCAGGACGATCTGTCCCTACAGGCCGTCATCCCCTGGGGTCCCAAAGACGCCGCCTGAGCTATCGGCCAGACCGCTCCTGCGGTCTGGCTATTTCTCGTTCTTGGATGCGCCCGATGGGCGGGTCAAAAAGCCGATGTCCGAAGAACGCGGCATATTTCGGACGACGTCTCCGTGGCGGGTAGGAAGATGGATAGGTCGCAGATGCGGCTCCGATCGCCCAGTTCAGTGACAGCTTGGGTCGCGCCAACCCGAGGCGTATCCGAAAGTCAGTAGGGAGAACTGGGAGCCTGCTGAGCGAGGCAAGCGCACCCCTTCTCTCATTCGAGCAACCCGCGCCTGGGTCGTGTTGGCGAAGCTGCCGGGGCGCCGAACTCACCCTGTACCGCGAGGATGGAAGCCGCGAACCAACGTCATGCATCTAAGGGCAATGTCTCACTTCAGTGTCACCGCTGCTCGCCTTTCCGTCGACCTGTTGGCCTTAGAGATCGCTAGCCCGGGGTCGAGCGGTCGGCAACGCCGGGGGCAGGTTTCTGGACGGCTGACGCCTTGAGCGCTGCCGAGGCATCGCTCACAACAAACCTGCCCCCGGCGTGCTCCATTTCATTCCGCCCCGTGCCGGGTGCAGCCCGCTCTCATGCCCCCGGTCTTTTCCACGATCCGTCCAACGACGATCAACGGAAAGGATCACACCATGACACTCGAACAATCCATCGACCTCGCCGAACTGCAAGCCGACATGGCCTTCGAGGATTACCTCGCCGCCTTCGACGAAGACGCCCATCCCGAGACCCTCGACAGCCTCGAGACCGAGGCGCTGATCGCCCGCAGCCGCTGCGACGACCTGCGTTCTCTGGGACTGGGTCACTGACCCAGATACCCCTGCGGGTCTTCGGATCCGCAGGGGTCTGACGTCGACTCTCAGAAGCATCGTGACGCTCGCAGACGGTGCGACCCGCGCCATCCAGCGCGGGC
>CAYFXM010000100.1:0-9413 GCA_964346965.1 uncultured Actibacterium sp. | reverse complement strand
GCATCCAGCAGCGAGGTTTTACCGTGGTCAACGTGACCCATGATGGTGATGACCGGCGGACGCGCTTCAAGGTCTTCTTCCTTGTCCTCGACAGTGTCGATGACGTCTTCCACGTCAGCATCCGAAACACGCACGATCTTATGGCCGAATTCTTCGACAATCAGCTCGGCGGTGTCTTGGTCGATGGTCTGGTTCTGCGTGACCATCATGCCCATTTTCATCAGCTCTTTAACAACGTCAGCCACACGCTCGGCCATACGGTTGGCCAGCTCGCCAACAGTAATCGCCTCGGGGACCTGAACGTCGCGAACAACCTTTTCGCGGGGCTCATTACTGCCGCTCATGGCCTTCTGGCGCATGCGCTCTTGTTTCCGCTTCATCGCGGCGACAGAACGTTGGCGACCATCACCACCGGACAAGGCCTGATTGACGGTCAGCTTGCCAGAACGGCGGCCATCGCCCCCCTTGCCCTTACCGCGGTTGCGGTCTTTGTCCTGACCATCGCGATCACGACGCGGAGTAGGCTTGCCACCTCCGCGCGGAGCTGCGCTTGAGGCCTCTGCGGCTTGAGCATCCGCAGGTGTCGGTGCAGGTTTTTTCTCTGCCGGTTTCGCAGCGCTACGTCCCTTGGTCCCAAGGACGGCTTTCTTGCGATCTTCGGCTTCGCGCTTGCGGGCTTCGGCTTCTTCGCGACGCTTACGTTCGTCTTCTTCCGCTTTCCGGCGGGCACGTTCGGCGCGTTCTTTCTCTTCGCGCTCTTTGGCCTCGATCTCTTCGCGGCGGCGCTTGCGCTCTTCCTCGCGGCGGCGTTCTGCTTCCGCGCGCTCTTTGGCTTCATCCGCTTCACGGGCCTTCGCAGCCTGCAAAGCTTTCAGGCGACGCTCCATTTCGCTGTCGGATACACCGGCTGCGCCGCCTTTGTTGTGTCCAGCCCCACCGCCAGCTTTGCCGGCACCCGGTTTGGGCACGACAACGCGTTTGCGCTTGGTTTCGACCACGACATTCTTAGTCCGACCGTGGCTGAAGCTTTGCTTCACCTGACCCGACCGAGGTCCGCCGCGCAGACCCAATGTTTTTTTGCCGTCACTATCGCTCATATGGTCTTCGTACCTTTCGCGGGGGACGCTCCCCCATCCGTCGTCTTGCGCATCGCCTTAAGCTTGGCTGCATCCTCTACAACACGTTGCGTGAGTCCACCAGCCGCAAGTGCGCCGTGTATTACATGGTCCCGCCCAAAAGCTAAACCCAGTTCCTGGGCCGTAAGGCAGGTGATGTGGCTTTCCGGCCCATTGGGGGGCCGCAACTTTGTTTTTCCGCGTGTCGAGCCATCGCTGGCCTGAAGCAACACGCGCGCTTCTTCGATGGCCAGCCAGCCCTTGACCTTTTCAAAGCCCGCGACGGCCGATCCAGCCTTGCGCGCCATCGAGATCCCGTTGATCACGCGTTGGGTCAACAACCGTTCGACCTGTTCCACCAGATCATCGGGCACTTGCACCGCCTGTTTGGCACCGCGCGCGAAAAGCCGTTTCTTCACCGCGGTCTCAAGCGAATCGCGGCTGGCCGACACCCAAATCCCCCGGCCCGGCAGCTTTTCCGCCAGATCGGGAACGATCTCGTTGTCAGGTCCGACCACGAAACGGATCAGCCCTGCCTTGGGCTGAACCTCGCCAGTGGCGATGCACTTGCGTTCCGGCTCTTCCGGCCGAGATTTGTTGCCGCCGCGCCCCAAGGCCAAGCTCCGAGGTCTGAGATCAGACCTCGGCCTCCTCTGCGGCTTCGCCTTCTTCACCTTCTTCGGCATCGGCAACCAGATCTTCCGGGTCGACCCAGCCAAGCAGGACACGTGCGGTCATCACCAGATTCTGGGCTTCTTCGAGGCTGACGTCGAATTTTTCAAGCACGCCGTCGTCCTTGACGCGCTGACCGTCGACGGTGGTCCAGCCACCAGCCAGTTCCCAGTCGGCGCAGGTCGCGAAGTCTTCCAGCGTTTTCACGCCATCTTCGGCCAGTGCTTCAATCATCTGGGGTGTCAGACCCTCAAAGTCAATCAGGCTCTGCTCGACGCCCAGTTCCTGGGCACGGGCCAGCGCCTTGCGGTTCATCTCTTCCAGACAGTCGCGGGCACGGGCCTGCAGCTCTTCTGCCGTGCCTTCGTCCACACCGTCGATGGCCAGAAGCTCGTCAACCTCAACGTACGCGACCTCTTCCAGCGAAGCGAAGCCTTCCGACACTAGAAGCTGTGCGAAGAACTCGTCCAGATCCAGCGCGGCCATGAACAGGCGGGTACGCTCTTCGAATTCTTTCTGACGACGCTCCGATTCTTCGGCTTCGGTCATGATGTCGATGTCCAGACCAGTCAGCTGCGAGGCCAGACGCACGTTCTGACCGCGGCGGCCAATGGCCAGCGACAGCTGCTCATCCGGTACCACGACTTCGATGCGCTCTGCTTCTTCGTCCAGAACAACCTTGGACACTTCTGCCGGCTGTAGCGCGTTCACAAGGAAGGTCGGCTGGTCTTCGTTCCACGGGATGATGTCGATCTTCTCGCCCTGCAGCTCGTTTACAACGGCCTGGACGCGCGAGCCACGCATACCCACGCAGGCACCGACCGGGTCGATCGAACCATCATAGGAGATCACAGCAATCTTCGCGCGCGAGCCGGGATCACGGGCCACGGCTTTGATCTCGATGATGCCGTCATAGATTTCCGGGACTTCCATCTTGAACAGCTCGGCCATGAATTCCGGCGCGGTACGCGACAGGAAGATCTGCGGGCCACGCGGTTCACGACGGACGTCTTTGATGTAAACACGGATACGGTCGTTCGGGCGATAGCTTTCGCGGCCGATCTTTTCGTTCCGGCGCAGAACAGCTTCACCACGTCCGATATCGACGATGATGTTGCCGTATTCCTCGCGCTTGACGACACCGTTGATGATGGTGCCCGCGCGGTCCTTGAATTCTTCGTACTGGCGATCACGCTCGGCTTCGCGCACCTTCTGCAGGATCACCTGCTTGGCTGACTGTGCCGCGATCCGGCCCATTTCAATCGGCGGAACCTCGTCACGCAGTTCGTCACCGACCTGCGGGTTCTCCATGTACTGCTTCGCCTGTTCGACGGTCAGCTCGGCCTGATAGTTTTCAAGCTCTTCATCTTCGACCACGGTGCGGATGCGGGTGAAGGTCGCTTTACCGGTCTTGCGGTCGATCGACACGCGAATGTCCATCTCGGCGCCGTAACGCGACTTGGCCGCACGGGCGAGCGATTCTTCCATCGCCTGAACGACCAGATCCGGGTCGATCATCTTCTCGCGGGCTACGGCTTCTGCGGTCTGCAACAGCTCCAGCTGGTTGGCTGAGGTAATTGCCATGTCTCACTCCTCCTCGGAAGCGTCGGTTGTTTCTATTTCGTCAAATGCGTCTTCGTCGACGATGCCGGCGGCCTTGCGCTGCTTCAGCATCTCGCGGATCAGGTCGTCGGTCAGGATTAGCTTGGCCTCGGCCAGCCAGTCGAACTGCAACCCGATGATGATCGGCTCGCTGCCTTTGCCTTCGGACGGGATTTCGATCAAAACCTCGCCATCCTCGACCCCGGCCAGCGTGCCTTTGAAACGTTTGCGACCGTCGATCAGTTCCGACGTTTCCAGCTTAGCTTCATAGCCTTCGAACGCCTCGAAGTCCTTCAGGCGGGTCAGCGGACGGTCGATGCCGGGGCTGGAGACCTCCAGCGTATAATTGTCTTCGATCGGATCCTCGACATCCATCACTGCGGACACCGCGGTCGAGATTTCGGCGCACTCATCCACCTCGATCCCGCCTTCGGGACGCTCTGCCATGATCTGCAGCGTGGCGGTCTTGCCGCCCATCAGACGCAGGCGCACAAGTTCAAACCCCAGCCCTTCGATAACGGGCTGGACGATCTCGGCCAAACGGCGATCAATAGCAGCTTTTGCGATCAGGTCGTTCATATCTTCCTTGGCCTTGCGGCAGTCATTCGTTCTTCGGGCACAAAAAAACGGGCCCGCGGCCCGTCGATCTTTCCCGGTGGAGCGTCAGTCCGGTGGACCAGCGCGCCGCTGTTGAAACGGGATATACGCCGCTTGGGCCGAGTCTGCAAGGGGGCGCGGGAATCAATCCAAAATTCGTCTATTTACTGCGCCACCTCTGGCTGCGGTGAGTTCCGTCGCAATAGGGCTTGTTGCCCGACATGCCGCAGCGGCAAAGCACGAATTTGTCCCGTAATACTCCCTTGGCCCCCGCGTCCGTTTCGATCGTACAGCCGGTCACCCAATAGGGTCCATTCCGTTGCACCATCACCTGTGCCCTGCCTGCCGGCTGTAGCGAGTGCAAATCCTCCCCCTCTGCAATCTGCAGCGCGCCAGAAGGGCAGGCGGCCACCACCGCCTTAACCTCTTCGACTGTGCCGCTGTCTGGCTGGACCCAGGGTTTCTGCTTCGGGTTGAAAATATTCGAGGCGATCCGTCCACATTCCGCGGCGTGGCTGCAAAGGCGCGGATTAAATGTGACAGTAACCTCGGCCCCTTCATACCTGAAAATTCGATCGGGCCCCTCGGGCTTGCCGCTCGACTGAAGGTCGGCCTCTTTGTGGGAGCCGTCGCAGAACGGCTTGCTTTTCGACAATCCACAACGGCACAAGGCAACAACCGGCTTGGTTTCCAGCGACTGACCATCCTCGCCGGTCAAACTGGATACTCCCTTGATCACCAGTGGCCCGTTCTCTCGTGCGATGATCTTCGGCTCGTCAGTCATTCCGCTCCTCCTCCTTCTGAACCCTGGACCAGGGCAGGAAAAAGAAAAGCCGCAAGCTCAGTCATTGTCCACCCGACCCCGCAGGGCTTTGATCTGGCCGCGCTGTTTCTTGGCCTCCAGACGTCGCCGTTTCGAACCAAGCGTGGGTTTGGTCGCGATGCGCCTTTTGGGGCGCTGTGTGGCTTTAATGATTAATTCGGCCAGACGTTCTCGGGCCAGGTCGCGGTTGCGCGACTGGCTGCGGGTCTCGTCACACTGGATGACAATTGCACCGTCCTTGGTCCAGCGTCGCCCGGCCAGTTTGCGCAGGCGAGTCTTGACCGGATCAGGCAGGTTGGGGCTGCGGGCGGCCTCAAACCTTAGCTCGACCGCCGTCGAAACCTTGTTCACATTCTGCCCGCCAGGTCCCGAGGCGCGTACGAACTGCTCGGTCAGCTCCCAGTCCTCGATGGTAATCGTGTCGGTAATGCGCAACATTTATCTGCCTGTAGGTACATACACATTCTGTACAGGTTCTGAGCGGGATTCACATCGCTGATTTCGGCAAGTAAAAAGGGCCGCCGGATGTCGGTCAGCCCTTTCGAGAGTTTGGGAGATGGGCCAGTTAGAGCAAAGCCCAATCAGGGATGTTCGACCTTCAAGACTGCTCTAGGTCACGGCCTCCCCAACTGTCCGGACACCTCTCTCCAATATCACTCTAGACACTGGACCACCTCCTTTCTGCTGTTGCCGTTATCCACAGGTTGCCACAGATTTGGTATATGTCAAAAGAAAATACGCTACCCTTGGAGGAAATCTCTAGAAATTGAGGTTTTTGAGGGAATTCCAAACTAACCGCGACTCTCAGCGCGATTTCAGCACGGTTTGGCATTGTCCGGGCAGCTCTGCCATCGTGTATTCACGCGGATGTCTCTTGCGCGGTGCGGGCTTGGCCGGCTTGCCCGACGGCTTGGGCGGTGTCAGGTAGTCTGTCACCCACCACCTCAGTGTGTCGTCGCAGCCATCACCCCCGTTCGACAGGCTCGCCACCGAAGGTTTCTGCGTTTCGCAGTTGGTCGAACCATCGGGGCATTTCAGCCGGACATGGAAATGCGTATTGTGCCCGTAGAGTGGCCGGATCTTTTGCAACCACTTCTTGTCGCTGCGCTTGGCGGTTTTACACATTTCGACCTTGGCCGGTGCGGTGACGAAGATGCGATCCACCGACGGATCAAGCGCCGCAGCTTTCAAGATTTCCCTATGCGCGCGGGTCCAGTTGCCGTTCACACTCCGCTGGTCCTGGCTGCGCACGTCAATCGAGCTGATTTTTTCACGGTCGGAGCGGCTGAGGTTCACGCGTTTCGGTGGCAGCATCCAAATGTCGATGTCTAACCCGATCTGGTGCGAGCGGTGGCCGCTGGTCATTGGTCCGCCGCGCGGCTGGCTGATGTCACCGATATAAAGCCCAGCCCAACCATGGCGCGTGGCCTCCTCGCTCAGCCGTTTGATAAATTCAATTGCTTCGGGATGTCCCCAGTTGCGGTTGCGGCTCAACCGCATCGCCTGCCATGTGGGTCCGGTCTCGGGAAGTTCGACCAGCCCGGCACCGCATCCACGGGCATAGGTGCCGATGGCGGCGGGGTTCTGTCTGGAGCCCGCGTCTTCGGCCCCGAAAAGCTGACTTGCGGGTGCTTCTGCCTGTGCGGTTGTGCTCAACCCTAAGAAAAGGGCTAGGAGGATACGGACCATGTTTCTGCTCGTTCGCCGTCCGGTTTTACCCAGCGTAGCAAAAACAGGCCAATAAGGAAGAGAAACAAAAGCGGAAGCACGCCGATTTGCTGACTTCCGCTTATGTCGGTCGCAATGCCGATCATCAGCGGCGCAAGAAATGAGCTCGCCTTTCCCGCCAGCGCATAAAGGCCAAAGGCCTCTGTCATACGGCCTTGGCGCGACTGCCGCACCATCATGGTGCGGCTGGCTGATTGCAGCACGCCTCCGGTTCCGCCGATGGCCGCACCGACGACATAGAAGGCGATATCCGGAAGTCGCGAGGTTTCGGCAACAGGCACTCCAAGCACATTGTCGCGCGAGATGAACAGGACCGTGATGGTCAATGCTGACAGAGCCAGCACGCAGGCGCGGATCACTGGTTTGGGGCCGAAACGGTCGTCGATCTTACCGCCCAACCAGGCACAAAGCGCTCCGAAAACCACGGCAATGATGCCGAACACACCGACGTCCACGACAGACCATCCCAACACACCTGCAGCATAGATGCCGCCGAAAACATAGAACCCGTTCAGCGCGTCACGGTAGAACATCGACGACGCCAGATAGGCAAACAGGCTCGGTGTGTCAGGTAGGTGGCGCAAGGTCAGGCGCAACTCGGGCAGGGCCGATGCCACCGCCTGCCGAATTGGCAAGGCGCCGGCGGGGCGGCTTTCTCGGATCCACAGGAAAAATGGGATCATGAACAGCGCATACCAAAGGGCGGTAAACGGGCCGACGGAACGCGTGCCTTCCCGAGATGCCGCATCAAAGCCGAGAATTGGATCGATCCCGATCAAAGTCTTTCCGGTCTCGGCATTTTCGGCCAACAGCACCAGCATGATGACCAGTGTGAGCAGCCCGCCCAAATAACCAAACGCCCAGCCAGAGCCAGAGATCCGGCCCATCTCCTCGCGGCTGCCAAGATCTGGTAGCATGGCATTGGTGAAGATCGTCGCGAACTCCATCCCGATCAGGCCAATCGCGAAGAAGACCATGGTGAGATAGACGTTGAAACTGTCCGGCGCAGCCCACCAGAGACCGAAGGACCCCACAACATACATCAGCGAGAACAGCCAGATGAAACGCATGCGCCCGCCGGATCGGTCGGCGATCGCGCCCAGAACCGGCGCGAGGACCGCGATCAGAAAACCTGCCGCCCCGACGCCATATCCCCACACGGCTTGTGCCTTGGTGCCGTCGCCAAGAAGTTCTTTTACGTATGGGCCGAAGATGAAGGTCAGCAGCAGCGTATTATACGGCTGGCTTGCCCAGTCGAAGAAAAACCACCCCCATATGCGCTTGCGATCTGCCGAAGCCGACATGCCTGTTGTCCCGCCCTGTCCCGATGGGGACTTTACGCGGCAATATGCTGGGGCGGCAAGCAGGCTTTGTTGGCAGACATTTGCGGTGGCCATGGTCGTTGCGACTCGGCGTCGATCCACGCTTGAACCCAATTGGGAAGCGCAGGGCTCTCGATACCTCCAAGAACCAGATCAGAGACGGTCTGCGGAGGCACGATGCCGTTTTTGTCGGTGATTGCGTTCCGGATCAGAAGATGGCTGGTGCAATCCCCGTTTCGCCACATGCCTTGTTCAAGATACAGGAACTTGTCGTCCCATCCGAGAATCCTCGTCCGCATCTCGAACCGATGAAACGCACGTACCCTGCGGCGATAGCGAACAGAGGATCCCGCAATCGTCCCGGACCAACCTTGCTCGACCATGGGCTTGAGCAGGTCCAATCGTGAGAACAGCCCGAACCGCCCCATGTCATACAGGGTCAGCGTGCGGCCGTTGTTTAACTCCATCCAGATGTCGATGTCCCACGGCCAGCAGATGTGATGGCTGACATGAGTGTCAAACAAGCCGAGTTTGGGTGCGCGGCGTTGTTTCAGGATTTCCTTAGCAAAGCGGAATAGCGGGTACATGACGTCACCTCCTGCCTTGGGGTGCGCTATATTTGACGCGAAGGTCAACCAAGACGCTACGTTAGGTTCTTGTCACGTCACGCACATGCGCTTACCTGTTGGGGCACAAGTTTACCGGAAGGCGCTGACAGAATGACCTCGATCCTGCAAATCCTGCTTTTGATCCTCGATATCGTGTGGTTCGTCGTGATCGTTCATATCATCATGAGCTGGTTGATCTCATTTCAGGTTCTGAATCTGCGCCAGCCTCTTGTCGCCCAAATCTGGGACGGATTGGAACGGTTACTCTACCCGCTCTACTCGCGCATTCGCCGTTTTCTGCCCCAAACCGGAGGGCTGGACCTTGCGCCGCTAATCGTGCTGGTCGGCCTCTACGCGATCCGGATTGTCATTGCGAACAACATCTACGCCTTTGCCTGAGGCCTTGTTCACCGATTCTTAGTGTGGGATGTTGCAGGGAATAAGAGCAGTTTTACGTAAATCCCGCAGGTCCCATGTCTTCAGCCCAATCGCTGTTGTCTTCCGTCTTTGGCTTTGACCGGTTTCGTCCCGGGCAAGCCGAGATTGTCGAAGCCGTTATGGCGGGTCGCAATACGCTGGCTATCATGCCGACGGGCGGCGGGAAGTCGCTGTGCTACCAGCTGCCCGCCCTGTGCCGGCCCGGTCTGACGGTAGTAATCTCGCCGCTCATTGCCCTGATGCGGGATCAGGTGCGCGCTTTGCAACAGGCAGGCGTTGCCGCCGGGGCGCTGACCTCGGGCAATACCGAGGCCGAGACCGACGCCGTGTTTGCAGGGCTGGAGGACGGATCGCTCAAGTTGCTTTATATGGCGCCGGAACGGCTGGCGTCTTCTGGGACCGCGCGGATGTTGCACCGGGCAGGGGTTAGCCTGATCGCCGTGGACGAGGCACATTGCGTCAGCCAATGGGGCCATGATTTCCGGCCCGACTATCTACGGATTGGAGC
>CAYFXM010000099.1:4779-9532 GCA_964346965.1 uncultured Actibacterium sp. | reverse complement strand
AATCATGTCGCGTGTCCTCCGTACTCCCAAGAGGAAATACCGTAGGCGGAAGCGCTATTCTCACCGATTATTTACCAATTTTACTTAGTTTTCGAAGATTCTTCGAAATTGTCCCAACCTAAGCGAATAATTTTTCACAGCCATTCAGGAAGCGGCAGAATCACTCTGCGATGCGGCACCTATGCTGCAACTGCAAATTGCCGCTTGCAGAGGCGGACGCAATAATCTACCAATCCCGCGACAGAAAACGTAACATCCTTACCGAGGGATCCGATATGAGCTTCCGCCTCCAGCCTCAGGCCCCTGCCCGTCCGAACCGCTGCCAGCTGTTCGGCCCCGGCTCGAACACCAAACTTTTCCCGAAGATGGCCGCCAGTGCTGCCGATGTGATCAACCTCGACCTCGAAGATTCGGTCGCACCGTCCGACAAGGACATGGCCCGCACCAATATCATCGAGGCGCTGAACACGATCGACTGGGGCAACAAGTACATGTCGGTGCGTATCAACAGCCTTGATACGCCTTACTGGTACCGCGATGTGGTCGATCTGCTCGAGCAGACCGGCGACCGCCTTGACCAGATCATGATCCCGAAGGTTGGCTGCGCCGAGGATGTCTATTCCGTCGACGCGCTGATCACCGCGATCGAAGCCGCCAAGGGCCGCACCAAGCCCGTCAGCCTTGAGGTCATCATCGAATCCGCGGCCGGCATCGCGCATGTCGAAGCCATCGCCGCCGCCAGCCCGCGCCTGCAGGCGATGTCGCTTGGCGCCGCTGATTTCGCTGCGTCCATGGGCATGCAGACCACCGGTATCGGCGGTACGCAAGAGAACTATTACATGCTGCGCGAAGGCGAAAAGCATTGGTCGGACCCGTGGCACTGGGCCCAAGCCGCGATCGTTGCCGCCTGCCGTACCCATGGCATCCTGCCGGTCGACGGCCCGTTTGGCGACTTCTCGGACGACGAGGGCTACATCGCACAGGCGAAGCGTTCGGCGACCCTTGGCATGGTTGGAAAATGGGCCATCCACCCCAAGCAGATCGCGCTGGCAAATCAGGTCTTCACTCCGTCGGAAGAAGCCGTCACCGAAGCGCGCGAGATCCTTGCTGCGATGGAACAGGCCAAAGCCAACGGCGAAGGCGCGACCGTCTACAAAGGCCGTCTGGTCGACATCGCCTCGATCAAACAGGCAGAGGTCATCGTGGCCCAGGCAGAGCTGATCGCGGCCTCGGCCTAAGGCCGAACTCGGCACGCAGAACGCGTACAGATCCTGTACACACGATTTACAGACGGGGCCCTTCGGGGCCTCGCGCTCGTTTCTGCGTCTGCATCATATCCAGATGCAGGGCATCCCGCTCTACCCGTTGCAAATTCTCCGTCGTAAGGTCATATACGCCCTTACGACTATTCGGAGCCGCCCAATGCACTATCTGGAATTCGAGAAACCTCTGGCCGAGATCGAAGGCAAAGCCGAAGAGCTGCGCGCCATGGCTCAGGGCGAAGACGCGGTGGACATGGAGGCCGAGGCAGCCGGGCTGGACAAGAAGGCCCAGGACATTCTGAAGGACCTCTACAAGGACCTGACACCGTGGCGGAAATGTCAGGTGGCGCGTCACCCTGACCGCCCGCATTGCCGCGACTATATCAACGCGTTGTTTACCGAATACACGCCGCTGGCCGGAGACCGCGGCTTTGGCGATGACGCCGCCGTCATGGGGGGGCTTGCCCGCCTGAACGACCGCCCTGTCGTTGTGATTGGTCAGGAAAAGGGCGCTGACACACAGTCGCGCCTGCACCACAACTTCGGCATGGCCCGCCCCGAAGGCTATCGCAAGGCGATCCGCCTGATGGAAATGGCGGACAAGTTCGGCCTGCCGGTTGTTACTCTGGTGGACACCCCCGGCGCGTACCCCGGTAAGGGCGCAGAGGAGCGTGGCCAGTCCGAAGCCATCGCGCGATCGACGCAGAAATGCCTTGAGATCGGCGTGCCGTTGGTCTCGATCATCATCGGAGAAGGCGGGTCCGGTGGCGCGGTTGCCTTTGCGACGGCCAACAAGCTGATGATGCTGGAACACTCGGTCTATTCAGTGATCTCGCCCGAGGGCTGTGCCTCGATCTTGTGGAAAAACGCCGACAAGATGCGCGAGGCGGCCGAGGCCCTTCGCTTGACCGCGCAAGACCTATTAAAACTTGAAGTCATCGACCAGATCATCGCCGAACCGGTGGGCGGAGCCCAGCGCGACCGCGACGCGGTCATTGCCGGCGTCGGCAAAGCCATCGAGGCTGCCATCGCTCAATACGAAGGCAAATCGCGCGACGAGCTGATCAAGATGCGCCGTAAGAAATTCCTGAACATGGGCAGCAAGGGGCTGGCTGCGTAAGCCCGACCCCTTTTTCGGCTCGGCCGTTACTTAGGCCCAGCCAAGCTGTTTCATCGCGTGGCCATCGTTCCAGACTTTTTGTATGTGTTGAATCTTCCCACCATCGAAATCGAGTGTGTAGATATAGTCTGACGCTATTTCGTTGCCGGTGGCAGCCACCGGCCCGCCCTCGCCGGTCTGGTGGCCCTTGAAAACACCGAACAACATGACACGGCCGTTCGTCCCATCTTCGGCGGCGGCATAAAGGTCATAGGTTGCATCCGGGATCGGGGTCAAAAGCCCCGCTGCCCAACCGGTATAGTCCTCTACTGATTTGATCTCAGCCAAAGCGTCCGCCTGACAGCTGAAGCTGGCCCCGTCGCTGCACCATTGCTTGCAAGTGTCCCAGCCTTGCCCGCCGTCGCAGGCATCCATGAATGCTTTCGCAGTGTCTAGATTCGACATGTTTCCCCCCTTGTCGAGTTGGCTGCCCGATCTTGTTTTTATTGAGGGTTAGATTAGCACAAATCCTAAGCTTTCGCGAAAACCTCGGCAGTGAACTGTCGGGACGCCGACAATCGGCGCCTGCACTGCAGGACCTTTACGGCGATGGATGAGGGTAATTACCACCGGTTCAGCGCGTCTTCGTCCTCGTCCTTGGCTGCTACCCACTCTTCCCCGTCAGCAGTGTATTCCTTCTTCCAGAAGGGCGCACGGGATTTGAGGTAGTCCATCAGGAACTCAGCGGCTTCAAACGCGTCCGCACGGTGCGGAGAGGCCGTGGCGACCATCATGATCATGTCGCCCGGTTCCATCGGGCCATAGCGGTGGATGATCAGGCAGTCGCGCAGATCCCCACGGCTTCGCGCTTCGGCCTCGATCTTCTCAAGGGCGCGTTCGGTCATGCCGGGATAATGCTCGATCACCATTTTCACTAGGTCGGTGGAGGCCACATCGCGGACAATACCGGTGAAGGTCACAACGGCCCCCGCATCGGTACGACCAGTTGCGAAAGCGTTGGCCTCTGCCCCCAGATCAAACGTGGCTTCCTGAACGCGAACGGTCACTTTAACCCCCGGTCATCGGCGGAAAGAAAGCGACCTCACGCGCACCGGCAAGCGGCGCGTCGAAATCGGTCAGGTCTTGGTCGATGGCCACGCGAAGGGCCTCACGGTCGGCGAAGGCTGCAGCATAGCGGTCTTCGCGAGCTACCAGTTCGTCTACCAGTTCGGCGACGGTGGCGGCGCTGGTTTCCACCTGCTCTTTCGGCAGGCCGATGCGCTCGCGCACCCATGCGAAATAGAGAACGTTGATCATGCGTCATCCTTCAGAAACGGCAGGGATTTCACGAAATAATCCAGTCCGGTAATCAGCGTCAGCACCGCCGCTAACCACAACAGGATCATCCCGCCCCATGTCGTGGCCACCATGCCACGCCACTGCCAGACAAGGCTACTAGGACCTTCGACCACCCCGTGCAGGATGTCGTCGATCATCTGACCATCCATTCCGAAGGTTCCCATAGTGAAATAGTGCGCGAACAGCCCTTGTGCCAGTAACACGGCAATCGCCACCATCTGCACGGTGGTTTTCCACTTGGCGAGCTTGGTCACTTTCAGCAATCCGGCCTGTGCCCCAAGAAACTCTCGCAGACCCGAGACAAAGACCTCTCGAAACAGGATCACAACCGCCGGGACCGCCACCCAGGGATTCAACGCAAAGAGCGCCGTCAGGACGAAAAGCGCCGTAATCACCATCGCCTTGTCGGCAATCGGGTCGAGCATCGCGCCAAAGCGGCTGGTCTGGTTCCACTTGCGGGCCAGATAACCGTCAAGCCAATCGGTAACTGAAGCGCCAACGAACAACGCCAAGGCTACCCAATCCGAATAGGGGTGCGGTAACACAATGAATACGACGGCCAAAGCCGGGGCAGCCAGAAGCCGAAGGATGGTCAGGATATTAGGGATATTCCATGTCATGACTGCTGGTGTATCCGGTTCGCCTGGTTCTTGGAAGGACCCTTTGCTCCGATCCACGGCCAAGTACGGAATAGGGCATATGCGAGGGGCCAGCCCTCACCCATTCGTTAACTGCACATTGGAAGTATCTACAGTGGGCATAGCCGCATCCGCCCAAATCAGACCTTCGTATCCATTGCAACGAACGACAGCCTCGTGCGCGCCTTGTCAGCAATTGAAATATGCAGGCTTGTGCTTAATCGAAAAATACAGTGGCATTCGAGGTTACCCTAACTCGGTTCCTTATCATCAAAGAAGATGGTTCTCGTGTTAAAAGGACGGGGTCGACGAATAAGGAGAAAGTCTATCCCCTCTGAAATCCTGACTATCACCCTCAAACCCGCCGTCGATTACGCAACCTCGACGGAGCATGT
>CAYFXM010000099.1:3734-4769 GCA_964346965.1 uncultured Actibacterium sp. | reverse complement strand
GACCGGTTTGAGCCCAAATTGTCGATTGCCATGTGAGGAACGAACTAACGAAGTCTGCGGTGAACGGAAATGACAGTCGGGAGACAAGTCACCTCCTAGTCATTCAGTCTGGGTATGGCGGTCGCGTCATGCCTTCTATTCTCAGACTGACCAGCATCACAAAGGTTGCCAAAACCGCGAATAGAACGCCGATTCCTGGTAGTTGCGCAAATTGAAGACCAGAAGACAAAGCCTGCGCACCCACGACAGCGCCCGCCGCAATGCCGATATTTGCTGCTGTAGAAACAAGTGTTGACGCCAAGTCCGGGGCACTCGAGGCGCCTTGAAGTACCCGATTCACAATGGACGAGGCTGGAATGAACATTATTACTCCGAAGGCGAATAAGACAACTGCCACGAGAACGGGATTAGCTCCCGCCAGTATCACCGCTCCAAATGCCAATGCCTGTGCGGGCAACCCAAATGACAGTGTTTTCCTAGGAATTCGGTCCGCCAATCGCCCACCCAGTATCGTACCAACCGTGCCACCGGTCCCAAAGAGAAAGAGCAGGTAAGGAATCTGTTTCTGGGAGATACTTGCCACCTCAGTAAGGTGAGGAGCAATGAAGGTAAAAAACGACCAGAACCCAATCAACATGACGGCGAAGGTCAGGTAAGACAGCAAAACCTGTTGGTTCAAGATTGCAGAAATCTGGGCTCCAATCCCGGGTCTGTCGTCGGCATCTTCACGGTCTGCGGGAAACGACATAGCCATCGCGATTGTCACCAAGACTGCGGCGCTACAAACGACCCAGAAGGTCGCACGCCAGCCGAGCCAGTTTCCGATTGCGGTTCCACCCGGCACACCCAAGATGTTGGCCACGCTGATGCCAGCAAAAAGCCAGGCAATCGCCGCTCCACGACGATCCTCGGGAACAATGGAAACGGCTACGACACTGGCAACACCGAAAAACGAGCCGTGACTAAGTGCAACAAAAAGACGACCTGCTAATAGCATAGTAAAACTCTGAGACGTGGCGCACCAAACATGACCGG
>CAYFXM010000099.1:0-3724 GCA_964346965.1 uncultured Actibacterium sp. | reverse complement strand
AAGATTGCCATTAAGAGCAAGAGATTGCGCTTTCGCTGAAATTTCGCAATCGCGAGTGTAAGAACAGGCCCGCCGACGGCGACCCCGATCGCGTATGCTGAGATCAAATAACCAGCATCGGGGATTGAAATCTCGAGGTCTTGCGATATTGCAGGCAAGAGCCCCGCAATGACAAATTCCGTGGTTCCGACACAGAACGCACCTAGAAACAAAACAACGACGGTAATTGGCATGGCTTCTCTTTCGATGAGGGCCGCACCAATGGTGCTGACCGTCCTAGCTTGATCCTGCGCTCAACAAGACGCGCACGAGCGCAATCTGACTGTGCACACCGGTCTTCTCGAACATACGGCGCAGATGTGTGCGGGCTGTATTAACGGTGATCTCCATGTTGTTGGCAGCAGTCGGTAAATCGTGGCCATCGACGATCTCCTTGGCCAGACGTAGCTGTCCTGCCGAAAGCGCGAAAACTGCACCTGCAATCTGCAACCTTCGCTCGGGGGCCAAAGCGTTGCCAAAAGAAAGATAAACTCTCTGGTCGTCGATCAGGATCATGCACACCGCGACCCCACCAGCATCATCTTCTCCAAGGACCACTGGCCAAGTCGCTTTTCCGCCGAGTTCGCCAAATTCTGCGTTATATTTATGCCAGGACACAAGGTTGGCCGCTCGTCGGATCGCCGCCTGCAAGGGCTTGTCCCAAGCTGGCCGAATGGCGCGTATCCTACCGGCGCTCACCGTTAGAAATTCATAACCGGGCAGTTGCTCGCGTGCCTGATCGCTCATCCATTGCACATTGCCCGTCCCGTCAACTTCAATCAACGGCCCTGGTGCGGCGGAGCGGCGGGGCTGAAAGACGGCGTGATAGGCGATCAGCCACCGGCCATCATGGCGCTCCAACAAGCGGAATTCGTGGGTCAATTGCGGCGGCGCCATCGGGTCGCCGGTCTGATCGACCAGTTGATCGAATTTAGCCCAAGCCAAATCACCACCGACCGTTATCTGCATGTTGCGACGTTCGACCCGGCCACGATACGGCCCGGGAACATCATTCATCATTGTGGTGAACGTTGATTGAAACGCTTCCCACCCTTCGCTTCGGATCAAGCCGGTATCGGCGCCGGAGACATAGCTTGCGAAACGGTCGCTTTGCAGGAAACATTCAGACCATGCCTGAACGTCCCTAGCCAGGTAGGCGGCGGTATCGGCTTCGATGACTGCCAGAACCGCTTCCGTTTCGGCGTCGTCCTCGCGATCCATTTTGCCCCTTTCTTCGTGGCACCTTTGTGTAGGTGAGACAACTATTCCGACTTCCGGGGGTTGGATCAAGCGGGCCGAAGTGGCGGAGGTCATGCGGTTTGTCCTTGTCGGCTGCTCTGGTGTAAAGCCTCCCAGAACACATTCAGCCCCGTGGTCAGGCCCAGCCACGTTGCAGTGGCGAATGTCTGCAATACTGGTTCTGCGCCGAAATATGCATAATAGGCGTCTTCAGCGCTGCGGCCACGGCCGTGAAACTTTCCGGTTCTGGCAAGGTTCTGTGTGATTTCGGTGTTGGCAAACATCTTAACCTCCGATCAATTATTCGGGCTGGCATCCGACCCGTGCCAACAACGATAGCGCTTCAAAGGCTTGGTACTTGTCACCCAGTCCGGTGACGAACTCACAAAAAATGCGGGCGTTTGTACGATTGACCAAATGGGCACGCCCTATCTTCCGAAAAATCGCCACAAAGATTGGGTAGAAAGGGATGCCCGTAAGAGCGGACGGGTGTTTTCTACTCGATAGACCCGTTGGCTTCCCTCCCGGCGGGTCTCTTCCTTAGGACAGAACGGTAACTTTATCCGCTGAGTCACCGTTAATGTCGAGCAAAGCTAATGGCCAGCTAGAGTCCGGTTCGCCTTATCAGGACAAAGTGCAATGCACATGAAATTGCGGACCGCGCCACAGCAGACTGATGCCAAGAATGACGTTAAAACCTAAAGTTCAGATCATAGCCCAGTCAGTAAAACGATAAGGCGCCTTTGGTTCGGGGTGCTTGTGGCGCATCCCTGTATGTGTGGGGACGGGCCGGGAAGCTGGTGGGGTGTGCGGATTGAAAGGTCGACCACTTGTAGATCTGGTTGTGTCGGTTGCTGGGGCGTTCATAGTTTGGCTCCTTTTTTGTCTGGTTGCTTTACCTGTAAGGGACCGATCGTACCCAGGCGTATCGCACCGCGTGATTTCCACATGAAATCGCTGTTATTGTCAGTCTGATCGAGTTCGAGCATGGATCTTTTCCCAGAGGATTTCACACCCTCATGGTGCAGAGATGGGGCGCTTGATACTTGAGTAATTTCCGAGTTTTTTCTGATTAAGGCTGTGCGAAGTAAAGGATTGTACGTTCGATACCACAGGAGTGGTTTCATCAAACGCCGAATGGGCAGCCTGTTAAAATTGCACGTCCGACCCAAGGACCTGTAGGGGTCCGGATCAGGTCATTTGGTCGATTTCGAGGGGGCCTCGGCAAAGGTCAACATAGAAGCCGTTCAACACCGCGCAGCTAAGGACTGATGCGTCAGGAACCAAAGCGTATATGGCGTGTCTACGTTGTTAGCATTTCCATGTTGTGGTAAGTTCTAAGAGGCCAGAAACGAAAGTATGTGTACCGTTTCGCGCCAATTTCGCGCTCCAAACCTGACCGCACGAACTGAACGCCTTCGGAATTTCGCGGTCTTTAATCCAAAAAATTATTGTCAGTTATCAATTTGGTACAGGGCGAGTCTCCGGAGGCTTAAGGAGGTAAAAATGTCAGACAATACTCAATCTGTATACGCCGATCCGGAAGAGCCGGCGCTCCCCCAAACGGATATGAATGTAACCCTTCTCAGGACGGCTTTGGTCGTCACCGACCCCCAGATCGACTTTCTTAGCCCGAATGGTGTTACTTGGGGCGTAGTCGGGGATAGCGTTACTCAAAATGATACAGTTAAGCACATTGGACAATTGCTCAGTGCTGCCAAGGCGGCCGGAATGACGGTCGCAATATCACCACACTACTACTACCCGACAGATCATGGATGGAAATTCGGTGGTCCGCTTGAAAAGCTCATGCATTCAATCGGTATGTTTGATCGAAAGGGTCCTTTGACCACGGATGGCTTTGAGGGCTCCGGAGCTGATTTCATGCCTGAATTCAAAGAAATGATCGAGGATGGCAAAACGATCATTGCTTCGCCCCATAAAGTTTACGGTCCCGAGCAAAATGATCTGGACCTTCAGCTAAGAAAGGCGGGAATAGACAATGTGATCCTCGCAGGTATGTCTGCCAACCTATGTGTTCAGGCTCATCTCCACGAGCTTTTAGAACGCGGGTATGAAGTGGCTGTGGTGCGGGATGCTACGGCCGGAGCAAACCTGCCAGAAGGCGATGGCTATCTGGCGGGACTTGTCAATTTCCGGTACATGGCGAACGCTCTCTGGAGTACTGAAGAGGCTGTAAAGCGAATTCAATCCGCCTCTTAATAGGCGATCCCAAGCAGAACTCGCTGCAGCCCTACATGTGCTCAATTCCGGGACTTATGAGGGCGTTAGGGACGCTGAGCGAGTTCCTGTCGCCCCACCGCTCCGATCCAGCAGAAACCGGTTGTGATATTGAATAACAGTTGAGGGAATGGCTAATCTGCCACCCTTCTAAGCCACACGACCGTGTCGCGGGCAACGCGTTTGCTTCGCGACACGAGGAAAT
>CAYFXM010000098.1:0-9605 GCA_964346965.1 uncultured Actibacterium sp. | reverse complement strand
CCGATGATCGCGAAACTCGCGGGCTCTGTCGCGGGCAAGCAGGAACGCAAATCCGCCAAAGGCAACCGCTTCGCTTTCGCGCAGCTCTCCGACCCCACAGGCCTTTACGAGATAACCATCTTCTCGGACACGCTGGAAGCCTGCCGCGACCACCTAGAGACCGGCGCAAATGTTGTCGTCACCGCCGAGGCCACCTTTGAG
This sequence comes from uncultured Actibacterium sp., assembly GCA_964346965.1. GTDB lineage: Bacteria > Pseudomonadota > Alphaproteobacteria > Rhodobacterales > Rhodobacteraceae > Actibacterium_B. The sequence continues at coordinate 9,404 of CAYFXM010000098.1, read as the reverse complement.
GCCGAGCAAGTCAAACTGCTGGCCCGCGCGGTTCAGCCCATCGACGCGGTGGTCGCCGACGCCGGGGGCGCTGGGCTGAAGGTTTACCTCGATGAACCTGCCGCCGTCGAAGCTGTCGCAAACCTTTTGGACCGAGCCAAGGGCGAAACCAACCTGCGCGGCCGGGGGCCTGTACAGTTCTGCCTAATGCACCCCGATCTGCCCGGCGAAGTCGACGTCGACCTGACAGACGATTTCCCGGTGAACCCGCAGATCAAAGGCGCGATCAAGTCGCTGCCCGGCGTGCTGCAGGTCGAGGACTTCTGATGCAGTTCTTGACTTAATTTCGGAACCCCTTACATGGACGTAAATCGCTGCGCTGCCGCGTGAGTATGCCGTGCCTGAAAATATTGGCACAAGCGAAACATCCAGTTCCCATCACGCAGGGCTCTATCAGCGGGTATGAAGACTCGCTGAACCCTCTTCCGCCTTGGCGGTCCGTGACGTGCGCAGCGAATGGCTTGCGTGCAATGAAAGGGCACATCGTGTCAAAATTTGAAACGCTTGGGCTGTCGCCAAAGCTATTGCAAACCCTATCCAAGCGTGGCTTCACAGAGCCCACGCCAATTCAGGCGCAATCCATTCCCTTGGCCTTGAAGGGCCACGACATCATGGGGCTGGCCCAGACCGGCACCGGGAAGACGCTGGCCTTTGGCTTGCCGATGATCGATCAGCTGAGAGCCGATCAGGGCAAGAACTCGCCAAAGTCTGCAAAGGCATTGATCTTGGCGCCGACGCGTGAACTTGTGAACCAGATCGCGGATAACCTGCGTCCGCTGGTGCAGGGGACGCCGATGAAGGTCGCCACGGTCGTTGGGGGGCAATCCATCAACCGGCAAATCAAGATGCTGGCGCGAGGCGTTGATGTTCTTGTTGCGACCCCAGGCCGCCTTATTGACCTGTTGGACCGGAATGAGCTGAACCTGTCGACCGCGCGATTCTTGGTCTTGGACGAAGCCGACCAGATGCTTGATATGGGCTTTATCCACGCGCTGCGCCAAATCGCGCCGCATCTTGGAACGCCGCGCCAGACCATGCTGTTCTCGGCCACGATGCCGAAACAGATCGAGCAGCTAAGCCGTGACTATCAAACTGATCCCAAGAAGGTACAAGTCGCACCTCCGGGTAAGACCGCTGATAAGATCACCCAGACGGTGTGCTTTTTGACCAAGGCTGAAAAGCCCGTGCGCCTGCGCAAGATCCTGTCCGAGGACAAGTCTGCCCTGACCCTTGTCTTTGCGCGCACCAAACATGGGGCAGAGCGGATGAAGAAGCAGCTTGTTGCTGAAGGCTTCAATGCGGACTCTGTCCATGGCAACAAAAGTCAGGGCCAACGCGATCGGGCTATTCAGGCGGTGCGCGATGGTAAGGTGACTGTGCTGGTCGCAACAGATGTGGCCGCGCGGGGGATCGACCTTCCCGGTGTGGCACGTGTTATCAACTATGACCTGCCCAACGTCCCTGAATCCTATGTCCACCGGATCGGGCGGACCGCCCGAGCAGGGCGTGATGGCGAAGCGATCGCATTTTGCTCCTCCGACGAACGGCCACTTCTTCGCGATATCGAAAAGCTGATCGGTCGCCCCATCCCGGGCGCCACGCCCCTGGATGAGGTTCTGGCAAGAAAACAGCCGCCAGAGGCAGCGGATACGCCAAAGCCACCCAGCAAGCAGCGCCGTCGCCGCCCCAGCAAAAAGCCTCAGGCCAGAGGTGGCAACGGGAATCCCGGTAAACGTGGAAATGGTCCGCGCGCGCGAGGGAAAGGCCCCAAGCGCCGCTCCAACGCGGCTTGATTGAATCGCAAGCGGTGGCGAAAGCCGCCGCTTTTGCGATGTAGGCAGACCGAAGGGAGAAATGGCCTACCAGTGTGGCGGGCGCTGATCTGCCAAAGTAACGCTGCCGCCATCGGCCACTTCGCGCTCTGCTTCCCGCTCCATCAACATCCGCACCCGGTTGGTGAGGCGCGCGATCTCGTCGGCTTGGCCCGCGACCACGTCCGACAGCTCTTCGACCGTCACACTCAGATGCGCGATACGCTCTTCCAGCGCGGTGATCTTGTCGTCGCTCATGGGGGCGATTACTCCGAATTTACTCATATGGAAGTCATATGCAGGTCATATGGTATTCATACCGCGATTTCGGGCGGATTGGCCACCCGACCTTGCCCCTTTGCCCCCCATCCGCTATGCCGCCCGCGAACCCTAAACGACGGATCAAGGCAACAATGGCCAAGGTGAAGAAGACCCCACGCCCCAAGGCGGAAACGCCCAAGGGCTTCCGAGACTACTTCGGCGCGGATGTGACCGAACGCAAAGTGATGCTCGACCAGATTGCTGAGGTCTATCATCGCTACGGGTTTGATCCGCTGGAGACCTCGGGTGTCGAGACTTTGGACGCCCTTGGCAAGTACCTTCCCGACGTGGATCGCCCGCATGCGGGTGTCTTCGCGTGGGAAGAAGAGGACAGCGGCTGGGTCGCGCTGCGCTATGACCTGACAGCGCCCTTGGCGCGTGTCGCGGCGCAGTTCCGCAATGACCTGCCGTTCCCCTATCGCCGCTATGCGATGGGGCCGGTTTGGCGCAATGAAAAGCCGGGGCCGGGACGTTTTCGCCAGTTTTATCAATGTGATGCGGATACCGTGGGCGCGCCGTCCGTGGCCGCCGATGCCGAGATCTGCGCCATGCTGTCGGACGCTTTGGAAGTGGTTGGCATTCCCCGTGGCGACTATGTCGTTCGGGTCAACAACCGCAAGGTTCTGAACGGCGTTCTGGAGACAATGGGCCTGACCGACGAGGATCAGCGCGCCGACGTTCTGCGCACCATCGACAAGTTCGACAAGGTCGGCGAAAGCGGTGTGCGAGAGCTTCTGGGCAAAGGCCGTCTGGACGCCTCGGGCGCCTATATCGACGGTGTGGGTCTGAGCGACGATCAGGCCGAACCGGTACTGGCATTCCTGACCTCGAAAGGGGACACGGCGGCGAAAACGCTTGCCAATCTGCGCGACGCAATTGGCGCGTCCAGGATCGGCGAAGAGGGCGTGAACGAGTTGGAAACCATTGCTTCACTTCTGGATGCGCAGGGTTATGGCTCTGATCAGATCGACATCGACCCCTCGGTCGTGCGCGGTCTGGGCTATTACACCGGCCCCGTTTTCGAGGCCGAGCTGACCTTTGAAATTCAGGACGAAAAAGGTCGTCCGCGCCAGTTCGGATCGGTCTCCGGCGGTGGCCGCTACGACGATCTGGTCAAGCGCTTCACCGGTCAGGCCGTGCCCGCAACCGGTGTTTCCATCGGCGTTGACCGCCTTCTGGCCGCGCTGCGGGCCAAGGGCCGAATGGGCGGCACCAGCCACGGGCCGGTTGTCGTGACCGTCATGGATAAGAAGCGCATGGCCGATTATCAGGAAATGGTCGCCGAACTGCGCAACGCCGGGATCCGGGCCGAGGTCTATCTGGGCAACCCGAAAAACTTCGGGAACCAGTTGAAATACGCCGATAAACGCAATTCTCCGATTGCCGTGATCGCGGGTGGGGATGAGTTCGATGCGGGCAAGGTGCAGATCAAAGACCTGATCCTTGGCGCCAAGATCGCCGAAAGCGCGACGCTGGAGGAATGGAAAGAACGCCCCAGCCAGTTCGAAGCCCCGCGCGACCAGCTGGTCGCCGAGGTGCGCCGCATTCTGGACCAGAACTGATGGTGACCAAAACCCAATCCCGCGCCCGTGCAGCGCAGTTGCAGGCCGCGTTTGTCGAGGCTGGAGCGCAGGTGGTCGAGGCCGACATCCTGCAGCCTGCTGAGGTCCTGCTGGACCTTTACGGGGAAGATATCCGCGCCCGTGCCTACGTGACCTCGGACCCGCTGCAAGGCGAATGTATGCTCCGCCCGGATTTCACCGTTCCGGTGGTGCGCGAACATATGGAAAACGGCGCTGAACCCGCGCGTTACACCTATGCCGGCGAGGTTTTCCGCAAGCAGGAACACGATGATGGTCGCGCGAGTGAATATTTTCAGGTGGGGTATGAGCTTTTCGACGGTACGGGCCCAGCAGCGGCGGATGCCGAGGTGTTTGCCCTGTTCGCCGACCTGCTGGCGCCGCTTGGGCTGAAAGCGTCGACCGGAGACATCGGCATCCTTATCGCTGTCGTCGATGGGTTGAAAACCAGCGCCGCCCGTAAAGACGCGTTGAAGCGCCACCTGTGGCGCCCGCGCCGGTTCCGCACCTTGATGGACCGGTTTGGCGGACGCAAACCTGTTCCTGAAACCCGCACGGCTATGCTTGATGCAGTTGCAAACGGTGCCGCCCCTTTGATTGAAGCCGCTGGGCCGGCAATAGGTCTGCGCAGCCCGGCAGAGGTTGAGGCACGTGTCGCAAAACTTCAGGCCGAGGCAGAGGAACCGGCACTGTCCGGGGGTGAGCTAGAGATCCTCGATACAATCCTGTCATTGCGTGAAACCAGCGCCATTGCCTTGGAAAACCTGAAGGACATTGCCGTAGATTTGCCTGCCATCACACCGGCTGTGCAACGGCTGGAGGCGCGGCTAGAGGCTTTGGCTTCGCGAGGTGTTGATGTCCAACATTTGGATTTCGAGGCCAGCTATGGGCGCACCACCATGGAATATTACGACGGGTTCGTCTTTGGCTTCTATGCTCCGCTGCGACCCGATCTGCCGCCAGTTGCCAGCGGTGGGCGCTATGACGCGCTGACCAATGTGCTGGGGCAGGGGCGCTCGATCCCGGCGGTGGGTGGCGTGATCCGGCCCGAGCTGGTCGAGCAGTTGTCAGGAGGTCAGGCATGACGCTGAAACTTGGCGTGCCGTCCAAAGGGCGGCTTATGGAAAAGACCTTCGACTGGTTCGCGTCGCGCGGCGTCGGCCTGCGCCGCACGGGGTCCGACCGCGAATATGCTGGGGCCGTTGACGGTGTCGATGGTGTTGAACTGGTTCTACTGTCCGCAGGTGAAATCCCACGCGAACTCGCGGCGGGTCGTATTCATTTGGGTGTCACTGGCTCGGATCTCGTACAGGAAAAGATCGCCGACTGGGACAGCAAGCTGCGGGCGCTAGAGCCGATGGGTTTTGGCCATGCGGACTTGATCATCGCCGTTCCGAAATTCTGGATCGACGTGGACACACTGGATGATCTGGACGCGGCCTCGGCTGCGTTCCGCCGCAAACACGGCTTCCGCCTGCGGATCGCCACCAAGTACCACCGCCTTGTGCGAGAATTTCTACGGGAATATGGCGTTGCGGATTATCAGCTTGTCGATAGCCAGGGCGCGACCGAAGGCACGGTGAAGAACCGCACCGCAGAGGCGGTTGCCGACATCACGTCAACGGGTGAAACGTTGCGGGCGAACCACCTGAAAATCCTTGCCGACGGCGTGATTCACAAAAGCCAGGCGACGCTGTTCCGGGGCGCGCGCAATGGTTGGACCGATCAGATGCGCGCCGATTACGACGTGCTGGTCGAAAAGCTGGGGATCGACGTCTAGGCCGTCAAAAGTGATCCCATGTGGCGCACGGCTAGTGCATAGCCTTCGACACCGAAGCCCGCGATTACGCCCTCGGCGCGTTGGCTGACATAGGAGTGATGACGGAAGGACTCGCGTTGGTGGACATTGCTGATATGGACTTCCAGCACCGGGCCTTCAAAGGTGTGCAGCGCGTCAAGGATCGCGACCGACGTATGGGTGTAGGCCGCCGGATTGATGACAATCCCTGCAGCCTCTTCCCGCGCTGCGTGGATTTGTTCGACGATCTCGCCCTCATGGTTCGACTGCAGCAGTTTACAGCTAAGTCCAAACTCTTGAGCCACGGCTTCACAGGACGCAAGGACATCGTCCAGCGTGTCATGCCCATAGATCTCGGGCTGGCGCTTACCCAAAAGGTTCAGGTTGGGGCCATTGAGGATATAGATCAGCTTCGACATCTTGCCATTTCCTGCGATTTTCCCTCCAAAAGGCATGGAATGCGGGGGAAAATCAATGGCTTCTTGGGATTGCGATGGTTTCTTGGGGCAAGGGTTGCATTTCTGACGGGCCGGGCAAGGTGAATTTCGCTTTGCAATGTCGCGGCGAAATGCGGAACTTCTGCGGTACGGTGAGAATGTGGAGGGATGTTTTCGGAGCACTCCGTCAGCCCCCGTTGCCGTTTGGGGTAAAAGGAAGAGGATTTTGGACCGGTGAAAGGCGACGGAATTGGGATAAGCAGCAACATGGGTTTGCCCGAGATTCTGGATTTTCGAAATGACGCCTTGCTTGTCCGATTTGGGCGCAATGCCGGGGCAGAGGTCAGCGGGAGGGCTCAGGCGTTCTGGGCCGCCTTGGATCGTGCGTTGCCAAATGGTGTGGTCGAAACCGCGCCAGCTCTGGCTTCGGTTCTGGTGCGGTTCGATCCCGCACAGGTGAAGCGCTCGGTCGTGCGCGACGCGCTTCGGCAGGTGGCTGAGAGTTTTCAACACGGTGATGAGGACGCCCCGCAGCCCAAGCGCCGTTGGACGGTGCCAGCCTGTTTCGACGGGGACTATGCGCCGCAATTATCAGAGACTGCGACACTGATGAATTTGTCGCCGGAACAGGCAGTGGCTGAACTGTGTGCCACGGACCTGCGTGTGCTGGCGATTGGATTTGCACCGGGCCAGCCCTATTTGGGATTGCTGCCAGAAGCTTGGGATTTGCCTCGGCAGTCAGACTTAAACCCTCGGGTGAAAGCCGGCGCGGTAGCCACGGCAGTTCGTCAAATTGTTTTGTTCGCCAATGACAGCCCCACCGGGTGGCGACACGTCGGGCAGTCGGCCTTCCGCCCATTTCAGCCATCGCAAGTCGTTTCCTTTCCATTGCGCCCGGGGGACGCGCTAACTTTCGAGCCGGTTTCGGCAAACGATTTTCAGGCGATCGAAGCTGCGGGGGACCTCATGGGTGGTGCCCGTTGTGAGGACGTTGGATGAGTGGCCAATTGCACATCCTCTCGATTGGACCCGGGGCGACAATTCAGGACTTGGGTCGTCCGGGTTTGATCGCGCAGGGGCTCTCACAAGGTGGGGCAATGGACCGGTTGGCCGTTCTCGAAGCGACCGCGCTTCTTGGAGAAGCCGATCCTGTCGCCGGGTTGGAGATGGTGGGGTCGGGCGGAGTGTTTCGGGTCGACCAGCCGATGCGCTTTGCTTTGACCGGCGCGCCGATGCGGTCTGAAATCGACGGGGCCGAAATTCGCTGGAATGCGAGCCATTACCTGCTGCCAGGGCAAAAACTGAAAATTTGGGGTGCGAAAACAGGGGTCTACGGGTATCTCACTCCGGCTGGCGGCGTATTGAATGAGCCGTGGCAGGGAAGTCGTTCAACCCATCTCTCTGCAGGGGTTGGAGGATTATTGGCAAGAGGTGATGAACTGCCTGTTGGGTCAGGCGATTTAACTGTGCCAAGTCAGTTCCTTGTGCCCGAAGATCGGTTTAGCGGCGGGCAGGTGCGGCTGTTACCGGGTCCGCAGACCGGTCTATTCCCCGAAGAAATGCTGTCAGGATTAACGATGAACACGTATCGTCGCGGCCCGCAGGGAAATCGGCAAGGGATTCGGCTGGATGGGGCCGCGATACCCTTACCTGAAGCCGCCAAGGGGCTGGTGTCGGATTTCATCTTGGCAGGGGACGTGCAGATCGCAGGGGATGGCGCGCCTATCGTGTTGATGGCGGAGTGCCAGACGATTGGGGGATATCCGCGCATCGGGACAATTTTGCCCTCAGACTTGCCTAAAGTGGCGCAAGCTCAGATCGGTGCGGTGCTGCAATTCCAGTTTGTTGAACACGGCGTCGATAGCGAAGTGAGCGAGGCCGAAACTTTGGCCCGGCTGCGAAAGGATGTTCATCCGCTGATCCGTGATCCACGCGCTATGGGTGATCTGCTAAGCTATGAGTTGATAAGCGGGGCGACACCCGGTGACGATCTGGAGGGGAAATAGGATGGCCAAGCGCATCGACCTGAACTGTGACATGGGCGAGGGTATGGGCGACGATGCGGCGCTTTTGGATATCGTGACTTCGGCGAATATCGCCTGCGGTTGGCATGCCGGGAATGCGGATGTGATGGCGCAAACCATGCGGTTGGCGGTGAAGAAAGGTGTTGGGATTGGCGCGCATCCGGGGTTTGCGGACCTGGAGGGCTTTGGCCGCAAGCGCATGGATTTGTCGAAAGAAGAACTTATGAACCTTGTCAGCTACCAACTTGGGGCGGCACAGGGGATCGCCAGATCGGTTGGCGGGCGCGTGCGACACCTAAAGTTACATGGGGCACTGGCGAATATGGCGTCGGAAGATCCAGAGATTGCCCGAACCTGTTTTAAAGCCGCGTTGGCGTTGGACCCCGAGATTGTCATCATGGTCTTGGCTGAAACTGCGCAGCAGCAGGTTGCAGAAGAGTTGGGGTGCAATTGGGCTGGGGAAATCTTCGCAGACCGAGCCTATGAAAACGACGCGACACTTGTGGACCGTCGCAAGCCGGGCGCGGTGATCCACGATCCAGACCTTGCCGCTAAACGTGTGCTAGCAATGATTGAAACCGGCGCAATCCTCACCGAAAGTGGTAAATGCATTCCAACCAAGATCGACACGGTTTGCTTGCACGGGGACACGCCCGAAGCGGTTGCGATGGCGCGGATGGTCCGGGAAAAGTTGGAGAATTCGGGAGTTTCGTTGGCCCGGCTTTGACGGATACTGACAGCCTAAAGAAAAGGCCGCCCAAAGGGGCGGCCGTATTGTTATGCGTCTGCCAGAGCGACTGCGGTGTCGAGCATCCGGTTAGAGAAGCCCCACTCGTTGTCGTACCAGCTGAGGATACGAAGCATGCCGCCATCGGTCAGCTTGGTTTGGGCTGCGGCGAAGATCGACGAATGCGGATTGTGGTTGAAGTCCGACGAAACCAGCGGCGCGTCGCTATATGCGAGAACGCCTTTCAGCGGTCCTTCGGCGGCCGCCTTGATCGCGGCATTTACGTCATCAACCGAGACTTCTTTCTTGGGCATGAAGCACAGGTCGACAACCGAGACATTCGGGGTCGGAACTCGAATTGCGACACCATCCAGTTTGCCCTTCAACTGCGGCAGCACCAGACCTACGGCGCGAGCGGCGCCGGTCGAGGTCGGGATCATCGAGGTCGCAGCGGCACGGGCGCGGTAGAGATCCTTGTGCATCGTGTCCAAAGTCGGCTGGTCGCCGGTGTAGGAGTGGATGGTCGTCATGAAACCGGTTTCGATGCCGAATTCACGATCCAGGACCTGTGCGACGGGCGACAGGCAGTTGGTGGTGCAGCTTGCGTTCGAGACAACTTTGTCGTCGGCGGTCAGCGTGTCGTGGTTCACCCCAAAGACGATGGTCT
>CAYFXM010000097.1:5594-9627 GCA_964346965.1 uncultured Actibacterium sp. | reverse complement strand
TGGTGGCAGAGGCAGTCGCCCCGCGATTTACCGAGTTGTTAAAAGCGCGAATGGAGAAGCTGCGGGTTGGGAACCCACTGGATAAGTCCATCGACATGGGCGCGATCGTGCACCCCCTGCAACTTGACCGCATTCGTGATCTGGTTGCCAAAGGCAAGGCCGAAGGAGCGATCCTGTCCCATGGTTCGGCCCCCGAAGGGTGCTTTTACCCGCCAACCATTGCTGAAGGCGTCGAACCAGCGTCGACCCTCGCGACCGAAGAAATCTTCGGGCCTGTGGTGACTTTAACCACGTTCCGCACACCTGAAGATGCCGTGGCGCTAGCCAATAGCACGGCCTACGGGCTGGCAGCGTCCATCTGGTCCGAGAATGTGAACCTCGCGCTGGATATCGCCTCCAAGGTCAAGGCCGGGGTGGTCTGGGTGAATGCTACCAACCTATTCGACGCGGCAGCAGGCTTTGGTGGCTACCGCGAGAGCGGGTTTGGGCGTGAAGGCGGGCGCGAGGGGATGGCAGCTTATCTGACCAAGTCACTCGCCAAGATGGACGATCCGGAACCTGCACCCAAACCGTTAAACATGGCGCCTGGTGCAGAGATGACCGCGACAGAGATCGACCGCACCGCCAAGATGTATGTCGGCGGCAAACAGGCACGGCCGGACAGCGGTTATGTCTATCCTGTTCGGGGATCACATGGCGCGAAAGGGCTGGCCGGGCTGGGCAATCGTAAAGATATTCGCAACGCTGTGGAGGCTGCCCACAAGGCGGCCGGATGGGGGAAGGCCACCGGCCATAACCGGGCACAGGTGCTGTATTACCTAGCCGAGAACCTCTCGGCCCGCCGCAAGGAATTTATCGACCGATTGCACAGTTTCAAGATGCCGAGCGAACAGGCTGAGATGGAGGTCGACCTGACTCTGCGCCGGTGTTTCTGGTATGCCGCACAGGCCGACAAGTTCGACGGGGCGGTCCATTCCACGCAGTCGCAATATGTAACCCTTGCGATGAACGAACCTGTCGGAGTGATCGGCGTTGCGTGTCCGAACAAGTTACCGCTTCTTGGTTTCGCCTCGTTGGTGCTGCCCGCGATCGCCATGGGCAACGCGGTTGTCGCAGTGCCGTCGCAGGATCACCCGTTGTCCGCCACGGATCTCTATCAGGTTCTGGATACCTCGGACGTACCCGCAGGTGTGGTGAACATCGTGACTGGTCCTCGGGAGGAGTTGGCCAAGACGCTCGCTGATCACGACAATATTGCCGCCATGTGGTATTTCGGAACGCCGCAGGGCTGCGCCATGGTGGAGGACGCCAGCGCCGGGAACCTGAAGCAGACATGGACTGAAGTCGCCGGACTGCGGGATATGACAGGACCAGATGGATACGGGCGTGACTTCCTACAGCGGGCTACCCAGATCAAGAATATCTGGGTGCCTTACGGAGAGTAACTACATCGACAATTTGCGCCGTTTCGCGGCGCGTTCTTCGCGCTGCTTCTGCTCTTCGCCGCGGCGGAAGGATTCCTCGACAAAATCCATATGGGCGCGGGCCGCCGCCTCTGCTCGGTCGGGGTCGCCGTCAATAATCGCCTGCGTTATTTCCTTGTGCTGCTCGAGCAGCTTGATCCCGGTCCCGTCCATGGTCCGCAGGAACCGACGGTTATAAAAGACCCCTTGCCGGGTCAGATCATAAACCGACGCCATCATGTGAATAAGTGTCGTATTCTGACTGGCATCGACCACGGCCACGTGCAGGCGCAGGTCTGTTTCCTGACTGGCCTCGATGTCGTCGTCCTCCCAGGCCTTTTGCATTTCAGCGATGATTTCAGAAAGGCGTTCCTTGTCGGACTGGGTTGCCCGTTCTGCGGCAAGGCGACAGGCGAAGGCCTCTTGTTCACGGCGATATTCGAGATAGTCATAAAACGCGCGCCCGTGACGGGCATAAAGCGACAGCAGCGCCGGGGACATGGCCCGCCCGGTCAGCGAGGCAACAAAGGTTCCCTCTCCGTGACGGACATTGACCAAACCCCGGTTTTCAAGCGTCTGTAACGCTTCGCGCAACTTGGGGCGCGAGACGCCCATGGCCTCTGCCAGCTCCCTTTCAGAAGGCAGTTTTCGCCCCTCCTTCAGAATGCCATCCACGATCATCGATTCGATCTGATCGACAACAGCGTCGGCAATTGATTCGTGTCCGACGGGTTCAAATGGGCTGGTATCGCTCATGAAATACTCTGAACAGGGATTGGCAGGTTGTAATTTTACTTTACCAGCTAAGCACCACAGATCAAGCGCCATATACCCAAAAACCCTGAGTTCAGAAATTTGATAAACCCCTGAAAACAAACAAACTGGCAAATTTCACTTTAAATTCGGCCAAAAATCAACATCCGCCGAAAACGCTGCGAGCCAGACCAGTGGTAAATAAAATTGTTGACCATTAATTGTGGTAAAGTTTATTTACCAGATTGTCGCATTTCAAAGCACTGCGCACCACGGCCGCCGAAGCGGTCGCATGAACACTGGAGGAGACCCCATGAAGAAGACCCTGACCTCGCTGACCGTTGCTGCTTCGCTTCTGGCAGCCCCGGCCGCAATGGCCGCCGACAAGATTCTGCTGAAAACCCCGATTGCATTCTCGACCTCTCTGCCGGGTCTGGGCTCGCCGATCCCGCGCGTTGCCGAGCAGCTGGACGTGATGTCCGGCGGCACCCTGAAGATGAAGGTCTACGAGCCGGGCAAACTGGTTCCGCCGTTTGAAATTCTGGATGCTGTGTCGTCCGGCAAGATCAACTCGGGTTACACCACTGCCGGCTACTGGGCAGGTAAAATCCCGGCCGCACCGCTGTTCTCGGCCGTTCCGTTTGGCCCTGAGGCAGGCGAATACATGGCGTGGCTGTACTATGGCAACGGCATGAGCCTGTACCAAGAGATGTACGATCAGGCTGGCTACAACGTCAAAGTTCTGCCTTGCGCGATTATCGCCCCTGAAACCTCGGGTTGGTTCGCGAACGAGATCAACAGCGCCGAAGACCTGAACGGTCTGAAGATGCGCTTCTTCGGTCTGGGCGGCAAAGTCATGCAGAAGCTGGGCGTTGCGACCTCGCTGCTGCCGGGTGGCGAGATCTTCCCCGCACTGGAAAAAGGCGCGATCGACGCGACCGAATTCTCGATGCCGGCAATCGACGCGCGTCTGGGCTTCCACAAGCTGGTCAAGTTCAACTACTTCCCCGGCTGGCACCAGCAGGCGACCGTATTTGAGCTGATGATCAACAAGGACGTCTGGAACGAAGCCAGTGACCAGCACAAAGCGATTATCGAGAACGCGTGTAAAGCGTCGATGGCGGACAGCTTCGCCGAGGGTGAAGCCATCCAGCACGCAGCTCTGATCGACAACGTTGAAAACAACGGTGTCACTATCAAGCAGTGGAACGACGAGATGCTGGACACCTTCCGTAGCACCTGGAACGAGGTTGCCGAGGAAGAAGCTGCCAACAACGAGTTCTTCGCCAAGGTTCTGGGCGACATGAATGAATTCCGCGAAGGCTATGCCGTCTGGAAAGAGAACGCCTTCCTCCCGCGCAAGTAATTACCACTTGCAACTCCGAGGGCGGGGTACGTACCACCCCGCCCTCACCCCTGATTTTCTTCATTTTTCAAACAGCTAGTCCTGCAAGCCCAAGGTTTCGAGGAGGATCCAATGGCCGAGAACATTCAAGCGACCGACGACCCGATCGAGGTCTACGAGGACATCCTCGAGCACGAGGACCACGACCACCAGCCCATCGCAGACGCGCTGGACAAGACGGTCAAAGGCATCGGTAACGTGGTCATGTGGGCCAACGTGCTGCTGGTTCTGGCGATCGCCTCACAGGTGGGCCTGCGGTATCTGCTGAACCAGAATTATCCCAAGCTGGACGAGATCCAGTGGCACTTCTATGGCCTCGTGACCATGATCGGTATTTCCTATGCGCTGGTCACCGACAGCCACGTACGAGTTGACCCCGCCCGAAACCAGCGCCGCAAACGACAGCATCAAA
>CAYFXM010000097.1:0-5584 GCA_964346965.1 uncultured Actibacterium sp. | reverse complement strand
TGCGGGTGGACCTGTTGCACATGCAATTGTCGCGCCGTTCACAGCGGGTCATCGAGGTTCTGGGCATTCTGACCCTGCTGGTGCCTTTCATCTATCTGATGGTCGATCAGGGTTATGACTATTTCTACGAAAGCTGGCGCGTGAATGAACGCTCTGACAGCCCCACGGGTCTTCCAGCACGTTGGGCCTTGAAAGCAGTGATCCCGGCCAGCTTTATCCTTCTGGGTGTCGCAGCCTTGGCCCGTCTGATCCATGACGGCCATGCCCTGCTGGCCAACTTGCCGGAAGAGCGAGAAGGCAAGGGCCTGCGTCTTATCCTTTGGTCGATGATCAGTTTCGCCACAGTCGCTGTTGCCCTGACCTTCCTTGTGCATACGACCGAAGAAAAACTGGTCATCGCGATGTTCCTGACCTTCATCGCGCTGCTATTCACTGGTTTCCCGGTGGCTTGGACCCTGGCTGGTGTGGGCGTCGCCTATTGCGGGCTTGCCTACCTGTTCGACAACGGCTTGATGAACTGGACTGGTCTGGAAGAGACGCTGACAGGGCTCGACTACCTGACCCTTGGCGCAGTGGTAAACCGTGTTTACGCGACCATGTCCAACGCAGTTCTGGTGGCCTTGCCGATGTTTATCTTCATGGGCCTGATGCTAGACGAATCCGGTGTGGCCGAGCGCTTGATGACGTCGATGCAGCGCCTTTTCGGCACTGTGCGTGGTGGTCTGGCGATCACGGTGACTCTGATCGGGATCATTCTGGCGGCCTCGACCGGGATCATTGGGGCCTCGGTTGTTCTGTTGGGCGTTCTGTCGCTGCCGTCGATGGTCGAGCAAAAGTACAACAACTCGTTGGCGACTGGTGTGGTTGCAGCCTCTGGCACCTTGGGCATCCTGATCCCGCCGTCGATCATGCTGGTGATCATGGCCGACCAGATGGCCCTGTCGGTGGGTGACCTGTTCATGGCGGCCGTCTTCCCGGGCGTCATCATCGGTGCCCTGTACCTGACTTATATTTTCGTGATCTCGCTGGTGAAGCGCGACGTGGCCCCGGTGCCAGAAGGCGCGAAAGCTCCGGATTGGGCCGCAGTGAAGGACGTGTTGGTCGCCGTTCTACCGACGCTGGCGCTGATCCTTGCGGTTCTGGGCTCGATCTTTGCGGGCATCACAACGCCGACCGAGGCCTCTGGCATCGGCGCATTGGGTGCAACCCTGCTGGCGCTTGGTTATCGCAAGTTGACCCTGAAGAAACTGATCAACGTCCTGAAATCGACCTTCAACACCACCGCTTATATCTTCGCGATCTTCCTTGGCGCGACCGTCTTCTCTTACGTCCTGCGGGAACTTGGCGGCGACACGCTGATCGAGGACATGATCCAGGGCACTGGCCTTGGCCCATACGGCACAGTCTTCATGATCCTGTTCATCGTCTTCCTGCTGGGCTTCGTTCTGGACTGGATCGAGATCACCCTGATCGTCCTGCCGCTGATGCGCCCAATCGTGAACGGTCTGGGGCTTGATATCCCTGGCTTCGACGCCATCGATGAACCGGCCTTGCTGTGGTTCGTGATCCTTGTAGCCGTCACCTTGCAAACCAGCTTCTTGACGCCGCCCGTGGGTTTTGCACTCTTCTACCTGAAAGGGGTGTGCCCGCCGCAGATCAAGCTGACGGACATCTACAAAGGCATCATCCCCTTCGTATTGCTGCAGTTGACCGGTCTGTTGTTTGTGTTCCTCTGGCCCCAACTGGCAACCTGGCTGCCCTCGGTAGCCTACTAACGGAGGCCGCACCATGACCGATGGTGAACTGATCGGAAAGCTGGAAGCCATCTGCGGGCGTCGTCACGTGATGACCAGCGCCCGCGCCACCCGGCGGTTTCGCCGGGGGTTCCGGTCGGGCGAGGGTGACGCTCTGGCGGTGGTGCAGCCGGTCACCCTGCTTGAACAATGGAAAGTCCTGAAAGCCTGCGTGGCTGCGGACAAGATCGTCATCATGCAGGCCGCGAACACCGGTCTGACTGAAGGCTCGACCCCCAAGGGCACCTATGACCGCGGAGTTGTCCTGATCAACACGCGCCGGATAGATCAGCTTCAACTGATCCAAGACGGAGAGCAGGTGATCAGCTTCCCCGGTTCCACACTCTTCGCTCTGGAAAAG
Source organism: uncultured Actibacterium sp. (assembly GCA_964346965.1). Lineage (GTDB taxonomy): Bacteria > Pseudomonadota > Alphaproteobacteria > Rhodobacterales > Rhodobacteraceae > Actibacterium_B. The sequence goes on along the minus strand of CAYFXM010000097.1, from coordinate 3,430 downwards.
CTGCTAGCGCCCCTGCGCCGGCAACCACATTCGGTGATTGGCTCGTCCTGTATTGGGGCGTCGGTCGTTGGTGGTGTGTGCAACAACTCGGGTGGTTCATTGGTGGAGCGGGGCCCGTCGTACACAGAGCTGTCGGTCTATGCACAGATCACCGAGGATGGGCAGCTTGAGCTGGTGAACCACCTTGGTATCGATCTTGGCGATACCGCAGAAGAGATTCTGACTCGCCTTGAAAATGGCGACTATACTCCGGTGGATATTGAAACGGATAACCGCAAGGCCTCGTCCACGGACTATGCCCAACGGGTGCGCGACGTGGATGCCGACACTCCCGCCCGTTTCAACGCTGACAAGTCGCGGCTGTACGAAGCGGCTGGCTGTGCGGGCAAACTGGCGGTATTCGCAGTGCGGCTGGACACCTATCCGATGAACGAAGTCGAACGCACCTTCTATATTGGCACCAAAGAGACCTCTGCCCTTGCCAATCTTCGTCGCCGCATCTTGTCGGAATTCAAAACCCTGCCGGTCAGCGCCGAATATATGCATGAAGAGGTGTTCGATATCTCGGATGTCTATGGCAAGGACACCATGGTGATGATCGACAAGCTGGGCACCGACCGCCTGCCGATGTTCTTTGCCCTGAAAGGTGCGGTAGATGCGCGTCTGGAAAACATTCCCGGCCTTGCCAAGTTTACCGACCACTTTATGCAGTTTGCCTCGCGCCTTTGGCCCGACATCTTGCCCAAGCGCATGCGCCAATTCCGCGAGCAATTTCCGCACCATCTGATCCTGAAGATGCGCGACGGGGGCATCGACGAGGCGCGGGCGCTCTTGTCGGACATGGCTGGCAAGGATGAGCTCGACTTCTTCGAATGCGATGATCGCGAGGCTAAGATCGCCGGTCTGCACCGCTTTGCCGCCGCCGGGGCTGCGGTTCGCTATATGGCTGTTCACAACTCGCAGGTCGAGGACATCATCGCCTTGGACATCGCTCTGCGCCGAAATGACGTGGACTGGTTCGAGGACCTGCCAAAGGAGATCGCGGATCAGCTGGTGAGCAAACTCTATTACGGGCATTTCATGTGCCACGTGCTGCATCAGGACTATATCGTCCGCAAGGGCGCGGACCCCAAGGCACTGAAGAAGGCCATGCTGGAACTACTGGACAAGCGTGGGGCCGAATACCCGGCAGAGCACAATGTTGGGCACCTATATCCGGCCAAGCCAGATCTGGCCGAGTTCTACAAATCGGTCGATCCGACCAACAGCATGAACCCCGGTATTGGCAAGATGTCCCGGAACAAGAACTACGCCTAACATCATTTCTGGTCACAGATTTAAGTGGCCTATGGGCTCATCATAGGCTGTACACTGGCGTCGATGATCGGAGGAATGGTCGGTGTCGTTACGCAGTCGAGGGCTGGCTACGGTATTAAAACTTGAAACATCAATATTCTTCGACTCGACCAAAGACCACGTAAAGGCGTCTCTGTACGGCCCGGCGAATTTGCACGCGAACTCCGTCGTCGGGCAAAGTCTCTGGCTCGTCAGCGATCACGCCAATGTGCCAGCGAAAACGGGCCCCGGGCGCTGCCACGCCCGGTTCACAGAATTCATCCATAAGGCAACGGGCACCCCAGCTTGTTGGAAATCCGCTTCGGGCAAAGACAAGCGGGGCCGAATGAAGTGGCCCGTTTCCGCAGCGCAATTCCAGATATCCTGCGTCGTCCCGGGCCCAGCGAACGCGCATTGTCACCCGTTGCCATTGGCCGAATTCGCCTGGCGCCTGGCAGGTTCGCCCAAGGAATAAGACACCTCGGTTGGAATCCAGCGCAAGATCATACAGGGTTTCACCCCCGGCCAGCCACCGGGCAATCGAGAGGCCCGGGCCGGGGTGATCCAGATCACGAGGTACACGGAACTCGAACCCAAGCATGTACTCATTCCCATTTCGCCACGCATCTCCCGATGTCAGGACCGAGCGCGGCGGCTGGGTATTGGCGTCGACGGCGAAGGTAAAAACGTTTTCGTCAACCCGGGGCGGGTGACCATCGGGATCGACGGCGAAACTTGTTGGCAGAGCCCGATCAGGGCCCGATGTGGGCAAGTGTTCCGCCGTACAAGCCGCCAGAATCAGCGCGGTCACAAGCCAGTTCGGTTTCAAGAATGGGCCGCCCGCATCCCCTCGCGACCCATCGGAGGAAATGGGATCATGCGCCCCTGTTCTTCGTCATAGAGTTTCCAGCGCATGCAGCGCAAACCATCAAGGAATCCGATCTTTTCGGATTTCAATAACCCCTGCGCCTCTAAGTCCTTATGAGCGGCCTTCAGGTGATACCCGGGGATCATCGCATTCAAATGGTGCAGGTCGTGATAGCCGATATTCATCACGGTAAGATCGAACAGCCAGCCCCAGTCCAACACCGAAGAGCCCTCCAGCGCGGCGGTCTGAAAATCCAGTTCGGGCTTGGTGCCCCAATGAATTTCCTCGAAATTATGGACGACATAGGGGATCAGCGCACCGAAGGCGGTGGCAAGATAGACCGAACCAGCCCAGACACCGAGGCCGGGCCAGCCAAAGAGCGACCAGATCAACAGCAGATATCCGGCGAGCAGGACGTTGTGCAGGACTAAGTCGCCAACGCCGGTCTTAAAGCCATAAAGCGGCACCCTTCGGATCAACGTGTAGAAAACGAAGGGCCCCACGAAGACAAGCGTCACCGGATTTCGGTAGAGCCGATAGAACAACCGTTTGCGGGGTGTTGCCTCTTCCCATTCTTTCAGCGTCATCACGTAGATCTCGAACGTATCCCGCCGGTCGAGATCGCTGACGTGGCTGTGGTGAAGATTGTGAATGTGGCGGGTCGCCTTGTAGGGCGTCATCGCTATGGGCGACAAAAGCACGCCTATAATGTCGTTGGTCTTGCGTTTGCTGAAAAATGAACCATGCATGCAATCATGCAGGATCATGTAAATCCGCAATCCCATCGCAGCGGTTAGCACGATCATCGGCAGCATCAGCCACCAATTCCCGATCGAGACCAGCGCGATCCCGATTCCTGACAGGTACAGCGCGAGGGTTACCGTCAGGTCGATCCACGCGCGGCGGTTGTCGGCATGGGCATATTGGCGGGCAGCAGCGGCAATAGTTCGGCTTTGGGGCACAGTCAAATTCCCCCTTAAGAACGTATAAACAATGCCTTAAGGGTGCCTGAAACGCCGATTCTAAGCAAGTTTTACTGGTTCTAGCCTAGAATTGCGGGCCAATTCGCCAAACCCTTTGCGATATTTCCCGGCACGTCCTGCAGCCAAAACTCGCGCGCACGCAGGCTGGCGTTGAGATAAAGTGTCCCTTCGTGGATATGCCAAGCCTCCGGCACAGTCGGGGCCAAATATCCACGCGAAGCCGCATAGGCACAATAACCGCCAA
>CAYFXM010000096.1:0-9724 GCA_964346965.1 uncultured Actibacterium sp. | reverse complement strand
TACGAGTTGACATAACGAACGAATATGTTTGCCAGTACCATGGTTGATAACACTATCTGGACTCTTCGCCAAGCCTTCAAGAAGAACAAGGCCCCTATCTGGCGCGCCCTTGAAGAAGAGCTCGCGATACCAGCCCCCGCCCGGATCGTCGCATCCTCGCCCCACCGGCCATGGAGCGCGTTAAACACGACATCAGGTTTAATTTCGGACAAGCGCACGGCAAGATCGGGGCCCGCGTCCACCGCGACCACATCGTATCCAGCCTCACCCAAAGCGGCGGCGCATTCGCGCCCAGACGACAACGACACCTCGCGCTCGGCCGAGGGTCCGCCCATCAGTACCACCACTTTGACGGCTGTCCTGCTCGACTCGCCTGTCAAATTCGCCTCGTTCCTGGGGTTTTCCCCTTAGGATCTTGTTATTCTTCTGCCGCCGGTTCACCGACGCGCATGATCTCCCATTGTAGCTCTATTCCGCTGTTTTGGAAGACCTTTTTGCGGACCTCTTCGCCCAAATTTTCAAGATCGGCGGCAGTGGCCCCGCCCGCGTTGATCAGGAAGTTCGAATGTTTCTCGGACATCTGCGCGCCGCCGACCCGTGCGCCGCGCATTCCGGCGTCATCGATCACCTTCCACGCTTTCAAATCGTGTACGTCGTCAGCACGCCCTGTCGAGCTGAACCCCGCCGGATTTCGGAAAGTCGATCCCGCGCTGCGGTCCTTGGTGGGCTGTGTCGCATCGCGTTTGGCAAGCTGCTCCTTCATGTGCGCAGCCAACTCCTCGGGATCACCTGAAGGCGCGTCGAAGGTCGCGCTGACCAGCACCCAGCCCTCTGGCAGGTCGGTCTGCCGATAGCGCGGGTTCAAGTCGTCCTTGGTCAGCGTCACCAACCTACCCTCGCGAGTTACGGCCTGCGCCTCAACCAATACGTCAGCCACATAGCTGCCATAGCATCCCGCATTCATGCGCAACGCGCCGCCAATCGCCCCGGGGATCGTACGCAGGAAGGTCAAATCCAACCCCTCTGCCGCCGCCTTGCGCGCTACATGTGCGTCCAGAGTTGCCGCACCAGCGATCACGCGCGTGCCATCGAATTCGATCTGGTTGAAACCCCTCCCAAGGCGGATCACTACGGCCCGCAGCCCGCCATCGCGGACGATCAGATTGCTGCCAACGCCCATTGGAAAAACGGGCACTTTCGGATCTAACGCCGCCAGAAATGCCTGCAGATCTTCGACGTCGGCAGGCTGAAACAACGCATCCGCCGGCCCGCCGACTCGTAACCAAGTCAATGCAGACAGGTCCGCACCCGGCGTGATCCGTCCACGCACATCAGGAAGTTGCTCCAGATCAGCCAACATCGTTATCGGTTGCCCCCAACAGCTTTCGGCGCAGCCAGCGCCCCAGGTAGCGGACGGGCCAGCGCAGGATCCAGGCCCCGGCCGCCAAGACGACCCCGCCCCAAACAAGGCCGTTTTCATAGATGACAAAGCCCAGCAAAGGAAGCCCGATTGCAATTAGCCCATAGGCCGCCCGCCAATGTTTGTCCCGGCTTGGGAACATCGCGATCACATTTGCCACAAAAAGCCACAGGCAGGCCAATGTCAGGGATAAGGTCATTCGGCCTGCTCTACATATTTGCGCCGCAGGTACTTGATCACCCCCATCAGCGGACGTCTGAACATGGATAGAAACGCCAAAATAGCGATTAGCAACCAGACCACCCCATGCTGCCAAGCGATAAATCCCATCAGAAGAGGCGCAGCGATCAGCAGGACAATCCCCGGCGGGTACTGCCGCTTCATCGGCAGCATCGCGGTCAGCGCCGCGGCCAACACCCAAATACAACCAAGAATCAGAGACAGGCTCATCCGGAGCCCCCGATCAGGGATGTCGCCAGTGCCAGCAGCGCAGCGGCCAATCCAACATAGGGCACCCAGTCCGGCACCCTGAACGGGGCCTCGGCCTTTTGGCGTTTGAGCATGATCAGCGACAGGTTCACCACTGCAAACACAGACAGCAACACGATCGATGTCATCTCTGCCAGAGACGCCACGGGCAGCACCAACGCGGCTCCAACAACAAAAACTCCAATCAGCACGGTTGCGCGCATCGGCGTCCCAAAGCGAGGCTGGGCATGATGGAAGCTCTCCAGCCGAGGCTCTCGCCGCCCGAGGCCGAACAGAACCCGTGAGGCCATCACAATCTGTGCCAGCACACCGTTCAGCGCTGCCGCCACAGCGATCAATGACAGGAACCCGGCACCGCGACCGGTCGCCTCCTCCCAGACCAGCGCCAGTGGACGTTCGCTTGCAGCCAGCAAGTCACCCGGCACCGCCCGGACTGCAGCAAAGCTAACCAGCGCGTAGATCACTGAGGTTGCCGCCAGCGCCAGAAGGATTGAACGGGGAAGGTTCTTTTCCGGCCGAGAAACCTCTTCGGCCATGTTCACGATGTCCTCAAAACCGATGAAGGCGAAGAACGCCAAAACAGCGGCGATACCGACACCTCCCCAGTGGATCGCCTCGGGCGTAACCCAGTCCGCCACCGGTTCAGCAGTCAAACCAACCCAGGAAACAAGCGCAAGTCCGACCAATTCAATCGCGGTGAACACCGCGGCCATTGCAAGGCTCTCGAGCACACCCAACACGGCCACAAAAGTTAGCGTGGCACCAAGCCCCACGACCACGGGTAGAAACGGCAGGTCCACCACCGACAGCAAATACCCCGCTCCGCCCCGCAACACGGCGGCGGCGGACACGGTCCCCGCCAGCACGATGCCAAGCCCAACGATTACAGAAAGAGCGTGTGAATTCAGTCCCTTCTCGACGAAAGCTGCTTCACCCGCGGCTTCAGGAATTCGGGTGGAAAGCTCGGCGTAGCTAAGCGCTGACGGTGCCGCGATCAGTCCGGCGATGATAAAGGAAAGTGGCGCCCAAACCCCGGCCTCGGCCACAACCGCGCCGACAAGCACGTAAATCCCCGCGCCCACCATGACACCAATGCCATAGGCGGTCAGCAGCCCCAATCCGATCCGTCGTTTCAGGGCCTCTGGCATGGGATCAGTCCTTCATTCGCTCCGGCAATCTGTTCGCCCAAACAGAGATAGTCCCTGCCCCAAGGCAAACAACCATGTCGCCGGGTCCGGCCTCTTCGCGGACTAGCCGCTCCAGATCATCCTCTGTCTCGATGGCAAGCGCATGGCGGTGCCCATGGGCGACCAGTCCGGCCACCAGATCGTCGCGGTCCGCACCTTCGATCGGATCCTCGCCCGCCGCAAAGACCTCGGCGATCCCGGCCACATCAGCCTCGTTAAAGCAAGCGCAGAAGTCATCGAACAGCGAGTGCAGACGGCTATAGCGGTGCGGCTGGTGTACAGCGATCACGCGGCCCTCGGTCGCTTGTCGAGCAGCCTTGAGCACGGCTGCAATCTCGACCGGGTGATGGCCGTAGTCATCGATGATCGTGATGCCGTTGATTTCACCCACCTTTGTAAAGCGACGGTTCACACCCGCGAATTTGGCCAGCGCCTCGCGGATTTCGTCTTTCTTCATACCCAGATGTCGCGCAACAGCGACGGCGGCCAAAGCGTTGGAAACATTGTGGTCTCCGGGCATAGGCAAGGTACAGTTTTCGATCACCATGCCTTCGGCCTGAAGAGCGATATCGAAATGCGCGATGCCAGACTTATAGGTCAGGTTCACGGCCCGCACATCAGCCTGTGCGTTGAAACCAAAGGTCAGTACCCGGCGGTCGGTGACACGCCCGACCAGCGCCTGCACTTCGGGGTGATCGGTACAACAAACGGCCAGACCGTAGAACGGGATATTCGAAACGAAGTCGAGGAACCCTTGACGCAGGTTCTCGATCGTTCCCCAGTGCTCCATGTGCTCGGGGTCGATGTTTGTAACGATGGCGATGGTCGCCGGCAGTCGGTTGAAGGTTCCGTCGCTCTCGTCGGCCTCAACCACCATCCACTCGCCGGCGCCCATGCGGGCGTTCGAGCCATAGGCATGAATGATCCCGCCATTGATTACGGTCGGGTCGATCCCACCTGCGTCCAACAATGTGGCAACCATAGTGGTCGTGGTGGTCTTGCCGTGCGTACCGCCCACAGCAACATTGGATTTCAGTCGCATCAACTCGGCCAACATTTCGGCACGGCGGACGACCGGCAGCCCCTGCGCCCGCGCGGCGTCCAGCTCGGGGTTTCCCGGTTTGATCGCGGACGAGATCACGACGACCTCAGCACTCTCCAGATTCTCAGCCCGCTGACCTTCGAAAATGGTCGCACCCAAACGCGCCAGACGCTCGGTGATCTTGCTGGATTTCAGATCGGAGCCCTGAACGGTGTAGCCAAGGTTCAGAAGAACCTCGGCGATGCCCGACATCCCGATCCCGCCGATACCTACGAAATGGATCGGCCCCACGTCGGTGGGAAGTTTGGTTGCCGCAGCTGCGTTCATTCTGTTGGTCCCCTGCCTGCCAAATGCTCGACAATCGCTGCCAGACGCTCCGTCGCATCGGGGCGGCCATGGGCCAGCGCATTGTGGGCCATTTTCACCGCAGCGTCAGGGTTTGACAGGATCATGTCTATCTGCTCTGTCAGCGCCTTCGGTGCAAGGGCCTTTTCGGGGATCAGGATCGCCGCCTCGGCATCAACCAGCCCACGGGCATTGGCCGTCTGGTGGTCGGCGGTTGCCGCCGCGAAGGGCACAAGGATCGAAGGCCGCCCGACAACGCTGATATCCGCGACCGACGAGGCACCGGAGCGCGAGATCACCAGTTGAGCATCTGACAACCGGCTTGGGATGTCGTTGAAGAAGGTCTTTACCTCGGCACCGATGCCCGCTGCGGCATAGATTTCCTCAACCGTTGCCAAATCTTCCTCGCGCGCCTGATGAGCCACACGCAGATTGGCTTTCAACCCATCTGGCAGCGCCGCAATCGCTGCTGGCACAACTTGACTGAGGATCCGCGCGCCCTGACTGCCGCCAATGACCAGAAGGCTCATTGGGTAATCCCCCGGCGGGATATAGGGCGCGCCAGCCCGACCCAACACCGCCGCCCGTACAGGGTTCCCCGTATAGGTCGAGGGCACACCTTCGGGCAGCGGCGTTGGATCGGTTCCGCAGGCAACCGCCGTGACGCGTTTGGCGAAGAGCTTATTCACCCGACCCAAGACGCCGTTTTGTTCATGGATCATGCGCGGAAGCTTCAGCAGGCTCGCCGCAGCCAGTGCGGGGATCGAGGGATAGCCTCCAAATCCCGCCACCACCGTTGGCCGGTCGTTGCGCATCGCCATCAGCGCCGCGATTACGCCGCCACCAATTCGAAACGGCACAGCCAGTTTCACCAAAGGCCCGCCCCGCGCGAAAGTGGCCGAGGCGATCTGTTCCACAGCCACTTCGTTGGGAAACCCGCCCGCGTAACGCGCGCCACGCGCGTCGGTCGACAGTTTCACCCGCCAGCCCCGCGCCAGCATTTCTTCCGCCAGCGCCTGCGCCGGGAACATATGTCCGCCAGTGCCACCAGCCGCGATCACCAGAAGTGGTGCGTTCGTATTCATCTCTGCCCCCAGATACGCCGCTTACCGGCGGCGCAGGATATCCGCGATCTCGCCTTGCGGTCTGCGGCGGGTAAACGCCAAAAGCATGCCAACTGCAATGCCCCCGGCGATCAAAGATGACCCGCCATAGCTGACAAACGGCAAAGTCATGCCCTTAGCCGGCAACAGCCGCACCGCCACGCCCATGTTGATCAGAGCCTGAACCCCGAACATGCAGGCCAACCCTGTCCCGGCCAACCGGATGAACGGGTCTCTTTCCCGTAACAGGCGGTACAGCGACCGCAGCACGATCGTCATATAAAGAAGGATAATGGCCAGCACGAGGATCAGCCCGTATTCCTCCGCGGCCACCGCAATGATGAAATCCGTATGTGCATCCGGAAGGGACCACTTCACCTGCCCCTCGCCCACGCCAACGCCGAAGAATCCTCCCTCGGTGATCGCGTTCTGCGCATAGCCCAACTGCGTGCGCGGGTCCAACTCGGGCGAAAGGAAGCCGTCAATCCGACGTGCGAAATGTTCCGAATTCTCATAGGCGAACATGCCGAACAAGACGACTGCTCCAGCCATGCCGACAAGCAACACCATCGGCGCCCCGGCCACAAAATACATCACACCCCAGGAAAACAGGATCAGCGCCGCCTGCCCGAAATCGGGCTGCAACGCCAGCATCGCGACAAGGATAATCGCCACGCCAAAGGACATGATCCGACCGGGTGGGCCATTGATCTCTTGCCCCGCCGCCAGCAACCAAGCGGCCAGAACGACGAAACCGGGCTTCAGAAACTCAGATGGTTGGACTGAGGCAAAGCCAAGCGAATACCACCGCACTGCGCCCTTGCCGAAATCGGTGCCCAGCACCGGCAGCAATGCCAGTGCGACAAATGCAGCAAGGAAGCCAAGCACCCCTAACCGCCGCACCAGTGTTGGCGACATCATCGAGGTCACCAGCATCACGCACAGCGCAACACCGCCGAAAAACGCTTGTCGTGTCACGTAGTGAAATGGCTCGAAGCCGTTCTTTGCCGCCAACGGTGGGGATGCCGCCAAGCCCAGCAACAGACCGATCCCGAAGAGGACCAGAATGCAGGACATCGTCCATTTGTCGATTGTGCGCCACCACCGGGGTAGAACCGGATCACCTCCCCGCGAGGGGATGGTGCCATAAACCATTTCCGTCATCGGAAACCGCCCTAAACTGCCTCAAATCGCCCGGTTTTCCGGGTCTGTGTGCGATTCTAGCCGAACGCGGCGAATCTGGCCAGTGTTATGGAAGCCCTCGGCGCGAAAATGCCCAAGTTTCAGATCGGGCAGGTTGCCGACCACATTTCGATGGCCGCCATTTACCCCGCCCAAATGTCGTCCTGTAACACCAACGTGAAGCGGTACATCTTGCCATGTTCGGCCTTCAGCGCCCAAAATCTCGCATTGATTAACAAATTGGGAGTTTCAGGAATGCTACGCTTCATTTCCCTCATCGTTACTTGTACTGCCCTCGCTCTTCCAGCCGCCGCACAAGACGCTACACGCGCGCTTCATCACGTGGCTGGTGATGTTTACCTCTTCCAGAACAATTTCCATCTGTCCTTGGTCGTACCGACCTCGGAAGGAACTGTCCGCGTCGACCCTATCAATGCTGAAGCCGGAAAGTGGCTGAACGAAAATCTCACACAGATCACCGACCAGCCTGTGACGCATTTGATCTATTCCCACAGCCATGGCGACCATGCCTCTGGCGGTTCGGCACATGCTGACGCCGTTGTCATCGCGCACGAAGATGCCCCTGCCAGCATTGACGGAGTGACCCCCACCCTGCGCGTCGGGGACAGCCACAGCCTGGACATCGGGGGAAAATCCTTCGAGCTGACAAACCTCGGATCGGGCCATGACAACCATATGCTCGCCGTCGTTGTTCGGCCCGAGAATGTCGCTTTCATCGTTGACGTCGCCGCCCCCAAACGCTTGCCATTCAGGAACTTCGGCGGCGCAAATATCGACGGCTGGATCGGGCAAGTCGAAACCGCGATGACCTTGGATTTCGAAATCTTTGCGCCGGGTCACGGCAGCGTCGGAAACAAGGCCGACCTTCAGGACCATCTAACCTATATCACCGAGCTCAAGGCGGGTGTTCTTGACGCTCTCAAAGCCGGGAAATCGGTTGATGAGATCAAGGCCGAGTTGACCCTGGATGCTTATTCCGACTGGAGCCAATACGACAATTGGCGTGAGTTGAATATTGAGGGGATGGCCAGTTACCTACAATCCGCCGGCATGGTGAAATAGGTAAGGTCTGAAGCAAGGCGAGGTGCGTTCAGGCACCCTCACCGACAGTCAGATCACCACGACATCCAGCGGAGGAAACCCGTTGAACCCGACCGACGCATAGGTCGAGGTATAGGCCCCGCAGGCCCGGATGATCACGCGATCCCCGGTCCGAAGCCCCACTGGCATCTGCACCGGACGCTTTTCGTAGAGAACGTCCGCGCTGTCACAGGACGGGCCTGCCAGCACGCAGGGTCCGGTCGGCTCGTGGTCGCGATCGGTGACGAATTGATAACGGATGGACTCGTCCATCGTTTCGGCCAGCCCAGAGAACTTTCCGATATCCAGATAGACCCAGCGATAGGTATCACTGTCGGACTTCTTCGACACGAGTATCACTTCAGCAGAGATCATACCTGCTTCTGCCACCAATCCGCGACCCGGCTCCGCCATGATCTGCGGGACAGTGTCGAACCGCTCTTCCACCATGCGCATGACCTCGGCGGCATAAGCCGAATGTGGCACGGCGCCCTGACCGTAATCCGCCGGGAAGCCTCCGCCAATGTTGAGCAGTTGCAGGTCAAACCCAGCCGACTGCGCATCGCGCCAGACATCAGCCACCTGATCCAGAACACCTGTCCACATGGAGGTTTCGCGGGTTTGGCTACCTACGTGGAAGGAGAGCCCATAGGGCACCAATCCCAGTTCGCGGGCCATGCCCAGCAGAGCCAGAACCTTCTCTGGCGCACAGCCGAATTTCCGCGACAACGGCCAATCGGCCTCGCAATTCTCGACCACGATGCGGATATAGATCCGCGCACCCGGGGCATTCTCTGCCAGCTTGATCAACTCTTCTTCGGCATCAGCTGCAAACAGAGTGATCCCCACCTGATGCGCAAAGGCGATGTCGCGCGGGCGTTTAATTGTATTGCCGAAGGAGATGTCTTCCGGTGATGCGCCCTGCGACAGGCACAGCTCGATCTCGGGGCGCGAGGCAGCGTCGAAACCGCAGCCCTCGGCGACCAACTTCTGCACGATCTCTTTCTCGGGGTTCGCCTTCACCGCATAGTGAATCTTTGCCCGGCCAAGCCCCGATTTCAGCGCGTGGTACTGACCGACAATTGCATTTGAATCCACCACCAGTGTCGGGCGGTCAAACTCCGACATGCGGATATACTGCTCCAGCCGTTCAGTGTGGGTAACTTCATGGAGTCCGACAAAGCCGGTTACAGTAGCATTCATGGTCATCTCCAATAGACCCGGCCATATATGACCGCTCACTTCCAAGGGAGACGTTACCGTCGCTGCATAAACGCGTGGGGCTGGTTACCCGTGGCCAGAGGCGCGTGCGTTGGCGTCTGTAGCGCGCCATATGAGGCCGGGGGGCGAGTCGTGCAAGAGAAAATTCTCCTGCGGGATCAAAAATATCCGCAATTGAAACGGTGTGGCTTCATGGCCACCGAATGTCCTCCTTTCTGGTGCAAATATCCCGGAGGGGTTCGGGGAGGCAGAGCCTCCCCGGCCGGTCCACGCGCGCAAGGCGCGCGGCGAAATCACCCCCGGTGGATCAGCGTCTCGAAGAGCCGCGGGTCCAGGCTCACGTCCGCGAAGGTGTCGCCCTCGGTCAGGACCGACACCGCGTCATGGCTGTGCAGGCTCTCCTGGTGGCTTGCCACCACCCGGAAATCGCCGACCCGCGCGTCGCTCTCCAGCGCCTCGGCGAACAGCCGCGCCGCATCCTCGACGAAGATCGGGTTCGCGGCGTTGAGCTCGGCGAACGCCTGCTCATCCTCGCGCTTCACCATCACCTGCGTCTCGGTCGGCACAGCGCGCCGGCAGAGCGCCACCGCGTCCTCGAACCAAAGCGTCTCACCCGGCTCCACCACCATCGAAA
>CAYFXM010000095.1:0-9809 GCA_964346965.1 uncultured Actibacterium sp. | reverse complement strand
GAGGGCTACCGCTGGCGCACCGTGGGCGAGAACGTTGCATTTGCCTATCCAACACCGCGATCGGTCGTTGATGGCTGGAGTGGCTCGCGCGGCCACCGGCGGAACCTGCTGACGCCGAAAGTCACGGAAATCGGCATTGGTCTCGCGCAGGACGGTGGCCGTAACTACTGGGTCATGGTTTTGGCGCGGCCGAGATAAGCTCAGATCAGCGCGTTATAGGACCACTGCAAAAGCGCCTGTCTTTGACGTGGGCGGCAGAAGACATCACCGGGATCGCAGTTGTTTTTGACCTGCGCCGCATGCCGGGCAAAGGCGCGCCAGCGTTTGATCTGAATCGCGTCAATTTCCGACAATCGGCGGCCAAGATAGTAACGGCAATACCACTGGAACCAGCCGCGTGGATCGGGGCCATAGATCCACCCTTTCTCGCGCCAGACCGACAGCGGCTGGCGGCTTTTCACGCCGAAGTAGTTCAGTGATGCATCCGGTTCATCGGATACCTTGGCGCCTAGGTACCAGTCGGCGGGAAATTCAGCGCGGCAATCGTTGATATATTTCCCTTCGAAAACACCCATCGAGAGCATCTCTTTTGGGGTGTAGAACGGGTCGAAACCGTCATCGAACCCCTCGCCCATTGGCGCGGTCAGATAGTAGAAATACCCCTGCTGATAGCTGTCTTCGACGGTGATCCGGGTGGCCATCAGCCCTCCCAGTTTTCGATGATCTGCACGGCTTCTTCGGCCGTTTCGACATAGCGGAAAAGGTTCAAATCTTCTTCCGAGATCGTCCCGGCATCCGCCAAAGCCTCCCAATTGATGATGTTGTCCCAAAACTCTTTGCCGAAGAGCAGGAACGGAACCGGTTTCATCCGTTCGGTCTGGATCAGGGTCAGGGCTTCGAACATTTCGTCCAACGTACCGAAACCTCCGGGGAAGATGGTGATCGCGCGGGCGCGCAGCAAGAAATGCATCTTGCGGATGCCGAAATAGTGGAAGTTGAAGCAGAGCTCCGGCGTGACAAAGGTGTTAGGTGCCTGCTCGTGCGGCAGGACGATGTTCAGCCCGACAGAGCGTCCACCCGCCTCTTGCGCGCCCCGGTTGCCGGCCTCCATGACACCGGGGCCACCCCCGGTGACGATGACATTCTCTCTGCCTCCAGTCTCAAGGCTCTTCTCGGTCATCAGCCTCGCGAACTCGCGGGCCTGTTCGTAGTATTTCGACAGGTTGGCCAGAGTCTTTGTTCGCGCCGTGTCTTTCTTCGCCGGTTCGGGGATTCGCGCGCCTCCGAACAGGACCACGGTACTTTCGACACCGGCCTCGGCCATGCCCAGTTCGGGCTTCAGCAATTCCAGTTGCAGGCGAACGGGGCGCAACTCGTCGCGCAGCAGGAATTCGTCATCGGCAAAGGCCAAACGATAGGCCGGTGCGCGGGTTTGCGGCGTGTCGGGGATTTCCTGACATTTGTCGATGTCCTGCTTCGCGTCCGGGAACAGCCGGGTCCAGTCGTCTTTCATGTCGCGCCTCCTGTTGTATTGACCGATTGATTGCACCAAGCGGTGCTTGCGTCTATAGGCTCTCTCCAACAAGCCCGTCACTTTTCGGAGAAGACCATGTCTAACGCCCAGCTTGAAGCTGCCATCGAAGCCGCCTGGGAGGCGCGCGACACCATCACCCCCGCCTCCACCGGCGAAGCCCGTGAAGCAATCGAAGATACGCTGAACGCGCTGGACAGCGGTTCGCTGCGCGTGGCCGAGAAGCTGGAAAACGGCGACTGGCACGTGAACCAGTGGGCGAAGAAAGCGGTACTGCTTGGCTTCCGCATTAAAGACATGGAAGAGCACTCCGGTGGTCCTCAAGGCTCCGGCTGGTGGGACAAGGTCGACAGCAAGTTCAAAGGCTGGGGCGAGGCCCAGTGGAAAGAAGCGGGCTTCCGCGCGGTTCCGAACTGTGTGGTTCGCAAGTCAGCCTATGTCGCGCCGGGCGCGGTTCTGATGCCGTCTTTCGTAAACCTTGGCGCCTATGTTGACGAAGGCACCATGGTTGACACTTGGGTGACCGTTGGGTCCTGCGCTCAGATTGGTAAGAACGTCCACCTGTCCGGTGGCGTTGGTATCGGCGGCGTGCTGGAGCCGATGCAGGCTGGCCCAACCATCATCGAAGACAACTGCTTCATCGGCGCGCGTTCCGAGGTTGTTGAAGGCTGCATCGTGCGTGAAGGCTCTGTCCTTGGCATGGGCGTCTTCATCGGCAAATCGACCAAGATCGTCGACCGCGAGACCGGCGAAGTCATGTATGGCGAAGTGCCGCCCTACTCGGTTGTTGTTGCAGGCTCGATGCCGACCAAGAACAACATCAACCTGTACTGCGCCGTGATCGTGAAGCGCGTGGACGAGAAGACCCGTTCCAAGACCGGCATCAACGAGTTGCTGCGCGACTGATCCGAATTTGGATTTAGGTTGAAATGATCTAGAATGCCCTCTGAATTCAGAGGGCATTTTTCATGGTAAAAGTTGTTTCGGTCTCCTCCGGCGAAGAACTCGTTGCCGTTAAGGAATTGATCTACGAGTTCATTGACTGGCTAGGCGAGCGCTATCCCGACATGGGCCAGTTGATCGAAGACTACTTCAGCAACCAAGGCTTCGAAGAGGAAATGGCCAACCTGCTGACGGTCTTTGGACCTCCGGGGGGTGCCTGCCTTCTGGCTTTTGTTGACGATGAACCGGTCGGGATTTTGATGATGAAGCCGCATGGTGAGACCGAGGTCGAAATGAACCGCATGTTCGTGCGAAAGAGCGCGCGCGGTCACGGCGTTGGGCGGGCACTGGCAGAGCGTTTGCTTCAAGAGGCCCGCAGGATTGGATACGAGACGATGATCCTGTCAGCGCTGGATCGCCATTTCGAGGCATTGCCGCTGTACCACAGCCTCGGCTTTGTCGACGACAGCCAACGCCCACCTGATTCCGGGGACGAGCGTGAGGTACGGTTGAAGCTGGACTTGACCGCTATCTGAAGAAATTCCGACGGATTTTCCTCCGCCACTCGTTTCACGACAAAGGCAGAAAAGGAAACGGGCCATGAACGTACGTATTATTGCTTTGAGCTTGGCGATCGCCGTGGGCCTGGTCGCCCAACAGGCGCAAGATGCCAGAAGCCAGACGACGGAAGAGATGGCAGCGGCCTGCAGCCAAGCCAAGGGCGCTCGCCCCACCTAGCCGGTGCTACCGATCGGCAACAAGGTATTTGGATTGCGTTAAACCGGACGGGAAAGAACGCGTGGACTCGTGTTTCAGCCAGATGTCTTTGTCCGTTGGGCCGAACAACAGCAGCCCCTCGCCCAACAGAACAGGCAGTCGTGTCACGATCATGTCTGCCACCTGTCCGGCGCGTAGGAACGACTGGATCACCTTGCCACCATCGACATAGACCCTGCGCCAGCCCAGTTCCGCCGCCCGCGCCATGCAATCCTCGGGCGGATAGTTCCAGAACGAGACCTTTCCCTCCAGATCGTCGGGCACCGGCGTTGCCTCTAGCTGCGATGACAAAACCACGACAGGCACGCTATATGGCCATTGGCCAAAACTCCGGACCTTTTCATAACTGCCGCGCCCCATGATCAACCCGTCCATCTGTGCGATGAAGGCCTCATAGCCGTGATCCTCTGTGCCGGTATCGACCGTTTCCAGCCATTCGATGTCACCGTTGCGCCGGGCGATATACCCGTCGAGACTGGTTGCGATGAAGACATGGGCCGTGGTCATCAGAGCACCTGCTTGCATTTCGAGGGTTAGGTCTTTCAATTGTTGCGATTGTGCAACCGGCTTGACAGACGGGTCATCAGGTTCCACACGCCGTCCGAGAGTAATGGGAGACCGACATGAACGAAAAGCGCAAAAAGCAGCAGGTCTACATGCTGGCGGTTCAGGTCGGGCGCAAAGATGGCGACGGCCTGCCCGAGGGCGCAACGGGGGCCGGACTTGTTTGTTATGCCAGCGGCGTGGACGAGGCCGAGGCCGTGCGCGAAACCGTGGCGATCCTGAAACAGGCCGATCTGGCCCCTCTGGATGTCACCGGCTACGGTACCGAAGCGGAACGGCGCGCTGACGGACAATCCATTGAGGACGAGGAGCAGGCCCTTATGGCCCGCGCCTTGGAAGAAAACGCTGTCATTGTTGCTCAGATGACCCCGTTTTTCGATGGTGAAGAGAGCGCCTGATCACTCCAGATTACGGAAGTACTTCTGGTGAATATCTAGGTAAGTGCCGTTTTCCCGCAACTTTAGCAGGCTGCGATTGAACTCTTCTGCAATGGGGCTGTCGGTCTGCATCGCCGCGCCATAGCTTTCACGCAGGAAAGTGCCACCAACCAGTTCCCCAACACCAACGCCGCGCGTGTTCACGTAGTGCGAAAGGATCGGCGCGTCGAAGACGACGGCATCCAGCTTCTCGTCTTCGAAAGCCGAATAGAGTTCGTCCAAGCCGGTGAAACCGACATAGTCGATCTCGCGCCGTTCCAGATATCGGGCCGAAGTCGATCCGACGGTGGTTCCCACGGTTTTGCCATGCAAGTCGCTGACTTTGTTGACGTTGGCCTGAATGGCCTCAACCGTCATAGAGGCGGTAATATGGGCGACAAAGATCGAAACGATGAACAGGCTCGAGATCACCAGCAAGACACCAAAGATTCGCCCCATGAATGTCCGTGGCTGGCGCTCTTCGAAACCGCCGTTCACGACAAGGTTCAACGCCCACCAGAAGGACGGGAAGACCGCCTCTTTGGCGGGGCGGTCGAAATAGGGCTGTGACTTGCGCTCGAAAGTCCACATCAGCATCCCCCCACCCAGAAGCAGCAGGAAAGCGACGGCGATGATTTCCAACACTTCACGGGTGATCACTGTTTCGATGGCCGAGGCAGGCTCTTTGCCCTCTGGCACCATGATGTGCAGACCGGATTCAAAAATGGCATGGGTAAAATCCATGACCTGCTCGCGGTCGGCTGTGATCGAGATATTCGCGATGGCGACATCGGCTGTGCCATCGGCGACTTCGCCCAGCATGTCACCAAAATTGTCTTTGCGGTCGATCGTGTAGGTCCAACCCCGATCCTCGGCGATCGCCGCCCACAGATCCATGCTGAACCCGGAATGCCCGTCGCCATCCGCTGTCGAAAACGGCGGTCGTTCGACCGTCACAACCCGAAGATCCTGCGCCATTGCCTGAAACGGCAGCAGCAAAAGGAAAAGAAAAGTAGCTACTCTCATTGCACCCGACCTTGGCCCGGCTTTCACCAGGCTTGCATTAGAGCAGACATCATCCCCTTCTTGTCCGCGTTTCTTGCGGGCGTTGCTAACCGCAAGATGTTGATTTGCATAGCCCAAGGCTGCTGTAACTGCCGGGAAAAGCTGCAATTGCTCGAATTATTGTCACCCAATAGGCACGCTGTCAGTACCGCGTGGATTGCATGCGCGCGGGCGAGGCGCTAGGCCCTATGGATAGAGAACTAAGGAAACCACCCGTGACTGACCCTGTCGCCCTGACCGCCGATTTGATTCGCTGCCCCTCTGTAACCCCTGAAGAGGGTGGTGCGCTGGACCTGTTGCAGGGCCTGCTGACCGAGGCCGGCTTTGCCTGCACCCGCGTGCCGCGCAATGGCATCGACAACCTGTTTGCCCGGTGGGGTGCGAAGGGCGCGGCCAAGACCTTCGGGTTTAACGGGCATACGGATGTCGTCCCGGTGGGCAACCCGGATCACTGGACGGTCGATCCGTTCGGGGCAGAAGTGAAAGACGGGATCATTTGGGGCCGCGGCTCGACGGATATGAAATCCGGTGTGGCCGCCTTTGTTGCCGCCGCCATCGACCTTGTGCAGGACACTCCCCCCGATGGAGCCATCATCATCACGATCACCGGTGACGAAGAAGGGGACGGCGTTGATGGCACCCGCGCTCTACTGGACTGGATGGATGCCGAAGGTGAGGCCATGTCGCTCTGCCTTGTCGGCGAACCCACCTGTCCCGACACGATGGGCGAGATGATGAAGATCGGGCGGCGGGGCTCGATGACCGCCTATTTCACCGCCTCTGGGGTGCAGGGGCACTCGGCCTACCCGCATCGCGCCAAGAACCCGATCCCTGCGCTTGCGCGTCTTGTCGACCGGCTAGCCAGCCACGAGTTGGATCGGGGCACTGACCATTTCGATGCCTCGACCTTGGCAGTGACCGGTTTTGACACTGGGAACGCAGCCAACAATGTGATCCCGGCCAAATGCACCGCGATGGCCAATATCCGGTTCAACGACGCCCATTCCTCTGCCGCCCTAACAGATTGGCTGCAGGAAGAGACCGACAAGATCGTCGCCGAGACCGGGGTTGATATCTCTTTCTACACCAAGGTGTCGGGCGAGAGTTTCCTGACCCCTCCGGGCCTGTTGTCCGAACTGATCACCAAGGCGGTCGAGGCAGAAACAGGCATGACACCCGCGATGTCCACGTCGGGCGGCACCTCTGACGCGCGGTTCGTGAAGGATCACTGCCCGGTGGTGGAATTCGGCCTTGTTGGCAAGACCATGCATCAAGTTGATGAACGGGTGGAAGTGGCGCAGATCGAACAGCTCAAGTCGATCTACGGGCGCATCCTGCGGGACTATTTCGCATGATCACGGTCGAGGTCACCGACGACCTTGAAGCATGCCTCGCTCTGCGCCGCGAGGTCTTTATCGAGGAACAGAACGTTCCCGAAGAGATCGAAATGGACGGGCAAGAGGACAAGGGCATTCACTTGCTGGTGCGCGACGCTGATACGCCCGTCGGTACTGCCCGACTGATGATCCTTGGCGACATCGGCAAAATCGGGCGGGTTTGCGTAGCGAAATCTCACCGCGGTCGCGGTCTCGGCGAAGCCCTGATGGACAAGGCGCTGGAGGTGCTACGCGCACAGCCCGGCGTGACCCGTGCTAAACTAAGCGCACAAACGCAGGTGATCGGGTTTTATGAAGGATTGGGGTTTGAAGCTCATGGACCTGAGTACCTAGACGCAAATATTCCACATCGGGATATGTATCGTCCGCTGTAGAATGGTTCGTAACATAACCAAAGCTGAGAATACATTTCGGCGGAAATGAGCTATACTTACTCCCTAACTCGCATCTAAAAATCTAGAGGGCTTGCCATGAAAGTAAGGGCAATGACGGCCGTGCTGGCCCTTGGTTTCGCGTCGATGGCGGTTGCACACGAAAGTGCAACCGGCGTGGTCAAAGAGCGCATGGAAAAAATGGAGCGTTTCGAAGAACTGATCGAACGTGTCTTTGCAATGATCCATGGCGAGCTGACCTATGATGCCGACGTCGTCCGGCGCGCCGCCGAAGAAATCCAAAACGGAGCTGGCAGTCATATGACAGCGCTGTTCCCTGAAGGTTCAAACGAACCGCCAAGTGAGGCGAAGGATGAGATATGGAGCGACTTTGCGACTTTTGAACACTTCGCCGACATGCTGGAAGGCTGGTCCGCCGAACTGGCGGCTCGCGCCGATCAGCCTCCACGGGGGAACTTACCGAATTCTTGGGAGGACGCCGAAATGGGCCCAGCCATGATGCGTGAGGGTGGCATGATGACACGCGATGGACCCGTCTTCGCAGCCTGGCACGTCGCGGCGGTCTGCAATACCTGCCACGAGGGTTTCCGCGAGGAAGAGTGACCGCTCATATTGCCTCTTCCAGTTTGTCTGCAAAACATCCCGGTATCGCATCGAAATGCCTGTCCAGTGTTCGGGCATTCTTTCACTCAATTTCCCAATGACCCCGGTCTGTCTCCGTGCTACGGCTTCCCCATGAGCAAGATCCCCAGCAAAGACCAGATCCTCGAATGGATTTCGGAAAATCCCACCCAGACCTCGAAGCGCGACATTGCCAAGGCTTTCGGGATCAAAGGGGCCGACCGGATCGACCTCAAACGCATTTTGAAAGAGTTGGAGGCCGAGGGCCACCTGCAGAAGCGCCGCAAGACCTATCGCGACCCGGACAGTCTGCCTCCAGTTTCGGTGCTGCAAGTGGCCGAACCCACCCCGGATGGGGACTTGTTTGCAAAACCGATGGAATGGCATGGCGAAGGGGCCGAGCCGCGCGTTCTTATCATCACCCGCGCCAGTGACCCCGCGCTCGGGCAGGGGGACCGCATCCTAGGCCGCCTGACCGAGGTGAAGGCCGAGGATCACGACTATGAGGCGCGGCTGATCCGCAAAATCGGTTCCAACCCGATCCGGATTCTGGGGGTATTCAGCAAACGTTCGGAAGGCGGGCGGATCAAGCCCATCGACAAGGGTGTCGACAAAGAGTGGTCCGTAGCCGCTGATGCCACCGGTGGCGCCAAGGATGGTGAGCTTGTCGAGGCCGAACAGGCCGGCCCCCGGAACCGCATGGGATTGGCCCGCGCCCGCGTTGTAGCACGGCTTGGAGATCCGACCGAACCGCGCGCGGTCTCGCTAATCGCGATCCACCAGCACGGCATTCCCGACCAGTTCCCCAACGATGTCATCGAGGAAGCCGACCGCGCCAAACCCGCAGGCCTGAGGGGCCGCACTGATCTGCGAGACATGCCGCTGATCACCATCGACCCGGCGGATGCTCGGGACCATGACGATGCCTGCTATGCCCATGCCGACGACGATCCCAAGAACGAAGGTGGCTTCGTCGTCTGGGTCGCCATCGCCGATGTAGCGCACTACGTCACCTCCGGTTCTGCGCTGGATCGTGAGGCCCGCAAGCGCGGCAACTCCAGCTATTTTCCGGACCGCGTGGTGCCGATGCTGCCCGACCGCCTGTCGGGAGACCTGTGTTCCCTTCACGAAGGCGTCCCGCGCGCCTGTATCGCCGTGCGGATGCAGATCAACATGGCGGGCGAGAAGATCGGCCACCGCTTTGTCCGGGGCCTGATGAAATCCCACGCCTCGCTGCATTACCAGGAAGTGCAGGACGCCATCGACGGCCAACCCAACGAGCGGACAGAACCGCTTTTGGACGATGTTTTGCGCCCGCTTTACGACGCCTATGAAGTCGCGCGGAAAGACCGCGCGCGCCGTCAGCCGTTGGACCTTGACCTACCCGAACGCAAGATCGTTCTGGGGGAAGACGGCCACATCGCCTCGGTGGCATTCCGGGACCGACTGGATGCGCACCGGTTGATCGAGGAATTCATGATCCTCGCAAATGTCGCCGCCGCCGAGGAATTGGAGAAACTCCGCCGCCCGCTGCTGTATCGCGTGCACGAAGAACCCAGCCCCGAAAAGCTGGATGCCCTGCGAGAAGTCGCGCAGGTCAGCGGGTTCCAACTGGCCAAGGGACAGGTGCTGAAAACCCAGCATCTGAACAGCTTGTTGGACGCTGCGATGGGGACGGAGTTTTCCGAACTCATCAATCTGTCCACCCTGCGGTCGATGACACAGGCCTATTACCACAACGAGAACTTCGGCCATTTCGGGCTGGCGCTGCGGTCTTATGCGCATTTCACCTCGCCGATCCGGCGGTATTCCGACCTGATCGTGCACCGTGCGCTGATCTCGGGTCATGGCTGGGGCAAGGATGGCTTGTCGCCCGAGGATATCGACAACCTCGAAAACACCGCCGCGCATATCTCGGACACAGAGCGCCGCTCGATGGCTGCTGAACGCGACACCACCGATCGCTATCTCGCGTCCTATCTGGCGGACCGGGTTGGAAATGAATTCGCGGGCCGCATTTCCGGCATCGCGCGCTTCGGGGTATTCGTGAAGCTGGACGAAACCGGCGCTGACGGGCTGGTACCAATGCGTGAGCTTGGCCGCG
>CAYFXM010000094.1:0-9817 GCA_964346965.1 uncultured Actibacterium sp. | reverse complement strand
ACCGGATCACCATTGTCGTTCAGCAGAATATTGTCCGGCGAGATGTCGCGGTGAAGCAGGCCGAGCCCATGGATATAGGACAACGCGCCTAAAAGCTGGGTCAGCATGTCCATCACACGTTCAGGCGTGAGTTCATCCGCGCCCTCGTCGATCAGGTCCAGAAGGTCCGGCCCGCTGATCAGATCCATCGCCATGTAGGCAGTGTCATTCTCATCGAAGACATCGTGCACTTTGACGACATTCTTATGCGAAATCCGGGAAAGCGCACGGACCTCAAGCTTAAAGCAATTGACCACCTTCGCCAGCTCGCCAAGCGAATTTCGCGACCGTACGACGACCGAGCGGTTATTCCGCGCGCAGATCGCGCCCGGAAAACATTCCTTGATGACCATGTAACGGCCAAGAGAGTTATGGGCGATGTAGGTAATGCCAAAGCCGCCGCTCTTCAGAAAGCGGTCAATCGTATAGACCCCGCCTAAAAGCTGGGTTCCCGGGGCCAAGGCATCTTCGCTGCCCGACACCTCCGGAAGTTCTGTGCCTGCTTCTGACATCTACACCTCCAACCGGAGAACACTGGCGAATTCTGTGCGGGAAAAGACAGACAGCGATGCGTTTTCACGCAGCCCCTCAATACCTAGTTCCTTCCAGCCTGCCATGCTCGCCTCTCCGGTACGCACTCATATTTCTGGGTCACCACACGACCCATGTCGTTACTCAAATTCGGCCTAACGCTACTTTTTCGTCGCGGAACCCTTCGAATGGACGTACCAGCCGGGCCTGCCCCACAATTTTTCGACGGCCTTTGTAGATTTCCTACTGAGCGACTGTGGCAAAACTTTATCCATTTAGGGACCAATGGTGGCGCGCAGGGGGTAATTTGCAGCGTTTATAGGGGGTTAAATTGGGGAATACCGCCACATTCACAGCTTCGGCGTGTGTACGGCCCATGAGGCCTATCCGAAAAATAGATATACTTTAGTCGTATGTTTTGTCAGGGAATCGTCTCCCAATGTCAAAAAACCACGCCACCTAAGCGCTCGTGGATTGCCGCCCTAATGCAATTGACCTACCGTCCCCGCAATTGATTAAGGGAGGACATAATGTCGGACAATCCATCTTACGGCTTTGACACACTGCAAATTCACGCAGGGGCCGCGCCCGACCCCGCTACTGGCGCGCGCCAGACGCCGATCTACCAAAGCACTGCCTTTGTTTTCCGCGACGCCGATCACGCGGCTGCTTTGTTCAACCTGCAGGAGGTTGGCTATATCTATTCGCGCCTGACCAATCCGACTGTCGCGGTACTGGGCGAACGGATTACCACGCAGCACAGAGCATGGCGCGGTTCCCGCTGATGGGCCCCGGCAAGAACGTGGTTGCCTCGACCCGCCTGTATGGCGGGACTGTCACTCAATTCAGCCAAACCATCAAACGCTTCGGCTGGTCTGCGAAATTCGTGGACTTCGATGACGCCGAGGCATTGAAGGCGGCAATCGACGACGACACCCGCGCTGTCTTCTGCGAGTCCATCGCCAACCCGGGCGGCTATATCACCGACATGGCGACCGCCGCCTCGATCGCGGACGAAGCGGGCGTTCCGCTGATTGTCGACAACACGTCGGCCACACCTTACCTATGTCGCCCGATCGAGCATGGCGCGACCATCGTTGTCCATTCGACCACCAAATACCTGACCGGCAACGGTACCGTCACCGGCGGTTGCATCGTGGATTCCGGCAAGTTTGACTGGTCGGCCTCGGACAAGTTCCCCTCGCTCAGCGCCCCCGAACCTGCCTATCACGGGTTGAAGTTCCACGAGGCGCTTGGCCCCATGGCCTTTACCTTCCACAGCATCGCCGTTGGTCTTCGCGACCTTGGCATGACCATGAACCCGCAAGGCGCACATTACACTTTGATGGGAATTGAAACCCTCAGTTTGCGGATGCAGCGCCACGTGGAAAATGCTGTAAAAGTAGCCACTTGGCTGGAAAACGACGACCGGGTGGAGATGGTGACCTATGCCGGCCTGCCCTCCTCGCCTTATCACGGACGCATGGCACAGTTCTGCCCGAAAGGCGCGGGTGCGTTGTTCACCGTTGCCCTGAAGGGTGGCTATGACTCCTGCGTGAAACTGGTCGACAACGTGAACCTGTTCAGCCATGTCGCGAACCTTGGCGACGCGCGTTCGCTGATCATTCACTCGGCCTCGACCACGCACCGCCAGCTGACGCCGGAACAGCAAGAAGCGGCCGGAGCGCAGCCAAACGTTGTACGTCTGTCAATCGGTATCGAGGACGCGAATGACCTGATCGCTGATCTGGATCAGGCCTTGGCCGCAGCGACCGCCTAAGTAGCTAAAGACCTGCAATTTATGGGCCACCCGCAATCATGTGGGTGGCCTTTCTTATTTCTGTGTTGGTTGTAGCGCGAAGACCATGGTGACTTGCGCCCGTGTCGACACCTCGCCGGACGCAATCGGAACTGCGGCCATCGAGGCCTCTGCCATACGCATTGCGACCGGGGCAACAGAGTCCTGACTTTCGGAAATCGACAGGACATTTCCCAATTCAACACCCGCGGCCTGCGCATAAAGCGCGGCCTTACGCTGTGCATCGGATACCGCCTCGATACGCGCGGCATCCGCTACGGGAACCGGATCCTGAAGGCCGAATTGCAACCCGCGGAAAGTATTTGCCCCGCTTTCCACGACCTGATCCAGAATGTCGCCCAGTCGATCCAGATCACGCACCCGGACCACCACCGTATTACTTGAGTTGAACCCAACGACCTTTGGTGGGCGGTTATCCTCATAACGCCGGTTGTCCCAAATCGGATTCAACGACAAATCGCGGGTCTGGATATCGGTCTCGGCAATGTCTGCGGATTTCAATACCTCTAGAATCTCTGCGGTCGCGGCCGATGTCTTGCGCAGGGCCTCCTGTGCGGTCTTGCCTTGCGACTGCGCCCCGAGTGTCAATGTTGCCATGTCCGGAACGGCCGCAACCTCACCTCGCCCCTGGACCGTCAGGGTCGGTGGCCCCTCTTGCGCCATGACGGGCGAGGCCAAACCCAGCATCATCACAGCAAGAATCTTCAGTCTGGTCATCGATCTCTCCTGTCTTTGCCCCTAGGCTCTGCCTCTTTGACGCGGGTGCCAAGGATTTCCTTGGCAAATCACCTGCGTATGGGCAAAAAACTGCTACTGGCCGCTGCGGTGCCCTCGTGCCTGCGTGCGGGGCTGATATGATGGATCCTGATGACAACGCGGTATAATATCTTGCTTTCGCCGGACGGGATTGCGCTGGCCAACAGTGCTGCTCCCGATGAGGCTTTATTCCGCGCGGAATTCGATGCTGAGCGCCTGCCCGAGCTAATGGCAGAGCTACGAGAGATTGCGGACAACAACGCACCCGAAGGATGGGACTCGGTCCTTATCCTGCCCGAAGACCAGATCCTCTACACCCGTCTCTCTATTGCCGAAGGCCCGGATGAACACGATTTGATCCGTGCGAGTCTGGACGGGCTGACGCCATATGACCTTGCCGACCTTCGGATCGACTGGGAGAGAGAGGATCCAGAAACCGTACAGGTTGCAGCAGTTGCAACCGAGACCCTGACCGAGGCCGGGGAGTTCGCTGCCGCCTATGGTCTGACCCCAGTCGGATTTACGTCATCCCCCAAAGCCAACCGCTTTCCACGCACCCCTTGGTTTGGGTCGACACGGTTAGTGCTAGAGACCGCGTCCCCAATGCCGGATCCAACACAAGTTCCAGAGTCGGACGAGGAAGCTGAAATCGTCTTTAGACAGGAACGGGCGGACATTTCCGACCAAGCGAAAGGGCAAGAGGCGCTCTCTGAGTTGGCTGCAATCACAGAGGCTGCACCGCTTGGGAAACTAACCAAACTCGACAGCGCCGATTCTGCGGGTGAGGATGCAGGCGGCAAAACCAGCATCGCGCCGAAATCGGAGACGTTTTCGGACGATGACCTCGAGGACGCTGAAATCGTCTTTCGGCAGGACACCGCGAGAACCTCTTACGAAGAAAAAGAGCAGGCAACTCCAGATGAGCTAGCCGCGCAAGCAGCCGCTGCGCCGCGTGGGAAGATAACCAAGCTTGAGAGCACCGATCCCGCGGGCGGGGTTGTCGAAGAGCTCCCCCCCACTAACCTTTCTCTAAAGCCAGATCGGGCATGGGGGCAGCTTGCGGCTGCGTGCGCCGGCGTTCTGGTTCTAACCGGGGGGTTATGGTGGATGCTCAGCCAGTCGAGCACGCCAATCGCACCGGAAAAACCCACCGCGCAACAGCCAATCCCCGCCCCGCACATTGCCGAATCTGAGGCACCTGATGCGTCCCCGTCACTACCAGAACCTGCTATCGAGTTGGCAGAGCCGTCTTCGCCTGACCTGCCCCAACCCGAGGTGACGACCGAGGAGGTTTTAGCACCGCGACCGCTGACCTCACTACCCGCGCCTCAAAACACGGCTGAGGCAGGGGAAGCCCTCCGTACGCCGCCGCTCTTGTCTCTTCCTCCGCTACCCCCAGAATCGGCTCAACTGTCGCTACCTGCAATGAACACGACCCCTCCGGTTCCGACACCGACGCAAGAAGAGGAGGTTGCAACGCTGGAAGAACCGGTCGAGGTTGAAGCGCCAAATTCCGCTGAACCAACCGGATCGGATGCAGTCGAAGACCAGGCTGAGGAAGTGGTGCCCGGACAGGAGATCGCGGAAGAGCTCGACAGTTCAACCACGTTGCAAATGGACACCGCGCAACTTCCCCTTCTGACACCGGAAGAATTGGCGGAAATCGAGGCTGCCGAGCTGGAAGATGAGCCAACCCAGTTGGCTGTTTCGGATCAGGAACCGCAGGCTGACGGCGGCGCTGCGACAGTTGAACTTGAGGACGTCGAAGAGCATTTTGACATTGCAGTGATCGAAGGTTCCCCTCCAGAGCCCCCCAAGATCAGACCCGTTCCCGACCCTGAACCATCTGCAGATCGTGCTTTGTCGGACTATCGACCACTGGCCCGACCCGACAGTATTCTGTCGCGCCCAGAGCTGAAAGTGATCATCGCAACCGAAGATACTCCAGGTTATCGCCCCGCCTTGCGGCCTGCGGCTCTTTCGGTTCCCCGCCCCAAAGTATTCATCGCGGTGGCCCCGCCAATCCGCCCTACGGCCCGTCCGCGTCAAGCGCCAACCGGAACCAACAGCAGCAGCATCGAGGCCGCCGTGCGCGAAGCCAGCACCGAGCCCCAACCTTCTGCCGCTCCCCGGTTACCCACCTCGGCCTCGATCGCCGATCGCGCAACGGACGAGAACGCCATGCGTCTGCGCCAAATCAATCTTATTGGCGTCTTCGGATCGAAATCTGACCGGCAGGCCCTGGTGCGTCTGTCTTCGGGCCGCATTCTGAAGCTGAAGGTCGGTGACAGGCTGGACGGGGGCCGGGTCTCGGCAATTTCAGAGAGCAGACTCACCTATGTGAAGCGGGGCAAGAACGTGGTTCTCGAAATGCCAGGCGGCTAGAACGGTTTATCCCGGAAATATCCGACCTCGCCATTTGTGCGCCTGCAGAAATCCCCTTAGACTGAAATCGAGGGCCGCTTCGGCCCGAAATGAAACGCGCGCTATCGGAACCCATTATGGACGGCTTTCTTTTACAGGCCCTGATCTATCTGACCGCAGCTGTCGTCGCAGTACCGCTGGCTGTCCGGCTCGGGCTTGGCTCGGTGCTGGGCTATATCGCGGCGGGGATATTAATTGGCCCTGTGTTGGGTGTCGTAGGCGCCGAAACAACCGACCTTCAGCATTTCGCCGAGTTCGGCGTGGTGATGATGCTGTTCCTGATTGGTTTGGAGCTAGACCCCAAAACACTGTGGGAGATGCGGCATCGATTGTTGGGACTTGGTGGCCTGCAAATCACCCTCACCACCGGTGCGGTGATGGCCGCCGCTATGGCCTATGGGCTCGTTTGGCAAACCGCGCTGGCCGTGGGCATGGTTCTTGCACTGTCCTCGACCGCGATCGTGCTACAGACCCTGAACGAAAAAGGGCTGATGACAACCGTTGGCGGACGCAGCAGTTTTTCCGTGCTGCTTATGCAGGATATCGCTGTGATCCCGATGCTGGCCTTCTTACCGCTTCTCGCGTTGCCATCCGTGGCTGTCTTGGGGCCGGACGGGTCCGTGCAGCGCCCCGAGCTCGATGCGCACGCAGCTGAGCATGGTATGTCATTGGTCGAAGGTCTGCCGGCTTGGGGCGTGACCCTCGCGACGCTGGCTGCCGTAGGTGTCACGGTTCTGGCCGGTCACTTCCTAACCCGCCCCCTCTTCCGCGTCATCCACGCAACCCACCTGCGCGAGATGTACACCGCCTTCGCATTGCTGTTCGTTGTGGGCATTGCAATTCTGATGATCGTAGTGGGCGTATCACCAGCGCTTGGAACCTTCCTTGCAGGCGTGGTCCTGGCGAACTCTGAATTCCGGCATGAGTTGGAAAGCAGCATCGAACCCTTCAAAGGCCTGTTGCTGGGCCTATTCTTCATGACAGTCGGAACCGGGATCAACTTTGAACTCTTGCTCGACGACCCGGTGACGATCGTCGCCATGGCGCTGGCCCTGATGTTCATCAAAGGCATGATCCTTCTGGGACTGACCTTTGCCTTCAAACTGCGTCACAAGAGCCGTTGGTTGTTCACCCTTTCACTCGCCCAGGCAGGGGAATTTGGATTCGTTCTTGTCAGTTTCTCGCTGCAGACACACGTGCTGACCGCCGACATTGGCCAGCGATTGCTTCTAATTATCGCCCTGTCGATGCTGTTGACTCCCCTTGCCTTCATCATCAACGACCAACTTTCCCACCGCCTGAAAGATGCGGATAGCACTCAAGAGGCCGACGAAATCGATGAGATTCAGCCGATCATCATCGCTGGTGTCGGTCGGTTCGGTCAGGTGGTGAACCGGATGCTTCAAATGTCCGGCGTGCGCGCCACTATTCTGGATCACGATCTGCAAATGATCGAAACCATGCGCCGTTTTGGGTACAAGGGTTTCTTCGGCGACCCAACCCGCCCAGAGTTGCTCCACGCTGCGGGTTTAGCCAATGCACGCGTACTGGTCGCCGCACTGGACGACAAGGAAGCCACGATCCGACTGGTTAAATTTGCCCGTCGCGAAAGGCCCGACCTGCATATCGTCGCCCGTGCTAGGGATCGCGTACACGTCTACGAGCTTTATCGTGCCGGTGCCAATGACATCGTCCGAGAGATGTTCGACAGCAGCTTGAGGGCCGGACGCTATGTCCTTGAAAATATGGGGCTGTCGGAGTTTGAAGCCCATGAGCGTGAGGTGGCATTCTACAAGCACGACCGGCAAAGCTTGCGAGAACTGGCGGCGCTTTGGGAGCCCGGTGTTCCATTGACCGAGAACAAGGAATACCTCAAGCGCGCGCAGGAACTAAACAAGGAACTCGAGACGGTGGTTGCAGCCGACGAAGACAATATCCGCCCGCTTGTGCCGCCTCAGGACGTCGATGAGGACCTTCCTCAGACGCGCCCGGTCGACAAGCCGTCGGAAGAGCAAAAAACCCCCGCCCAATAGAAAAAGCCACGGGTTTCCCCGTGGCTTTCAACTTTCATTTGGGTCAGTTCAGGCCGCGCGCGACAGCAGGACTTCGTCGACTTTTTTCTGGGCGTTTCCTTCATCCAGTCCACCGACCGCCGCAACTTCGCGAGTCAGACGCTCCAGCGCAGCTTCGTACAGCTGACGTTCGGAATAGCTCTGCTCGCGCTGGTCATCGGCGCGGTGCAGGTCGCGGACCACTTCAGCGATCGCGATCAGATCGCCAGAGTTGATCTTCTGTTCATATTCCTGAGCACGGCGCGACCACATCGCCCGCTTAACCTTGGCTTTCCCTTTCAGGGTGGTCATCGCCTGGTCAACAACATCCGGCGAGGATAGCGAACGCATGCCTACATCGGTTGCCTTGTTCGTAGGAACGCGAAGCGTCATCTTGTCCTTTTCGAACGAGATCACGAACAGTTCCAGCTCGATGCCTGCGATTTCCTGTTCCTCGATCGACACGATCTGCCCCACACCATGGGCGGGATAGACAACGTAGTCGTTCGGGCGGAATTCCATTTTTTTGGTCTTGCTCATTCAGCACTTTCCTTGCAGCCCACCCCGTTGGCGACGAACGAACCACGCCGAATGCGGTGGCATTCGGACAATGGTCCTATCAGAGCCAAAAAAAACCGCCGCTCGGGCGCAATCCCGCAGGCGGTGACAGGGTCTATTTCATTTTTACCCTGCCAATATAACAAAAAAATCACTGTTTTTAAAGCGCTGCAGCGCGGAACTGCTGCGTAGCCGTTATTTTTAAAGAGAAAATTGACCTAGAATCTCTCTAAAACGGCACGAAAACGCCACCCTAATGCGAATCGAGCTTAGCCACCCTCGCCCGGCTTCTCAGAGAAGTATTTCTCTAGCTTGCCGCTTTCGCCGTCACGCTCTTCCGCTTCGGGAAGTTGGTCTTTCTTGGTGATAATAACCGGCCACATCTCAGAATATTTCCGGTTGAATTCGACCCATTTCTCCATGTCCGGCTCGGTGTCCGGGCGGATGGCGTCGGCTGGGCATTCGGGTTCACACACGCCACAGTCGATACACTCATCGGGGTGAATGACCAGCATGTTCTCGCCTTCATAGAAGCAATCCACCGGGCAGACTTCGACGCAGTCGGTGTATTTGCAAGCGATACAATTGTCGTTGACGATATAGGTCATGGTGTGAATCCCATCTCTGAAGATCACGGCTTAGCTAGACCAGCGTTGCGGATCATTCAAGTCATGCAAGACGAAAAGACGATAAGCCGGACAACAAACCGCTTCAGCGGACAAGGTTCCTAGTCTGACCGCTTTGGCGGATCAAGATCATCATAGAGTTGCTGGGCTTCGCTGGCCGGCCCTCGACGTTCACCCAGCTCGACAACCCGGATTAGCCGAATGTCCCGGCCCTGCGCAAAGGTCAGCGTATCGCCTACACGCAGTTTCTGACCGGGTTTCAAAGTTTTGGTCCCGTTCAGACGGACCTTGCCGCCCGCGATCTTGCTAGCGGACAAGCTACGGGTCTTGAAGAACCGCGCCTGCCACAGCCATTTGTCCAGCCGGATATAATCAGGGGGCGTGTCTGCCACCTTAGCCTTTGTCCTTCAGCCCCATCAGTGCAGCGGCAAAGGGGTTGTCCGGGTCGATCGGCTTTTCCTTTTTCGGCGGGCGGGCCTGATAGGACTTGCCGCGGTCGTTCTTCTGGCCGCGCGGCCCCTTGCCCTTTGGCTTGCCTCTACCCTTACCCTGTGGACGATCGCCCCGTGGGCGTCCGCCGCCCTGACGGCGCGGAGCCCATGTGAA
The DNA here is from genome assembly GCA_964346965.1 of uncultured Actibacterium sp. Classification (GTDB taxonomy): domain Bacteria; phylum Pseudomonadota; class Alphaproteobacteria; order Rhodobacterales; family Rhodobacteraceae; genus Actibacterium_B. The sequence goes on along the minus strand of CAYFXM010000094.1, from coordinate 407 downwards.
GGTGTAGAATACCTCTGCCTCGGGTTCGGCTGTTGCTTCAACGTCCGCTGACACTTCAGCGTCGGCAGGCACCTCTGCGTCGGCAGCAGGTGCTTCCTCGGTGGGAGTCGCCTCTTCGGAAGCAGGTGCTTCGGCGTTGGCTTCCGCCTGAACGGCTTTTACCTTCTCGCGTTCGCCTTTCTCGGCCTTGTAGCCCAGACCTTCCATAAGGTTGGCGAATTGCTCCAGCGTCATGCCGGTGATCGACAACATGTCGGGGTTGGCCTCAAAGCCCCCGCGGCTATCCTGCGCGCGCAGCAGGTCGGCAAGGCGTTCCAGCATATCGATGCGGATCGCCCGTTCGCCGGCAGCGCGGTAACCCGCCAGCGAGTGAACTTGCTGAGAAATGCCCTGGACCACAGGAATTG
>CAYFXM010000093.1:0-9883 GCA_964346965.1 uncultured Actibacterium sp. | reverse complement strand
TCGACCGCCACAATCTCTTCGGGTAGCACGACCCGAGCCCCCAGATCACGAGCAGCCCGCGCTGTCGCAGCCTTGTTCGGATCAGCCACGATCAATCGTGCCCCAGCAGCGCTGAGTTTCTCGGCAAGAACCATACCCACGTGGCCTAAACCCTGCACGGCAACCGTTAGCCCGGCCAAATCTGCGGACCCAAGCCGCAACCTCGCCGCTGTGCGCATGCAACGAAACACACCTTCGGCTGTGACCGGGGAGGGATCGCCGCTGGCGTAAGGTCCCTCTGGAAGGCCAACTACATGTTCGGTTTCTTCCGCCGCAAAGAGCAGGTCCTGCGGTGTCATTCCGACGTCTTCGCCGGATATGTACTCCCCTTTCAGGCTCTCGATAAAGCGTCCCATGGCACGCATCTTTTCCGGCGTCTTTTCGGTACGGGGATCCGCCATGATAACCGCCTTACCGCCGCCGAAGGGCACCCCTGCAAGCGCCGATTTCGCGGTCATCCCGGCGGACAGGCGAAGCGCATCGGCCATGGCCTCTTGCGCGTTGTCATAGTGCCACATCCGACACCCGCCCAGTGCTGGACCAAGCGTGGTGTCATGGATCGCGATAAAGGCCCGAAGACCTGACACGGGATCGGTGCAGGACAGCACCTTTTCATGGGTTTGAGAATAAATCCGCTCGATTTTCATTCTTGTCTCCTTGGTTCAGGGTCGATCGCCCCCCTTCGCGAACAAAAGCGCCGGCGTCTCCAGAAGGTCTTTCAGCCGCGCTATGAACTGTGCCGCATCCCAGCCATCGACGATCCGGTGATCGAAGCTCGCCGAGAGGTTCATCACCTCGCGCGGAACAAATTGAGAGCCGTCCCAAACGGGGCGGATCTGCTTGCGGTTCACCCCCAGAATCGCGACCTCTGGGTGGTTCACAATCGGTGTCGTGGCCACCGCACCAAGCGGACCAAGTGACGTGATGGTCATAGTCGAACCACTCAGTTCTTCGCGGGTCAGCCCCCCTTCACGGGCGCCATCGGCCAAACGACGAATTTCCGAGGCCATGTTCCACAGGGATCGCCCTCCAGCGTTTGTCATCACCGGCACCATCAGGCCGTTGTCGGTCTGTGTGGCAATGCCGATATGAGCGGCAGAGTGCTGGTGAAGGACGCCAGCTTCGTCATCGTAGCGGGCGTTCACCTGTGGTGCCGCATCGCGCGCGATGTCCATGGCGCGAATGAGGAAGGGCAAAAGGGTGAGTTTGGGTTGGCCCTCAGATCGATCTGCATTCATGCGGTTGCGCAGACGTTCCAGATCGGTCACGTCCACCTCTTCCACGATTGTGATCGCAGGGACATGTGCGTGCGAGCGGCTCATCTGCTCGGCGATCTTGCGACGCAGGCCGATAACCTTTACCTCAGTCACCTCATCCTGTGTCCCCGACACAGTCACAGGGGCGCCGGCCGACAAAAGCCGGTCGAGGTCGCCGTGTGTCACCCGCCCTTCTGGCCCGGTACCCGACAACGAGGACAGGCTCACTCCAAGTTCAATCGCTCTCTTCCGTACGGCAGGTGCGGCAAGCGCCTTACCTGAGGATTTGGTTAGGGGTGGTACCTCTTGAACCTCAGCAACTGGATCAGAAGAAGCGACAGGTGCCCGAGTATCCGCAGCGGGTTCCATGGCCTTTTCCAAAACGGGTTCTTTTGCCTTTTCCTCACCACCCTCTAAAGCGTCGATCTTCACCAAAGGCGCCCCAACTGACAGGATTTCACCGGCCTCTCCGCCGAGCCAGCTAACCTTACCGCTCACGCTTGATGGGATTTCAACAGCGGCCTTATCGGTCAGGACAACAACCAGAGGATCATCCTCGTTGATCCAGTCACCGACCGACACGAGCCATTCGGAGATTTCAGATTCGGCAATGCCTTCGCCAATATCGGGAAGCTTAATCGTGATCTCGGACATGTTAAGCCTCCACCGTTTCTTTCAGAGCGCGCCCAACGCGGTCGGGCCCGGGAAAATAGAACCATTCCTGGGCGTGAGGGTAAGGCACGTCCCAACCGGCAATGCGTCGCACCGGAGCTTCAAGGTGATAGAAGCAGGCCGCCTGAACCCGTGCTGCAAGTTCTGCGCCAAAGCCACTCGTAAGCGTCGCTTCATGCGCGACAACGCAACGTCCGGTCTTGCGAACTGATGCTTCGATTGTTTCGAGATCCAGAGGGAGAAGGCTGCGCAGGTCGATCACTTCGGCATCCACCCCCTGCTCTTCCGCGGCGGCCAGAACCACATGTACCATCGTGCCATAGGTCAGAACGGTAACTTCTGATCCCTCCCTGCGGATCGCGGCCTTGCCAAGCGGCACGGTGTAATGTCCCTCGGGAACCTCGCCCAACGGGTGGCCTTTCCACGATTTCGCTTCGCGCTCGTGATGGCCATCGAAGGGGCCGTGATAAAGCCGCTTTGGCTCAAGGAAGATAACCGGATCCGGGTCCTCGATCGCGGCGATCAACATGCCTTTGACATCATACGGGTTCGAGGGGAGCACGGTTTTCAGGCCCGACACATGGGTGAACAGCGCCTCCGGGCTTTGGCTGTGGGTCTCGCCGCCGAAAATCCCGCCGCCTGTTGGCATACGGATCACCATCGGACAGGTGAAATCCCCGTTCGACCGATAGCGGATGCGCGAGGCCTCCTGTGTTATCTGGTCATAGGCCGGGAACATGTAGTCGGCGAACTGGATTTCTATGCAGGGACGCAGACCATAGGCTGCCATTCCGATGGCCGTTCCCACGATCCCGCTTTCGTTGATCGGGGCATCAAAACAGCGAAGTTTCCCGTGCTTTTCCTGCAGCCCATGCGTACAGCGGAAGACCCCGCCAAAATAGCCAACGTCCTCGCCATAGACGATCACGCGATCGTCCTTGGTCATCATCACGTCCAACGCGTCGCGGACGGCCTCTACCATCGACATATTGGTCATAAGAGTTCCTCCGCGGCTTCTTTCTGGCGTTGAAGGTGCAAGGGCATCTCTTCGTAAAGGCCTTCGAATATGCTGCGCCGTTTCGCGGACGGGCCACCGGCCAGCGTGCCATGTTTTTCGGCAGCTTTCTGTGCAGCCACAACCACGTCGCGGATTTCCGCCTCGGCCTGCTTGTGGCGATCCTCTGACCAGATCCCGCGTTTGATCAGATGCAGCTTTAACCGCTCGATCGGGTCGCCAAGCGGCCACGCATCGGATTCTTCTTTCGGGCGATAGGCCTCGGGGTTGTCCGAGGTCGAGTGCCCCCCAGCGCGATAGGTGACATGTTCCAGCAATGTCGGCCCAAGGCCCTGACGCGCGCGTTCTACGGCCCATTTCGCGACCGCATGTACGGCAAGGAAGTCATTGCCGTCGACTCGCAGCGAGGCCATGCCGAACCCAAGTCCCCGTGCGGCAAAGGTCCCTGATTCCCCCTTGGCAATGCCTTGGAAGGTCGAAATTGCCCATTGGTTATTGACGATATTCAGCACGACAGGGGGCTTGTAGGTCGAGGCAAAAACCATGGCAGAGTGGAAGTCTGCCTCGGCGGTTGATCCGTCGCCGATCCATCCAGCTGCGATCTTGTCGCTGCCGTCAATCGCTGCGGCCATCGCCCAGCCAACGGCCTGCACAAACTGAGTGCCAAGGTTACCCGAAACTGTGAAGAACCCGTGTTCCTTGGAAGAATACAGAACCGGCATTTGCCGTCCGGCCAGAGGGTCGTTCTCGTTCGAGAATATCTGGTTCATCATGGTTTCAAGCGGATAGTCCTGCGCCACCAGAAGCCCGGCATTGCGATAGGTCGGAAAGTTCATATCGCCGGGGCTGAGGGCGCGTTGAAAGGCCGTAGTGACGGCCTCTTCCCCGAGCTGACCGACGTAGAAAGAGGTTTTCCCCTGCCGCTGTGCCGCAATCATTCGTGCATCCAGCGTCCGCAGGATCATCATTTGGCGCAGGCCCGCCAACATTTCTTCTTCCGTCAGAAGATCTGTCCATGGGCCAACCGCCTCGCCGTCACGACGCAGGATGCGAATGATCGAAAACGCGTGGTTTCGCAGCAGGCGGGGTTCAACATCCAATGGCGGCAGGGTCACTGCCCCTGCCTCTGGTATCTTCACGTCAGAATAATCCGGCACGTCACCCGGTCGAAATTCCGGCTCTGGTATCGTGATGCGCGCTCTGGCGGTATCGGGCATGAAATTCCTCCCGTTCAGGTCCCATTCTCATGGTACGCCGAACCCCGGAGTGGTTTCTCCCAAAGTCGCCCCGCAGAGATCACAAATTTAGAGATATTCACTACAGATTAGTTATATGGTAGCTTATTTAACTATGGATGATATTGATCGACGCATTCTTGCGATTCTCATTGAAGACGGTCGCATTCCCATCGTGGAACTGGCCGAGAAGGTTGGCCTGTCACCGACACCCTGCCGCAAACGCATCGCCAACATGGAAGACGAGGGGGTTATTTCGCGCTACGGGGCCATCATCGACCCCGAAAGGGCTGGCTACCCGATCACAGCGTTTGTTTCAGTCGAACTGGAAACCCAGCAGGCTGAAGGGCTGGCGCTGTTTGAGCGCCGTGTGATGGATTTCGAAGAAGTTGTGCAAGGCTTCCTCATGACCGGCAGCCAGGACTTTCTGCTGCGGGTGGTGGTGGAGGACCTCCATGCCTTCGAGCGATTTTTGCAAGACAAGCTGACCCGTTTGCCAGGAGTCCGCTCTGTCCGCTCGCGGTTCGCTTTGCGTCAGTTTGTGTGGAGAAGCCGTCTGCCCTAGTGAAATTCTCTATCGAGAGGCCTGACCTACAAGGGCCACAACCGGCAAAGGCGAGCGGGTTCCTCCTTGGAAGTCCAAATCTTCGCTCCTTCACATCCGGTCGGACTGTGCAAAAATACTTTCACGAAAACGTCGGGATGTTGTTCAAAAATGTCGAGTGTCATTCGAAGGAACCACCGAGATTTTGTTTTATGGCCTCACTGCAGTAAAATCCTCCCATAGAAACGGAGGTGACAGATGCCTATCTTTCTTGACCGCCACGAAATGGTAGAACAATCGGCTGAAGAGACCGCTGCGCTTCACGTCAAGGATCTGGAAATCCAGGACCGGTACGGAGTGAAGTTTCTAACCTATTGGTATGACGCGGAACGGCACACTACATTTTGCCTTGTGGACGCACCTGACAAAGAAACTGCAGACAGGGTTCATGCAGAAGCTCACGGACACGTTGCCAACGAGATGATCGAGGTTGAACTTTCTGCGGTTGAAGCGTTTCTTGGCCGGGTTCAGGATCCCCCGACAGCTAAAGAGACAGCGATAAGCGAACCCGCCTTCCGCGCCATTATGTTCACCGACATGGTCGGGTCGACCGAAATGACCTCGCAATTCGGTGACAAAGTTGCCGTCGAATTATTACGGGCGCACGACGCGTTGATACGGCGCTGTTTGGAGGAATTCGGAGGTTCTGAAGTCAAGCACCTTGGCGACGGGATCATGGCGTCTTTCGACGTCGTTTCGGCCTCTGTTTCCAGCGCCGTCAGAATTCAGGAAGAACTGGGCAATCATAATAGCCAGAGCCGAATTCCGATCGAAGTAAGGATCGGGATACATGCTGGCGAACCTGTTGAAGAAAAGAGCGATCTGTTTGGTTCAGCGGTGCAATTGGCCTCGCGCATTTGCGATTTTGGTGAAGCTGGCTCTGTTCTCGTCTCTCGCGAAGTGAAAGACGCTTGCTCGGGTGCCAATCTGACTTTCTCGCCAACTGCGTCGGCGAAGTTGAAAGGTTTTTCCACACCGGTTGAGCTGTTTTCGCCTGTTCTATAATGGGGTCAACCAGCTGAAACGACTCTGCGGGATTTATTCACAATCCCATTGACCGTCATGGGTCGTGCGGTATCTGTGGACCTAAGCTCACCCTGATTAATTCCTGTACCGACCATAGGTTCGGTTTGCGCCAGTGCCCAAGATATCGGCGCACTCAAGTTCCCATCAAAGAATTTTGCCCATAACGTACGGCGTCAATTCATGACTTCGTCACGTTTCGAAAGGTCTCCTTGGCTGGCAACATGCTCCTTTGCGTAGCTCGACGCCTCGCCCCTGAGAATATGATGTAAAGCGTCAATTAGTTTGTCGGCCACCGCTAGGCGGGACATGTAGACGATGTTGGCCCCGGCTTCCCGAACCTGTGCCTCGCCGTCTAGGTTTATCGCATTCGCGACAATTGTTGCTTCCGGATTCAGCCTTCGTACTACCCGTACCAGCTCTTGGGTGTTGATGCCGCGCAGAAGATCATCGGAAATCGTGCAGACGATGATTTTGGCGCGATCAACTCCTGCATGGATAAGCGTCTCTTCGTTCGAGATATCACCATATTCCACGTGAACACCCAAATCGCGAATTTTCTTGTGCAGCGCCATATTGAAATCCACCACCACGGTTTCGGGGAGAATCTCGGGATGGCTTTTCCCAAGTTCATACAAGAAGGAAGATGCCTCTCGGTGAATGCCCAGCACCGCCAAGGTGACTTTCTTGCCAGTTTCCTCAGTGTCGTTGCTTGGCTCTTTGAAGCCAAGTGCTGACAAGGCGGGTTTTACAAACGCGTAGATCCCATATGCCTTTTCGAACAGAGGCGTTGTCAGGACGGCTGTAATAACGAACGCCAGAATGATAACGCTGCCGATTTCCTGACTAATGTGCCCCAGTTTCATTCCGAGGAAGGCAATCACAAGCCCAAACTCGGATATCTGGGCGAGACGAATAGAGCTCACCTGAGCGCTTCTCTGGTCCACACCCAAAACATAGAAAACCGGGAAGAATACCAGCTGGCGGGCAAGGATTGCGAGAAGTGCCAATGCCAAAGCCAGAAGAGGAATGTCCCAACCGGTGAGGGCAGGCATATTCATACCCAAACCAACAAAGAAGAGCGTAATAAAGAAGTCTTTTACCAAGCTCACTTTGGTCACAATTTCGGTGGTGAAAGGCAAGCTGGCGATGGTCGCGCCGGCCACCAAAGCGGCCATCCCCGAACTGACGGCTATATGCAGGTTGAAGCCGAGAGGTATCGTGAGGTTATCGAGATTTGTCCCGATGGCGACGACTGCGAAACACCAGGAAACTGCGCCCAGAAGGATGAGTTCGGGTTTCTTGGCAATCCACCGGAAAGCAGCGCCGATAAGATATCGCGCCAAGACCGCAGCGATCACGATCAGAATACCTATTCCTAAAAAAGATGTGGCGATCGCCGCCAAATCCGGGGCGTGCAGACTGGGCTGAAGGATCGTCACGATAATCGCCCAGACATCCTGAAAGATCAGTATAATCAGCGAAATGCGCCCGGGCTGAGTATCCAACTGGAAATTCTCCTGGAACAGCTTCACAACAAGAAGGGAAGACGAACCGGCAATGGCCAAACCCATATAGAGAGGTGCGAGCGGCATTTCTTCCAAAACGCCTCCTAACCCGGCCACAATCAAGAGTTTACTGCAGCCTAACCCGAGAAGGAGGGTCAACGGATATTGCACAACTCCAGCGACTAGGAGGGGCTTGCCTCCTGCCAAAAGGCTTCGGACGTCAATTTCCAAACCAATTACAAAGAGCAGAAGTACAAATCCAATTTGTGCTATCGCATCTATGTTGGAGGTTTCGGTCACCAGATGCAGAACCTGCGGCCCAACCAGAACTCCCGCCAAGATGAAGGCTGCAATACTTGGGATATTCAGGCGGGCAAAAAGGACCGCCAGTCCGCCGGCAACGAACAAACTCAAACCGATTTCTTGAACGAGTGTTGGAATTTCTCCTCCGGCCGCTAAAGCGCCTTGCGATGAGCAGAAGAAAATGGCCAGCGACCAAACCGGGATAAACACACGTTCCAACCTTACCATCCCTTGTCCTCCCGCTTTGGCAAACGCGTCCCCTATACGCCTTGCCAAACAACCACGATGAAAATCATGCCAATATAGGTCAAATGGTGCAGAAACTGGTCAAACCCGAAAAGCGCCCAATATTTGCGAGGCGTATTCGTCGCGGTTAAATTTTTTCCTATATGGGCCTTCGAATAATCGATCAGGTAGTGAACCGGAAATTCAACCATCGCTAAAGCCAACGCCAAGCTCAACGGCACCGAAAACAGCCCCAGAACCGCTAACGTGCTCAATGAGTGGACGGCAGAATGTGCGTAGCCTCCAATTAGAAAGACACTGCCTTTGGCCTTAGTCATCCAACGGAATTGAAGCAGAAAATCCGCAACAAGATGTTTGAACTCAAGGCCAAGCAGCAACAGCAACACATGGCCTGTCACAGCTTATCCTTCCTCGTTCCATTGGGTTGAGCGTACCTAGTTTCCCGCAATGCGTATAGTGTTAGTCGACTGGGGTTTCCCAATTTTCTGCAACGATCGCTTGCTGTTATCCAAATGGATATACGCTCCGTCGCACCTTAAAGCACGGTTTAGCTCACCAAGAATGGGGATGCGGCCCTAAGTTTCATCCACTGCTACTTGGACCAAATGCATCGGTAAAAACGCCGTCGCGCTGGCCTCAGAGAGGCGTATTCTCGCTAGGCAGCACAAGAATCGCGCGGAAATCATTCACGTTCGTCAGTGTCGGACCCGTAACGATCTGCCCGTTGGTTCGGTCGAAGAACGTGTGTGCATCGTTGTTGGCCAAAGCGGTTTCGGCGTCAATCCTTTGTTGACCTTCACCGAGTGCTGCGGGCCCGGCGTACGCTCCGGCTACTTCTGCGGCGCCATCAACTCCGTCGGTGTCGCAAGAGAGTACGTGGATTCCAGCCCGCCCATTCAGCGCCAGCGCGGCCGACAACGCATATTCCGCATTGGGTCCGCCAACTCCGTCGCCTTTTCTGGTCACAGTGCATTCACCCCCCGAAAGCAACAGCACTGGTCGATCATCGGCAGACAACTGCGATTGTACTTCAAGCGCCAGTTGAGCGTGCGCTGCTCCCAATTCCCGCGCTTCCCCTTCGAGCGCATCCCCCAATATCCGAACCTCGCAGCCTTGTTTGCTTGCTTCCTTGGCCGCAGCGGCGAGAGATTGCGATGGGGCGGCAACGATTTCGAGACTGTCCTGCGCTGCGTTCACAGCCGCCGGTGGTGGATTCTTAGCTGCTGCAGTGAGCAGATCGACCACCTTGCTATCAACATCAATGTTCCAGCGATCCAATATCGATAGCGCGGCTTCTGCTGTGCTTTTCCCTGCAAAAGTGGGGCCTGACGCAATCTCGGCAGGATCGTCCCCGGGAACATCTGAAATGATCAGGCTCACGACCTTGGCTGGGTGACAGGCAGCGGCCAGGCGGCCTCCCTTCACCCGGGACAATTGCGGTCGCACAACATTCATCTCGCTGATCGGGGCGCCGGACGCGAGCAGAGCTGCGTTCACAGCTTGCTTGTCGGCCAGTGTCATTCCCTCGATGGGTGCGCAAAGCAACGCAGAACCGCCGCCCGAGATCAGGGCCAGAACCGTGTCCTCTGGCCCTAGATCCTCAACCAAGTTCAGCATGCGTTTTGTCGCATCTACGCCCGCCTGATCAGGTACCGGGTGCGCGGCTTCGACGATTTCGATGCCTTGGCAGGGCCGTGCGTACCCATATCGGGTGATGACCAGACCTTCACAGGGGCCATAGACAGACTCAACCGCCTCGGCCATCCGGGCACTGGCTTTACCAGCGCCGATAACCACAAGGCGTCCGGATGGGCGCGGCGGCAAGTTGCGCGGAATCACCTTCATCGGGTCGGCTTCACTGACGGCGATCTGAAAGAGTTCCGTCAGAAACTTGCGCGGATCTTCGATGAGTTCGGCCATTTATCCTGCCAATCGCATAAACTAGGCGGACGGGCCCCACGATAATGGTGCCCCGCCGAAAC
>CAYFXM010000092.1:946-9929 GCA_964346965.1 uncultured Actibacterium sp. | reverse complement strand
ATATACCTGACGCTGGCCTGGATATTCTCCAGCTGGACGCGACCGGTGGTCGTTCTGGCCATCGTACCCTTCGGACTGGTCGGAACCATCTATGGCCACGCGCAATGGGATGTGCCGCTTTCGATGTTCAGTGTCGTGGGTCTGATCGGAATGAGCGGGATTATCATCAACGACTCGATCGTTCTGGTTACGACGATTGACGAATATGCCGAAAAACGGGGTTTGATCCCTGCCATCATCGACGGAGCGGCGGATCGCCTGCGACCTGTCCTGCTGACCACGTTGACTACGGTCTTGGGGCTGACCCCCCTGTTGTTCGAGAAATCGGCGCAAGCACAGTTCCTGAAACCAACCGTGATTACTCTGGTTTATGGTTTGGGTTTCGGTCTGGTGCTGGTGCTTCTGGTAGTGCCGGCACTGCTGGCCGCGCAGCAGGATATGGCGATGAATGTGCGCGCTGCTCGACGCGCGGTGCAGGCTAAGGGCGCGGCCCTGCCGGTCATCCTGTCAGGCGCCGCAATGGTCGGATTGATGGCTTCTACGCTGGGGGCCGTCGCGATATCGGGAACCCTGCCTGCCTTCTGGCAAACGCTGCTCCCATCGGGGCTTGGCGCGTCGCCCTTGTCGGCAGGCTTGTTGCTGTTCCTGATCGGCTCTGCGGTCATCGCCTTGTTGGCGTATGGGATAACCGCGTTCGTACTGCGGTCCCGTCGCGATCACCCGCCGCTGCAACCCTGAATATCCACGGCGACTTTGCTGCCCAGCAATGTCACCCGTACATCCGAACGATCCAGCGAGAAGGGGGCCGCGTATTCAGGGACCATATCCACCGACGCGATCAGATAGCCGCCCTCACGATGGGTTGCGGCTTCAGAAATCCAGATCGTGGGGTCAGGAAGTTCCACCACCATGTGCTCATTCCCACCTAAATGAGGCGATTTCATCCGCACTGTCATACGCAGACCGTCGGAAATCGGTGTGATTTCGCAGGTGACTTTGCCAACGCCTGCCTTCTGGCGGCTGATCGGCGCGTTCGCCAGCGCTTGCTGGATCGCAGCGGTCCCGACCTCTGCGCCTTCTTGGTCGATGTTTAGCGTCACCGGAACGCAGACCTCGCGGCAGACGCCCAACTGCAAGGTTCCTTGCACAACGATAGGGGCCGAGGCCTGTGACGGGCTGAGTTCGATGGGCAGGATCAGCCGCTCCGAATAGCCAACCGAGTGGTATTCGTTCTGGCGAAAGACCGTCGGTGTCGGCCAGTGCATGGCAACCGATTGCAGGTTCTGGGACCCGCCCCAATTAAAAACCGGAGGAATGCCCGCTTCGCCCGGCTTGCGCCAATAGGTTTTCCAACCGGGTTCAAGCGTAATGGACAGCCCCGCCATCTGCGTGCCGGATTTGGTGGTCCAGCCGGTCAGGAATTCGACCTGCGCGACGGTGCTGTAATCTTCCGCCTGCGCCGACTGCGAGGTCAGGAACGATGCGGCCAGCAAACCAATAGAAAGCGCGAGTTGTCTTAACATGAGGTCAAAATAGGCGCTTTGGCCAAATGTTGAAGTCACGTTTAAGAGACTGTTGCATAACAAAATAGAGTGATGGGGTTGCGCCACAGCCGGGCTGGCCCCACCATAGGGTCAGAGAGGCCACAAATGGATCTGACCGGAAAGCTACTCATCGCGATGCCCGGTATGGGCGATCCGCGCTTTGACCAAAGCGTTGTTTTTGTCTGCGCGCACTCAGATGACGGCGCGATGGGGCTGATTGTGAACAAGCCGGCTGACAGCATCTCCTTCACCGATCTTCTGGACCAGCTCGATATCTCTAAACCCCATGTCGGCGACCCGATTCACGTGTATTTCGGTGGCCCGGTGGAACATGCCCGTGGATTCGTCCTGCATTCTGGCGACTACGATGTTCCGCCAGCGACACTGCATGTGGACGAGACTTTCGGGATGACGGCGACCCTGTCGGTTCTGGAGGACCTCGCGCACGGCCAAGGCCCCCGAAAAAGCCTTCTGGCGTTGGGCTATGCAGGCTGGGGTCCCGGTCAGTTGGAGGACGAAATCCAATCCAACGGCTGGCTGACCTGCGATGCCGAACCGGGTCTTGTCTTCGGCGACGAGAACGAAGCGAAATGGGCCCAAGCGTTGGCTTCTATGGGGGTCGATGCCCGACTGTTGTCAGGCGATGCGGGTCACGCCTAGGGGCGGGGTGCCGCAGCGCGAGTCAACCTGTCCATGATCGCCAATCCAAGTCCATGTTCCGGAATAGGTGCGACCGCGATCCGCTGACCCGGCGCGGCCAAATCATCCATCTTGCGCAGATACCCAAACAGATTCGCAGCCGCCTCGACCAGATCGCCGGAAGGCGACAGGTTCATAGCAGCGCCCGCGCAATCCGGCCCGAACCCCAACCAAATCTCATCCTCGTCGGGCTCCGATACATTCAGGCGCATCGCGGCATACGGTGCATAATGCGAGCTGAGTTGCCCCGGAGCGTTGGGCGTTGATCCCATTTCGTGGGCTTTCAACGGCGCACCAAGGCAGGCTTCGATGGCCTCGACCGGCAGTCCGCCGGGCCGCAACAGGGCAGGACCCCCTTCGAAACCGATGATCGTCGATTCCAAGCCGACAGTGCAGGCTCCGCCATCAAGGATTGCTGCGATCTTGCCGGTCAGGCCTTCTGCCACGTGCGCTGCCGTTGTTGGGCTGATCCGCCCCGACGGGTTTGCAGAAGGTGCAGCTACCGGGCCGCCGACTGCCTCCAACAGCGTGTGCGCCAGCGGTAGATCGGGCACTCGCAGAGCAATCGTATCCAAACCCGCTGTTACCAAAGGGGCAATCCCTGCTTCCGGTCGCAAAGGCAGCACCAGAGTCAGCGGTCCGGGCCAGAAAGCCGAGGCGAGACGCTCTGCCTGATCGTCGAACACCGCGATCCGGCGGGCCATTTCAAAGTCGGCTACATGGGCGATCAGAGGATTGAAATGTGGGCGTCCCTTGGCAGCGAAAATCTGCGCCACCGCCCGATCGTTGGTCGCATCGGCACCGAGCCCATAGACCGTCTCTGTCGGAAAGGCGACCAGCGCCCCGCTGCGCAGCAATTCCGCGGCCCGTTGTACATCGGTGGGATCAGAGGTCAGGAGCTCGGTCATTTTGCCCGGATTTTGTGACGTGGCGTTCTTCTTGTTGCCGTTAGGGAATGTTCTAATGTGCCTCTCGACAAGGACCAAGTTCTAAGCGCGCATCCTTGGGTTCACAAGGTTCATTCGGGGGAGAGCCATGCCATATCAGTCGCCAGTATCTGATTTTCAGTTCATCTTTGACCATGTCGTCGGCTTCCAACGGGTGGCTGAGACCGAGAATTACGCCGAAGCAACGAGCGATCTGGTTTCAGCGATCCTCTCCGAAGCGGGCAAGGTGGCCGACGAGGTGATGGCCCCCTTGCAGCGCGATGGTGATCTGAACCCCGCATATCTGGAGAACGGTGTTGTACGCACCTCGCCCGGTTTCGCCGAGGCCTTCGCCCAAATCGCAGAAGGCGGTTGGCTGGGTATCTCTGCCGATCCTGAAAACGGTGGTATGGGCCTTCCCGCAACCGTCGCCACCGCAATGAACGACATGATGAGCGGGGCCTGCCTGTCGCTCGCCTTGAACCCCCTGATGACTCTTGGCCAGATCGAAGCGATGGAGCACCACGCCAGCGAAGAGATCAAAGCGATCTATCTGCCCAAGCTGATCTCGGGTGAATGGTGCGGAACCATGAACCTGACCGAGGCCGGAGCGGGCTCTGACGTGGGCGCGCTGGCGTCCAAAGCGGAGCGGAATGACGATGGCACCTATGCGATCTCGGGCCAGAAGATTTTTATCACCTGGGGCGATAACGATTTTGCCAAGAACATCTGTCACCTTGTGTTGGCCCGCCTGCCTGATGGTGCGCCGGGGACAAAGGGGATCAGCCTGTTTATCGTCCCGAAGTTCCTGCCGGATGAAGATGGCGAACCCGGTCAGCGCAACTCGCTGAGCGTTGTCAGCCTTGAACACAAGCTGGGCCTGCATGGGTCTCCGACCGCGGTCATGGAATACGATGGCGCGACCGGCTGGCTGATTGGGGAAGAGCACAAGGGCATGGCTGCGATGTTCACCATGATGAACAACGCCCGGCTTGGCGTCGGCGTGCAGGGTGTCGGCGTGGCCGAGGCGGCCTATCAACACGCGCTGGCCTATTCGTTGGAGCGCAAACAGGGAAAGACCGGTGGGGACACCGGCATGATCTTTGACCATGCGGACGTCCGCCGGATGCTGGCAACCATGAAGGCCGATGTGTTTACCTCGCGCTCGATTGCACTGGCCTGTGCCGTGGCGATCGACATGGGCAATGCAACGGGCGATGCCGATTGTCAGGCCCGAGCGGCCTTTTTGACGCCGATTGCCAAGGCTTTTGGAACGGATGTCGGTCATGAGGTGTCGAATCTAGGTATTCAGGTCCACGGTGGCATGGGCTTCATTGAGGAATCGGGTGCCGCGCAATTCGCACGCGATGTGCGAGTGACCTCGATCTACGAGGGCACCAACGGTATTCAGGCGATGGACCTTGTGGGTCGTAAACTGATGGACGGGGGCGAGGCCGCCTATCGAATTCTGGAAGAGATCGAAGCCGGAGCCGAGGCCGCGCGGGCCGATCAGCCGGACCTGGCCGAAGCCGTTTGGTCGTCTGCGGAAACCCTGCGCGAGACAACCGAGTGGCTGGTTGCCCAAGACATGCACGAGCGTTTCTCCGGTGCGGTGCCCTTCCTGCGGGCCTTTGCGCGGGTATTGGGCGGCCACTATCACCTGACGGCCGCAATCGCCGAAGGAGGCGAGGGTGCACGGACAAAACTCGCACGGTTCTATATCACCCGAATGTTGCCAGAGCATGTGGCTCTGCTGGCGCAGGTGCGGGCAGGAAGCGCGGACGTCATGGGGCTGACGCCTGACGATCTCGCGGTCTGACGGACGGTGTGCTTGGCGTGATCCGCCACCCCTATGAAGATATCCCCGCCGAGGGGGAGGCCGTGCAGGTGGCCGAGGGCGTGTTGTGGATACGCCTGCCGCTGCCAATGGCGCTGGACCATGTGAATGTCTATGCGCTGGACGACGGCGACGGCTGGACCATCGTCGATTCGGGCTTTGCCTCGCGCCGCGGTCGGGCGATCTGGACTAAACTGATGGCGGGTCCGCTGGGAGGCCGACCGGTAAAGCGGGTTCTGGTGACCCACCACCACCCCGATCATGTTGGTTTGGCCGGATGGTTCCAGTCCACGCATGGGGCGGAATTGGTCACAACCCGCACGGCGTGGCTTTTTGCACGGATGCTGCTGCTGGATGAACAGGAGCGCCCGACCGAGGAGAGCCTCGGTTTCTGGCGGCAGGCCGGGATGGCCCCCGAGATTTTGGAACAACGCGCAAGCGAACGTCCCTTCAACTATGCTGACTGCGTTGCGCCTATGCCGCTTGGGTTCCGTCGTTTGCAGGAAGGCCAAACCTTCACTGCAGGTGGGCGCGAGTGGATTGTTCGCCTTGGCAACGGCCATGCGCCGGATCATGTGACTCTGTGGTCCCAGACCGACAATCTGGTGATTGCGGGGGACCAGCTATTGCCTTCGATTTCTTCGAATCTTGGGGTTTATGCAACCGAACCAGAGGCCGACCCGGTCAGTGCTTGGCTGGAAAGTTGCGAGAGCTTCCTGCCCCATGCTGATGAAAATCAACTGGTCCTGCCGGGCCACAAGCTTCCCTATACCGGTTTGCCCACGCGCCTACGGCAGCTAATCGACAATCATCACGGTGCCTTGGACCGGCTTCGCGAGTTTTTGAAGACACCCGCAACCGCCGGGGATTGCTTCCCACCTCTGTTCAAGCGCACCATTGGCGCAGGTGAATATGGGCTTGCACTGGTCGAGGCTGTCGCGCATGTCAATCACCTGCACCAAGCAGGTGAGTTGACGCGCATGCGGCGCGACGACGGCGCTTGGCTGTGGCAATGGAAAGGGCCGGATGATGGCAGACGAGATCAGGACGACCGCTGAACTGGTCGAGGAAAACCAACTTCCTCGAGCGCATGTGGTTCATGCCGACCCACAAGCGCCACAAAGCCCCGAACAGAAGCCCCTTCCGGACAGCGTGAAACGTAAGCCGGTTGAAGAGAAAAGTCCGGCCGAGTGGGCCTATCAGCGCCTGATCCTTTATATCAAGAACTTCGAGGAACAGCTGGACAACGAACACGAGGTCGCCATGGGCTTTACCGGTGGCAGCGCTGGTGTCATGCGGATCGAAGGGCTGGGTTTTTTTGATCCGGATATCATCACCTTCTATGGCTCGCAGCCCGATGGCTCCAGCACCCAGATGATACAGCATGTCAGTCAGTTGAACGTCATGCTTCAGGCCATGCCAAAAGAAAGCGACGCAGAAAAACCTAATCGGATTGGATTTCGACTGGCAGCCGATCTGGAAGAGAGCAGCGAATCCGATTAAAGCGTGACCATGTGACACGTGACAGCGCGCCCCAAATGGGGTAACGGGGTCAAAACCGCGGAAACAAGGACAGGATTTATGGGCGATTTCAAACCCGGTTCGATGAACACAGAAGAACAAGAGAAGACCTTTGCAGGCTTCGTCAAATTCACCATTTGGGCCTCGGTCATCTGCATTCTGGTCCTGATCTTCATGGCCATGGTGAACAGCTAAGATCGAACGGGCGGCCAACGGGCCGCCTTTTTCTTTCCAACCTATGTTTGCCGCTCGCGATATTGCCGCACGAGCCAATAAGCAAGTGACCGTATGGTTCAGCCGAACCAGTAAAGCGCAGCGAAAAGCGTCATCCCACCACTGCAAATCGCAACAAGGGCATGACGGGTAATTAATCCAACAACCAAAGTGACAAGCGCGGCCGCCAATCTTGCGGGATCAGTCTGACCGTCGGTTGCTGGAGGCCAAAGCACCAATGGCGCGATCAGTCCGGGCAGAACCGCGACAGGCGTATAGCGCAGGTGGCGCAGCATCCAATCCGGCAGTGGTCGCTTGCCGATGATCCCCAGGAAAGAGAACCGCAGCAGGAAGGTTCCAACCCCAAGCGCGATGATCGCCAGCCAGATTTCAAGGCTGCTCTGGGTCATGGCGCCCCCTTCTTCTGCATCCACAGCTCGACCTGCGCACCGACCATCATCGCCAGGATCGCCGCAAACAGCAGGCCCAGATTATAAGGCAGAAACGCAAGCATTAGCGCGATAGAAACAGAGGTCAGCGCGGTGGCAACATGGGCGATGGTTCTCAGGGCGGGGGCAATCAGCGCTAGGAAGGTGATCGGAAGGGCGAAATCCAGAGCGTATTCCGGGGGAATGCTTTGACCGACCAATGCCCCGATCAGCGTTACGATATACCACGTGGGCGCAATCAAAACCATGATCCCGAAATAATAGCTGTAGCGTTCGGCCATGCTCATGCTGGGCTGGGCATCATGCTTGGCTACCGACAGTGCATAGGCCTGATCCACCATGAGGTACGACAGGATGCTGCGTTTCCACAGTGGAGAATCGCCAAAGATCGGCACAAGAGAGGCCGAGTACATCGCCATTCGCACGTTTACGACCAGCCCGGTGAAAACGGCGATGATCGTCGGCACATCCTCGACCATTTGTTGCAGCGTGGCGAATTGGGCGGCCCCGGCGATGACGAGCACGGCAAAGCCCATCACCTGAGACAGGTTCAGCCCCGCTTCGGTCCCGACGACGCCGAACAGCACGCCAAATGGTGCCAGCACCAGAATGAAGGGCGCGCCGTCAAGAAAACCCTGCCAGAAATGGGATCGTGTCTTATGCGCCATCGGTTAGTCGAACGTTCCGGTAACCCGGCTGAGCAGCATGAATGCCCGTGCGGTGCGCGTGTCCGACAACCTGACAAGCTCTTCATCGGTTGCTGTCTTGCCGAACTCCTCTAGCACGTCGTCGAAGCGGCGCACGAAGTGATGGGCCGTATCGCGAAAAATCGGGTCTTGTTTCATCCGGGCCGAGGTCAGCGACAGACTAGAGCGATCGCGCACTGCAGCCAAACCGGCCAGCGCGGCCCCGCGTTCGCCTTCAGAAAAGCGCCTCCACAATTCGGGTCGGGTTCGATCCGGGCGAAGGTCGTCCATGTAGATGCCGTCTTCGCTGAGCAGCGTCAGAAGGTCTTGTGCAGATCGGATCAGAGCTGCCGTCCGGTGGTCGGCGAGTGCCGCGCGCATAGCGCGGAAGCCTATCTTGTCCTCTGGATCTTCCGGGAAATTCATGGCTCGAATAAAGTCATCTGCCGAAAGCTGGGGTTCGGGCGCGGGTGAGGCAGGTTCCAAGGCCAGTTCTGGCTGGATCACACGCTCTTCCAATGGCGCGTCGCCGGTTTGTGCTGTCCCGCCATTGGCAACTGCCGTCTTTTGCGCATTGATGGCCAGCTCTGCGATTTCAGCCAGACGTTTTTCCAGTGCAGGCGGCAGGCCGGCGCTGGTCTGTTCTTGCTGCTGCTCGATATAGACATGACGCATGGCGTCTATGGTCGCTTGAATGCGTTCTGATTCCTCGCGAATGACGCGGGCGCTTTTCGCGGCAGAGGCTCCAAGCCAGAACATGGCGATC
Source organism: uncultured Actibacterium sp. (assembly GCA_964346965.1). Taxonomy (GTDB): domain Bacteria; phylum Pseudomonadota; class Alphaproteobacteria; order Rhodobacterales; family Rhodobacteraceae; genus Actibacterium_B. The sequence goes on along the minus strand of CAYFXM010000092.1, from coordinate 1,288 downwards.
GGCATCGCCACCGCCATGAAGGTCACCAGAAATGTCAGCGGATCGCGAGTTTCACCTAACCCGACGGTGAAGAAGAACAACAGGCTGGCCCCCAACCAAACCAAGCTGAGGACGAGTGCAATCAGGTCAGCGGCGGTGAACAGGCGGCGGTCGGGGTGGTCGCCAAAGACACCCATCTTGAATGGAGCATCCTTTGTCTCTTCATCCATTCCGCCTGTCTCCGTCATGGATCATCACACGTAGGCGATGGTCAAAACCTCATAGCTCCTGACGCCGCCGGGGGTGCGCACTTCAACACTGTCGCCTTCGTCCTTGCCGATCAGGGACCGGGCCAAGGGCGAC
>CAYFXM010000092.1:0-936 GCA_964346965.1 uncultured Actibacterium sp. | reverse complement strand
AAACCGTGCTCGATATCGGCCTCGGCCTCGCCAACGATCTGATAGGTCTTCTCTTCGTCGGTATCCTCGTCAACGATGGTCACCGTGGCGCCAAACTTGATCGTACCCGAAAGGGATTTCGGGTCGATGACGTCTGCCAGTGAGATCATCCCTTCAAGTTCCTTGATGCGGCCTTCGATGAAGCTCTGCTTTTCGCGGGCCGAGTGGTATTCGGCATTCTCGGACAGATCGCCATGCTCGCGCGCTTCGGCAATCGCCTTGATGATTGCCGGGCGTTCCTCGGATTTCAGCTGCTTCAGCTCTGCATCAAGCGCGGTATGCCCCGCGCGGGTCATCGGTATCTTTTCCATCACTCTCTTCGGACGTCTCTTGGCGGCCTTGAATAGGCGGCCCGTGTTTTTCTGAAAGATTGCTCCAACTGACCTTAGTGGCAGGAGGATTGCAAGGGGGTGCGGATTTTTTCGATGCGACGGGACGTAATCTTGATGTTAGCGGTAGAATGATGCTGCGTCGCAATTGACCCTACGTAGCTGCGTGGGCTAACGCTTTTCCGACCGAAAGACTGCAGGAACGCGAAGAGGGTACCGGAATGACGACGATCGAACGGGAATCGATGGAATGTGATGTGGTGATCGTGGGGGCCGGCCCCGCTGGTCTGTCCGCAGCGATCCGTCTGAAACAGTTGGATGCCGACCTGAACGTCGTCGTTCTGGAAAAAGGTTCGGAAGTTGGCGCGCATATCCTGTCTGGCGCGGTTCTTGATCCCTGCGCTTTGAACAAGCTGATCCCGGACTGGAAAGCCAAGGGCGCGCCGCTGAACACTGAAGTCACCAAGGACAACTTCTACGTTCTGGGCGAAGCTGGCCAGATGCGCATCCCGAACTTCCCGATGCCGCCGCTGATGAACAACCACGGCAACTACATCGTCTCAATGGG
>CAYFXM010000091.1:0-9983 GCA_964346965.1 uncultured Actibacterium sp. | reverse complement strand
GCCGAACTTCGGCCTGAACAAGCGGCAGCGTGGTCGGAACTGGCGCACCGGATCGGCCGCAGCTTGCGCGCAGGCGTCGTCGAACGCGAGACACTGCCGGGTGGTGTGCCAAAGCTGCGCTAAGTTTCAGATTTGAACAGACCAGACAGCGCCTTCTGAATGGTTTTGCGAACCGACGGCCGTTTCACCGCCGTAAACGGCAACGGACGGCAAACTTCCATCGCTGAGACACCAACACGGGCAGTCAAAGCCCCGTTCACCATCCCCTCGCCAAACCGACGCGAGAGCTTGCCCAACAGACCACCCCCGATCAGCGGTTCCAACATGTCGTCGCCCACGGCCAAGGCGCCCGTCGCGACGAGGTGGGTCAGGACAGAACGGGTCAGTCGCCAATTTCCAATCACGCCGCTTCGCCCGCCATAGATTTCTGCGATCCGACGGATCATGCGTAGGTTGGCAACCAGCGCGGCGATCAGGTCGGCCAGGGCTAGAGGCACTAGTGCCGTGACTGTCGCGACTTGTCGCGCGGCGGCCTGAACTTCGGCTTGAGCGGCTTGGTCCAGAGACGCAAGAACCTCTGTTTCGAACACCCCCAGCAAAGTGTCCGCATCAAACGCGTCGCCATCGCGTTCTTTCACACGCGACCGGCCCCAGCTTGTATCCGGTCGCCCCGCATAAGTCTGCAACAGCCGATCCGTCACGCGCCGTGCCTTTGTCAGGTCATTCTCGGCTAGGGCGTCTTCAGCGGCTTTGCGCAGCCCATCCATTCGGCGAAGTCGCGCGAAACCAGCGATTTCCTTCATTGCCACCACCAGCAGGCCAAGCAGAACGACTCCTGCAAGGAATATCGCGATGCCCCCAAGCAGAGAGTTCCGCGTGAGCAATCCCGTTACGAAATCCCACACGGCCACCGAAACGATCAGGCCAAGCAATCCGACTACCGCGCCCCAGAACCAGCGCAGCAAGGGGGATCGGGGTTTTGCAGCCACCCGCGCCAAGCCCTGCATGGCCTGCCCCTGCGGAGCCTTCTCGTGCAGTTCTGGCACCGGAGGCGCGGTGGCGGGGGTTTCCTCGGACGGGGTGTCCAGATCGATGACAACGGGGCCTTTGGTCATGACAAACGGTCTCCGATCAGGAATTGCGCGGCCTTGTCCAGCCGGATATGGGGCAGCCCATCTCCGCGTTTCAGGCGCAGCGGTGCGGGGGCAAAGCGCATCAGGTTATAGTCGGCGTCCAACCATGAATCCTCACCATTTCGGGCAACGGATAACAGCTGGTTCGGGTCTTCGGGCAAGGTTCCGGGATACATGGCCGCGCGCTTGCCGCTGTCGAGAAGGATGCCGGACACGCAACTCACCTCGTCGCCGTCGTGCTTGAGCGTTTCCTCGACCGTGGCGCGCAGGGCAGCGATCGACATAGCCTCTGTCGCGGCACCCGAGAAATCGGCGCGGTCCTTCGCCTCGCGCAACAGCGCTTCGAGGATGGCAGTCAGTTGTGGGTGTTGGCTGTGATGCAGATGGTCGGCCTTGCTGGCAGCGAACAGGATTTTCTCGACCCGCTTGCCGCGCAAAAGCGTTGTCAGCCACGCATTCCGGCCGGGTCGAAAGGCCGACAGGATACGGGCCATGGCCCCGCGTAGGTCTTCCAGCGCTGCCGGGCCGGAATGAATCGCCCCAAGCGCATCCACAAGCACAACCTGTCGGTCGATCCGCGCGAAGTGGTCGCGGAAGAACGGTTTCACCACGCGCGATTTGTAGGCCTCGAACCGGCGCTCCATCTCGGCCTGAAGGCTACCGCGTGATGATTTTCCATTCACCCGAAGCGGCGCGAAGGTCAGGACCGGAGAGCCCTCCATCTCTCCGGGCAGCAGGAAACGACCCGGCGTGCAGTCATAGAAACCGGCCCCACGGGCCGCATTCAGGTACCCGGTGAAAGCGGTGGAGAGGTCCTTGGCCGTGGTCTCTTCGAAATGCGCGGCAGGTTCCGATCCATCCAGTCGTGTAAGGAAATCCGCGGCCTCGGCCCGACTTTCGATACGTTCAAGTGTTTCAGCCGACCACTCCGTGAAGCTTTGGTCCAGCAGACCAAGGTCCAGCAACCATTCGCCCGGGTAGTCCACGATGTCCAGATGCACCGTGCGCGGGCCGGACATCACCCCTAACATCCCCTGGCGCTGCACCCGCAGGGACAGACGCAGCTGCGACACGGCTCGGGTGCTTTCAGGCCAATAGGGTTGCGGGCTGGTTAACGCCGCCAGATGGGTTTCATAATCGAACCGAGGGACTGTGTCGTCAGGTTGCGGCTGCAGATAGGCTGTCGTGATCGCCCCACCTGCCGCGTGAAGCGCAGGCATCCGGCCCCGATCCACCAGATTTGCGACCAAGGATGTAATAAAAACCGTCTTACCGGCCCGCGACAGGCCGGTTACTCCAAGCCTGATCACCGGATCGGAAAACGGGGCGGTCAGGGTTTCGCCCACCTCTTCCACGTTACGCCACAGGTCACCTGCAATCTCACCTATACCCAAAGGCTGTCTCCTGACTGTTCTCTCCAAGATAGGAAGCGACCGAGTGATTGCCAATTGCGTGTGGCCCGTGTAACCGACGGAACATGCCCAGATTTGCGCTGAAAGTTGAATATGATGGCGCGCCCTTTGCCGGGTGGCAACGTCAGGCAGACCAACCCTCTGTTCAGGGGGCGATCGAGGCTGCCTTGGCGAAGCTAGAACGCGATGTGCCATCGATTGCGGCTGCTGGGCGGACCGATTCCGGCGTGCATGCCTATGGGCAGGTGGCCCATTGCGACATGGCGAAAGAGTGGGATCCGTTTCGGCTGTCCGAGGCGTTGAACTACCATCTGAAGCCCTTCCCAGTGTCGATCGTGGCCTGTGCGCGGGTAGACGAGGAGTTCCACGCTCGGTTCTCGGCGGTGGAGCGGCAGTACCTGTTCCGACTGGTGACGCGCCGCGCGCCGGTCACGCATGACGATGGCAAGGTCTGGCAGGTGGCCCAACCGTTGGATCGCGATGCGATGCAGGAGGCCGCCGACCATCTGATCGGGTTGCACGATTTCACCACCTTTCGCGCAGCGATGTGCCAAGCGGCATCCCCGGTCAAAACACTGGACGAGTTGCGGGTCGAAGAACACCCCTACCCCGGCGGGCAGGAATTCCGCTTCCACGTCCGCGCACGCAGTTTTCTGCATAACCAAGTGCGCAGTTTCGTCGGCACGTTGGAACGCGTCGGGGCGGGGTCATGGACACCTGACGACGTAAAAGCCGCGCTCGACGCTCGCGACCGCGCCGCCTGCGGGCCGGTGTCTCCGCCGCAGGGCCTCTATTTGGCGCGGGTGGGTTACCCGGTGGATCCGTTCACAGCAGCCTGACCCGTGTTAAGGTCCTGTATCAGGCGGGCGTGTTTGCGCACTTCGACCAGAACGTCGCCAAAAGTGGTCATTCCCTTAGCCTGCAACATGGGCAGCATCATTTCGAATGCGGCCGCTGTCGCGACGGTGTCGCCCATTGCCGTATGACGCAGCTCTGGCGGGATGGTGATACCAAGCCGTTCGGTCAGGGCATCCAGCGTATGCACTTCAGATTGACCGAACAGAACGGCTGACAGCAAAACCGTATCGAGCACCGGATGATCGAAGAGCTTGCCGATACTCGATTCGTGGCGCTTGAAAAACGCCATATCGAAGGGCGCGTTATGAGCGACCAACACGGCTTCCTCGGCAAATCGGTGGAACCGGCGTCCTACTGTCTGGATCGGATCCGCGTCCGACACCATCGCATCGGTCACACCGTGAACCTCGGTCGACGCGGGCGGGATGGAGCGACCCGGATTGACCAGACTGTCAAATTCCTCGCCCTCAACTCTGCGACCGTTGACAAGTCGCACGCCCGCGATCTGGACGATCTCGTCGCCCTCATGCGGCAAAAGCCCGGTGGTTTCGGTGTCAAAAACCACATAGGACAACCGCTGAAGCGAGGTATTCACGTAGTCATCACTGACATCCCGCGACAGCAGATCAAAGTCATACGCTGCACGACTTTTGGCCGTGGATACACGGTCTTCAAGCCGGCAAGCTTGTTGGATTGGCAGACGAAGCACGGCCCGCCCCGCCATCCCCGGTTCTGGCCACATATCCGTGGCATGGCCCTGAAGGATGCTGCGACCGGTCATATGAGCCAACCCCACATCCATCGGCGCCTCGAGCCAGTCATCCAGCAAGCCGAACGGAAGGTTGTCCCCTGCCCAGCCAAGCGAGACCATAGCCCCGTCATGTTCGTCCTCGCTCACCAGCAGTGACAGAACCGATGCCCCATGGCGACGCACTAGGTGTTCCGCGAGATGAGAAAGTAGGGCGATGACCTGGTAAGCATCACACGTCAGCAACAGTCGTTCGGATTCCGCAGTCAGCTGGATCCCGTGATGATCGAGCTGCGAGATCACACCATCGACGATATCGGCAGCGCGGTGCTCCCCCTTGGGCCACCACGCAGCGCGCTCGGCATCATGTTTGCTGCCTAAACGATCAATGTCGCGAGCAAGACCGGCGACTTCAGCTTCGATTGCCGACCGGAACTCGGGTGGTGTATCTCCACCTTCGAACGCTCCCAATAGGGTTTGCATATTGGCAACGGGTCGCCGGGTGCGATCGACCATCGTGTCGATCATCTCTTCACGCTCGGCGTGCTGGGCCAGTTCGGCGGTGATGTCCCGTAGTGTGAGCACATAGCCCGGGCCTGTGATCTCTCCCTCGTCCATACGCATAAGGCGCATTCGGGCCGAAAGTACGCGTCCTTCGCCGACCGTTGCACAGATCAATTCTGTCGAGGCTCCAGCCTCGCCTGCCCTTAGACGCGCATAAGCGCTGCGGATGGGACCGGGACGCAGGCAGGTGAAGAGCGACCGATTCAAGCCCGGCTCGACGTCTTCCTCTGCTAGCAACTCTACGGAAGAGCCGTTGTAAAACACTACGTTATGCGAGCCTGAGCACAGCAGAACTCCCTCGGGCACATCTGCCAGCAATCCCGCCAGACGGGTCTTTTCCCGAGCTATATGTTCGGTCTCGCGCTCGACCGCCTCGGCCAATGCCGTGCGGGTCAACGACAGGTTCTCTGTAACCGCCTGAGCCGCTGGCGCCAGATCACCTAGGTATTTGGCGGGGTTCTGATCTATCTCCCGCCCGACATCCGCGTGGGCCCGGGCCATCATGCCACCGGCCAGTTTCTCGATCGCCTTCGCAACGTTTTCGTCAAACAGGAACCAAACCCAAGCAGTCACACCAAGGATGCCAAAACCCGACACCATTCCAGCCAGGGTAAAGGCGGACAATGGATCAGCCGCGTCGGCTCGTTGATAGGCGATATAGAGGCCCGCGATAACAACCCCGACTGCCGTCAGGCCGAGGAAGGCAAAGAAGAGAAAAACCCGCAAACGCAGGCTGAGCTTTTCCGCGAGCTTCATGTCCCCTCACCTGCCAGACAATCGGCCACTTGCTGTTTCAAATCAGAGAGTTCAAAGGGTTTGGTAATAAATCCGTCAGCCCCAAGCGCCAGCCCTTTGCGGCGCTCTACATCGGTGCCGCGCGCGGTCATGATCAAGATCTTTGTATCTGCGAAGTCATCGTCCATCCGAATGGTTTGACAAATTTCATAGCCAGAAACCTCGGGAAGCATGACGTCGAGCAAAACCAGATCTGGCCGCATGTCGTGGATCTTCGGCACAGCTTTGGAGCCGTCTGCTACGCGATCGACCGTGTACCCTTCGCGGCGCAACACGTGGGTTAACGCCAGTGCAATGTTGTCCTCGTCTTCTACAATCAGAACGGAGGAATCAGCCATGTTTACACCTCTTTGCAAGCAGTGGTCAGAAGCGGGTCATCAGCCTCCAGCGGCACCCATGCGCCTTCATTGGTTGGAAGACCATCATCCCCGAGATCGCGTCCTTCGACCAGATCCACACGTCGATTACCCACGCAATCAAACAGCATTCGCACCTTACTGACCGGAGACCAGCGGCCCATGAAGACGACGCTGACAATCTTGTAGTCAGGCAACTCCTCATTGGTCATCGCGGTGGCAACATCCACTGCTGCGAACCGGTCGATATAGGGGGTGATATAGGTCCAGGGCCGGTAAACCGCCTTCTTCTCGACGGTCGTCGCGATCTCCATTCCTTCCGGCAGGTTCGCAACTGTGCGTGTGTACCAGTTGTACTCGCTATAGATAGTATAGGCGATCATGGCCGCGCCAGCACAGGCGGGAATGGCCCATCGGGCCAGCAGCCCACCGGTCACGCGTTTGACCAGCATTACGACGCCAGCTGCTGCCATGCCAACGACGAATGTTGCGACTAGTTCCAGAAACATGGTTCCTCCCCAAAAGTTCCTTTATCCCGGCGCCGACCGGCCATGGCCAAGCGCCGATTGCATCGAGCGGATGACGACAAATGCGTCCCGCAGATGGCTACGTTGAAAGTCCGACAGGTCAGCCGGCGACAGGAAGTTGTCCGGCTTTTGGCCTGCCTTGATCTGGTTCGCCTGATGCTGCAATCGTTCGTCCGCAATCAGGTCGTAAGCTGCGAGCAGATCGGAACCGCCGGTAGGGCTGACTGTACCTGCCTTCTGGGCGGCCTCGAGACGCTCGCGCGTGTTCACCTCGGTCAACTGCCCCTGCAGCGCATAGATCCGCCCGAGATCGACGACCGGCACAACCCCGTTGTGCTTCATGTCCAGCTGGTTTTTATGCTCGCCCGACCGAATGGTGGCCAGCCCACGCAGAAGACCAAGCGGTGGCGTGTGTTTCAGCGCATTCGAGGCCATATGCGCAACGAAAATCGAGTTCGCTGCAGAGCGTTTCAGTGTCTCTTTCTGAAGCCCCTTAAACAGACTTTCGTCGCCCCCGATAGGCCGCAGATCGTACATGACCGAGGCCAACATCTGTGCCATAGGATCGGGCTTATCGATCCAACCCTGGAAATACTCGCGCCAGACCTTCACCGGCTGGCACCAACGCGGATTGGTCGCCATCATGTCGCCGGGGCAGTAGATATAGCCGCAGGTATCCAGCCCATCGCAGACGAACTTCGCCAGTTGCTCGAAATAGGGCATATCATCGTCGGTTACGTCATCAGACAGGAACAAACAGTTGTCCTGGTCGGACACGCCGGTCTGCTCTTGACGGCCCTGGCTGCCGCAAGCCAGCCAAAGCCACGGTACCGGGGCCGGACCAAGCTTCTCCTCGGCCAAGGCCAGAAGGCGACGGGTACATGCGTCCGCAACGTTGGTGATCAGGCGCGTGACGACCTCGTGCCGATTTCCGGCCGCGACCAATTGCACCAACAACTGCGGAATGCGGGCGGTGATTTCGGCCAGATCTTCCGCCGTTTGCGCTTCCGCCACGTCCTGAACCAAAGCCGCCGCGCTGACCGCCTGAAAACGGGTCAGATCGGTTTGGGTGACGATGCCGACGAACTTACCGTCATCAACCACTGGCAGGTGACCAATCTGGCGTTCCAGCATCACGTGCAACACATCGCTACCAATGGAGCTTGAAGCCAGCGTGATCGGGTCAGCCGTCATGACCTGCGATACCTCAACGGAATGGGGCAAGCCGCCTGCCAAGACTCGGTTAACAAGGTCAGAGTGGGTAACGATGCCAGCCAGCGTCGTACCCTCCATCACGCCAAGGCACGAGATATTCTTGTCTCGCATAATTGTGGCCGCGTTTGCGACTGTATCCGCAACTTCACAGGTGATCGGATTGCGCGCCATCAGTGTTGAAACGCGCGAGGTATTCAGGTCGGTCCGACGGGTTTCCACCGGACGAGTACGGTCAAAGAATCGTTGAAAACTCGGGTGGGCAACAATTAGGGCCCGGAAATCTTCTGACGGAAGCAAAAGGACCTGCGTGTCCTCTTTCGCTGTCGCGTTGGTCGCGGCTAATCCACCACGTGTGAGGCCGCGCTCGCCAAAGCTGTTGCGCGCGCCAAGCAGGGAAACATTCAAGCCGTTGGTATCGGTAATCGAGATGGAACCGGCTTCAATGACATAAAGCCCCTCAAGGGCATCGCCGTAACGGTAAATCCGTTCGTCGGCGGAATAATTCTGGCGCCTAAAAAGCGCGGAAACCCTTTCAAGCTCTTCCGGAGACAGGCTGTCATAGGGGTGTACGTGGGATAAAAACCCGGCGATCTCAGCAGTGGTGCTCACGCTCGGCTCCTTGTGAATGGAAACTGCCCCCGATCCATAACCGGGGGCAGTCCTGTCTTATATGACTTGCGTCAAGTCAGGTCCACTTAGTGGTCCTGAGCAGCGCCTGCACCTTTCGGGATGCGAACGCTTTCAACCAGGTCCTTGATCTCCTGCGGAGTGTCTTCGGTCGCGTTGGACACGAAGTACGCTACTGCGAAGTTCAGGGCTGCACCGATTGCGCCGAACGAGGTCGACTTGATCGGGCCAAGCAGCGGATCAGCATCGGTGAAGGTGTTGGTACCCGGCACGAAGAACCAGCCTTTGTGCAGGAAGATGTAGATCAGGGTAACAATCAGACCAGTCAGCATGCCTGCCACAGCGCCCTTGTTGTTGATGCGTGTCGAGAAGATACCCATCATCAGAGCCGGGAAGATCGATGCCGCCGCCAGACCGAATGCCAGAGCAACAGTTTGCGCTGCGAAGCCCGGAGGGTTCAGACCCAGATAGGTCGCAACACCAATCGCTACAGCCATCGATACACGTGCAGTCATCAGCTCGCCGCTTTCCGAGATATTCGGAGTCAGCTGACCTTTGAACAAGTCGTGTGCAACCGAGGACGAGATCGCCAGAAGCAGACCCGCAGCGGTTGACAGAGCAGCCGCAAGACCACCAGCCGCGACCAGGGCGATAACCCAACCCGGCAGCTGTGCGATTTCCGGGTTCGCCAGAACCAGGATGTCACGGTTCACGTTCAGCTCAGAGCCTTTCCAACCCATCGCTTCAACTTTGGCGTTGAACTCGTCGTCTTTCGACTTGTCGTTGTACCACTGGATTTTGCCGTCGCCGTTCTTGTCTTCGAACTTCAGCAGGCCGGTGACCTCCCAGTTCTTCATCCAATCCGGACGCGCAGCGTAATCAATCGGCTGCTCGATGTTACCATCGGTGTAGGTGGTGGTGATCAGGTTCACACGCGCCATTGCGCCAACAGCCGGAGCGGTCAGATACAGCAGAGCGATGAAGATCAGGGTCCAACCCGCCGACCAACGTGCGTCAGCAACTTTCGGCACGGTGAAGAAGCGGATGATAACGTGCGGCAGACCCGCAGTACCGATCATCAGCGACAGGGTGAACAGAACCATGTTCAGCGTGTTGCCGTGGTGGCCGGTGTAGTCGTTGAAGCCCAGATCGGTTACCAGTCCGTCCAGAGTCTGCAGCAGCGGCTGACCCGACTGAGTGTGCTCACCGAACAGGCCCAGGGCCGGGATCGGGTTGCCAGTCAGTTGCAGCGAGATGAAGATCGCCGGGATGGTGTAGGCGGTGATCAGAACACAGTACTGAGCAACCTGGGTGTAGGTAACACCCTTCATACCACCGAAAACAGCATAGGCGAAAACAACACCAGCACCGATGAACAGGCCGGTTGCGTTGTCAACTTCCAGGAAGCGCGAGAACGCAACGCCAACACCAGTCATCTGACCGATCACGTATGTGGTCGAAGCCACGATCAGACAGATAACGGCAACCAGACGTGCGGTCGGGCTGTAGAAGCGGTCACCGATGAATTCCGGAACCGTGAACTTGCCGAACTTACGCAGGTACGGAGCCAGCATCAGAGCCAGCAGAACGTAACCACCGGTCCAGCCCATCAGGAAGGACGAGTTGTCATAGCCGGTGAAGGCAATCAGACCCGCCATCGAGATGAACGAAGCAGCCGACATCCAGTCAGCAGCGGTCGCCATACCGTTGGTTACAGGGTGAACGCCGCGACCCGCAGCGTAGAATTC
>CAYFXM010000090.1:6886-10272 GCA_964346965.1 uncultured Actibacterium sp. | reverse complement strand
ACGGACCGGTTGAACGCGCGTGGATCTTGTCGTCGACCAGGTGGTGCAGCTTCAGCAGGTATTTGACACCTACTGTGACCTTGCGGCTGAACTGCTCACCCGTACGACCGTCGAACAGAACCGACTGGCCCGAGGTATCGAAACCAGCGCGGGTCAGCGCGTCGTTGACGTCGGCCTCTTTAGCACCGTCGAAGACCGGGGTCGCGATCGGCACACCACGGGTCACGGTCGAAGCGCTCTCGATCAGAGCCTCTTCTTCCAGACCTGCCAGAGCCTCTTCATAGACCTCGTCGCCATAGGCGATCCGCAGGGCTTCTTGAACCGGGGTCAGGTCGCCGGTGCGTTTGTACGCGCCCAGAGCCTCATCCACTTGGATACCCAGACCGCGTGCGGCCCAGCCCATGTGGGTTTCAAGGATCTGACCAACGTTCATACGCGACGGAACGCCAAGCGGGTTCAGGCAGAAGTCAACCGGGGTACCATCGGCCAGGAAGGGCATATCCTCCATCGGGACAACCTTCGAGATCACACCTTTGTTCCCGTGACGACCGGCCATCTTATCGCCCGGCTGAAGCTTGCGCTTCACGGCGATGAAGACTTTGACCATCTTCATCACGCCCGGCGGCAGGTCATCCCCACGGCGGACCTTCTCGACCTTGTCTTCGAAACGGGCTTCCAGGGCACGTTTCTGTGCCTCGTACTGCTCGTTCAGGGCTTCCACGATCTGGGCATCGGCTTCTTCTGCAAGCGCCAGCTGCCACCACTGACCGCGGGACAAAGTGTCCAGCAGCTCGTCGGTGATGGTCGAGCCCGGCTTGACACCTTTCGGGCCTTTGACAGCCACTTTGCCTTCGATCATGCCTTTCAGACGCGCATAGATGTTGCGGTCAAGGATCGCCAGCTCGTCGTCCCGGTCACGGGCCAGACGTTCGACTTCCTCACGCTCGATCTGAACGGCACGTTCGTCTTTTTCCACACCGTGGCGGTTGAAGACGCGGACCTCAACAACGGTACCGAAATCACCCGGCTTCACGCGCAGCGAGGTATCACGGACGTCGGATGCTTTCTCACCGAAGATGGCGCGCAGAAGCTTTTCTTCCGGCGTCATCGGGCTTTCGCCCTTCGGAGTGATCTTGCCGACCAGAATGTCGCCCGGTCCCACTTCCGCGCCGATGTACACGATGCCAGCCTCGTCGAGGTTGCGCAGCGCTTCTTCACCGACGTTCGGAATGTCGCGAGTGATCTCTTCCGGACCCAGTTTGGTGTCACGGGCAGCGACTTCGAATTCCTCGATGTGGATCGAGGTGAAGACGTCGTCACGAGCAACACGTTCCGAAATCAGGATCGAGTCTTCATAGTTGTAGCCGTTCCATGGCATGAACGCGACGACCACGTTCTTACCAAGAGCCAGTTCGCCCATATCGGTCGACGGACCGTCAGCAATGACTTCGCCCTTGCCAACCTTGTCGCCCACTTTGACCAGCGGACGCTGGTTGATGCAGGTGTTCTGGTTCGACCGCTGGAACTTGCGCAGACGATAGATGTCGACGCCCGGATCGCCCGGTTCCAGATCTTCGGTCGCGCGGATAACGATACGGGTCGCGTCAACCTGGTCGATGATCCCGCCACGCTTGGCTTGGATCGCCGCGCCAGAGTCGATCGCCACTTTGCGCTCGATACCGGTACCAACGAACGGTGCGTCCGCTTGCAGAAGCGGAACGGCCTGACGTTGCATGTTCGAGCCCATCAGAGCGCGGTTCGCGTCGTCGTTTTCGAGGAACGGGATCAGCGAGGCTGCAACCGATACCAGCTGCTTCGGCGACACGTCGATCAGGTCGACATTTTCGCGCGGCGCCATGGTGTATTCGCCCGACTGACGGGTGTTGACCAGATCGTTCACGAACTTGCCGCCCTCGTCGAGGTTGGCGTTCGCCTGCGCCACTGTGTGACGCATTTCCTCGGTCGCGGACATATAGTTCACCTCGTCGGTGACCTGACCTTCGACAACCTTACGGTACGGGGTTTCGATAAAGCCGTATTTGTTCACGCGGGCGTAAGTTGCCAGCGAGTTGATCAGACCAATGTTCGGCCCTTCCGGCGTTTCAATCGGGCACATCCGACCATAATGGGTCGGGTGCACGTCGCGAACCTCGAAGCCTGCACGCTCACGTGTCAGACCACCCGGCCCAAGCGCCGACAAGCGGCGTTTGTGGGTGACTTCCGACAGCGGGTTGGTCTGGTCCATGAACTGCGACAGCTGCGACGAGCCGAAGAATTCACGAACAGCAGCTGCGGCCGGTTTCGCGTTGATCAGGTCTTGCGGCATGACGGTGTCGATTTCGACCGACGACATACGCTCTTTGATCGCGCGCTCCATGCGCAGCAGGCCAACGCGGTACTGGTTTTCCATCAACTCGCCAACGGAACGGACACGACGGTTGCCGAGGTGGTCGATGTCGTCCACGTCGCCCTTGCCGTCGCGCAATTCAACCAGCGCCTTGATGCACGAAATGATGTCTTCCTTGCGCAGGGTGCGGTGGGTGTCCGGCGCATCCAAGGCCAGACGCATGTTCATCTTCACGCGACCAACGGCCGACAGGTCGTAACGCTCGCTATCGAAGAACAGGGTGTCGAACAGCGCAGTCGCAGCTTCGACGGTGGGCGGCTCGCCCGGGCGCATGACGCGGTAGATATCCATGAGCGCGGTGTCGCGGTTCATGTTCTTGTCTTGCGCCAGAGTGTTGCGGATGTAGGGACCAACGTTGACGTTATCGATGTCCAGAACCGGGATATCGGTGATGCCCGCGTCCAGCAGCTCTTTCAGAGAGCCGCCGGTCACTTCACCGTCCTTGTCGGTTTCCCACGTCAGTTCATCACCAGCCTCGACATAAATCGCGCCGGTTTCTTCGTTGATGATATCCTTGGCGACATAGCGACCAACGATCTGATCGAAGGGCACCAGAAGCTCGGTGATTTTACCTTCGTCGATGATCTTCTTGACCGCACGCGGCGTGACTTTCTTACCGGCTTCACCGATAACTTCGCCGCTGTCTGCGTCGACCAGATCAAACGTCGGGCGGGTTCCGCGGACGCGTTCCGGGAAGAACTTGGTGACCCAGCCTTTGTTCTTCGACAGCTTGTAGTCGACAGTCTCATAGTAAGCGTCGCAGATGCCTTCCTGGTCCAAACCCAGAGCATACAGCAGGGTGGTCACAGGCAGTTTGCGGCGACGGTCGATACGGGCAAAGACGATGTCCTTAGCGTCAAACTCGAAGTCCAGCCAAGAGCCGCGGTACGGGATGATGCGACAAGCAAAGAGCAATTTGCCCGAGGAGTGGGTCTTGCCCTTATCGTGATCAAAGAACACGCCCGGCGAGCGGTGCATC
>CAYFXM010000090.1:3639-6876 GCA_964346965.1 uncultured Actibacterium sp. | reverse complement strand
ATATCGCCCATGAAGACGTCCTGCTCCTTGATGTCCTTGACCGACTTCGCGCCGGTGTCTTCATCGACATCAAACACGATCAGACGGAGGGTCACCTTCAGCGGAGCGCTGTAGGTCATGTCACGCTGCTGACATTCCTCGACGTCATATTTCGGCTTTTCCAGCTCGTACCGGACAAATTCCAGCACAGCAGTTTCATTGAAGTCCTTGATCGGGAACACCGACTGGAAGACACCCTTGATGCCTTCGCCGTCCATCGGATCCAGCTGGTCGCCGGACTTCAGGAAGAGATCATAAGAAGATTTCTGAACCTCAATAAGGTTCGGCATTTCCAGAACTTCGTGGATTTTACCGTAGAATTTACGGATACGTTTCTGGCCTGCGTAGGTCTGCGCCATCTGCGTCGTCACCTTTCGTCATGTGCATCGCATGGACCGCCGGGCTTCGGTCATGCTCCGCCAACGAATAAAGGGGGTCAGGTCCAATTCCTGCAGTCCGTCCCACCGGCTGCTCCCGAACCTTAAACCGCGCCTTAGAAAGGGCTTGGGCAAACAAGCCCTTGCTAAGACAGGTTCGGCTGGACCCGGTTTTCACCGGGCCCAGCCTTAATTTTAAGCGCAGCCGAAGCTGCAGCGGCCTTAGGCCAGCTCGACCTCGGCGCCAGCTGCTTCCAGCTTGCCTTTGATGTCTTCGGCTTCTGCCTTGTCGACACCTTCTTTGATCTTGCCACCTTCTTCGACCAGCGACTTGGCTTCTTTCAGGCCAAGACCGGTGATGCCGCGGACTTCTTTGATGACGGCGATTTTGTTGCCGCCTGCCGACTTCAGAACAACGTCGAACTCGGTTTTTTCTTCAGCTGCCGCACCGCCGGCGTCGCCAGCAGCACCTGCAACCATTACGGCGCCGCCAGCGGCGGGCTCGATGCCGTATTCGTCTTTCAGGATGGTTTTCAGTTCCTGAGCTTCGAGAAGGGTCAGACCCACGATCTCTTCAGCAAGTTTTTTCAGATCAGCCATTTCATGCTTTCCGTTCTATCAGATGTGTTCCAACGCGTAGGTGTTCAACCCCACGCGGGTTCAAGTTGCTTAAGCGGCTTCCGCTTTCTCTTCGATGGTCGAAAGGATGCTCGCAATGTTCGAAGCAGGCGCGCCAATTGCACCGGCGATGTTGGAAGCAGGTGCGCCAATGCAGCCCACGATCGAAGCAATAAGCTCCTCACGCGACGGCATTTTCGACACTGCTGTAACACCAGCACGGTCCAGTGCGTTCTCGCCCATGGCACCGCCCAGGATGACGAACTTGTCGTTGTCCTTGGCGAAGTCCTCGGCAACCTTGGCCGCAGCCACAGGGTCTTCCGAGTAAGAGAGAACGGTCATACCCGTCAGGAATTCGCTAATGCTTGCGCAGGGCTTACCTTCCAGGGCGATTTTGGCGAGCTTGTTTTTGGCAACGCGAACAGATCCACCCGCTTCACGCATGCGTGCGCGCAGATCTTGCATCTCAGCAACTGTCAGACCCGCGTAGTGAGAGACCACTACAACGCCAGAGCTTTCGAAGATCTGGCCGAGTTCGTCGACCAATTTCTCTTTCTGGGCTCTATCCACAGTTTTACTCCAAATTTGAGGGGCAGGACCCCCCGGCTCTTATTTGCGCGAGGCAAGCCCCGCGCGTTCAGGTCCGTTTTACGGGGCTGAGCCAAAACCGCCCGAGGTCCAGCCTCGGCCAATCTGGTCTTTCCCGTCTCAGGCAGGAAATTAAGGGGATTGCGCCCCACCCACCGTCTTGGACGAAAAGCAATGGAGCGCATGACGAATCATACGCTCCAATGCAGGATTGTGGTCTAGTCCCTTGCGGACGGGATGCCAAGGGTAAAAAGCAAATCGCTCATCACGTCCGCGATACCGCCGGACACAAAAAGGGCGTCAGTTTCCTGACGCCCTCTTGTATTACTTAGTTGCCGGTGGCGTTGTCGACCGAGATCGAAACACCCGGGCCCATGGTAGAGCTCAGCGAGACCTTTTTCATGTAGGCCCCTTTGGCACCCGAGGGCTTGGCTTTTTGAACGGCCTCTACAAAGGCACGAACGTTCTCAACCAGCTTGGCTTCGTCGAAAGACGCTTTGCCAACACCCGCGTGGACAACGCCAGCTTTCTCGGCTTTGAACTGTACTTCGCCGCCCTTGGCCGCCTCAACAGCTGCCTTGACGTCCATGGTCACGGTACCAACCTTGGGGTTCGGCATCAGGTTGCGCGGGCCAAGGACTTTACCCAGACGGCCAACGATCGGCATCATGTCCGGGGTCGCGATGCAGCGATCGAACTCGATGGTGCCGCCCTGAATGGTTTCCATCAGGTCTTCTGCGCCGATGATGTCTGCGCCAGCTTCTTTCGCTTCGTCGGCCTTCGGGCCACGAGCGAAGACAGCAACGCGAACGGTTTTACCGGTGCCGTTGGGCAGCGAGACAACGCCGCGGACCATCTGGTCAGCGTGGCGCGGGTCAACGCCCAGGTTCAGCGCAATTTCAACGGTCTCGTCAAACTTGGCGGTTGCGTTGGCTTTGACCAGTGCAACAGCTTCTTCAACCGAAACATTCGATTTGCCGGCGAAAGCCTCACGGGCAGCGGCAGTACGTTTTGCTACTTTTGCCATGATTATTTCACCTCGATGCCCATGGATTTGGCCGAGCCGACGATGATCTGCATTGCCGCGTCAACGTCGTTGGCGTTCAGATCTTTCATCTTCGCTTCGGCGATTTCACGCACCTGCGCGACGGTCACGGTCGCCACGGTCTCGCGACCGGGGTTTTCGGCGCCACGGGGACGGTTACGCTTGCCGACCGGCTTCAGGCCAGCAGCTTTCTTCAGGTAGTAAGACGCGGGCGGCGTCTTGATGTCCATGGTGAAGGACTTGTCCTGATAATACGTAATCACGGTCGGGCACGGCGCGCCGGGCTCCATTTCCTGTGTCTTGGCGTTGAACGCCTTACAGAATTCCATGATGTTGATGCCGCGCTGACCCAGTGCCGGACCAACCGGCGGGGACGGGTTCGCTTGACCGGCAGGCACCTGCAATTTCATGGTGCCAGCAAGTTTCTTGGCCATGAGGCCTCTCCTTTTTATCACCGCACCACCGACGCGTCGGCAGTACTTTGGTTTAGTGGTTCGGTCTGACGGGCGCGCCCGCGCTGCCTCCCACAAGAATCAACAGGCGCGGCTTGCACCGTCCTGAATAGAGCGG
>CAYFXM010000090.1:0-3629 GCA_964346965.1 uncultured Actibacterium sp. | reverse complement strand
ATGGTGCCAGCAAGTTTCTTGGCCATGAGGCCTCTCCTTTTATCACCGTACTCCCGACGCGTCGGCAGCACTTTGGTTTAGTGGTTGGGTTCAGGTCTCGCGTGACCCGTTCCTCCCACAAGAATCAACAGGCGCGGCGTGGGCCGTCCTGAATAGAGCGGGCTGATACAGGCTTCGGTTCGTCTTGGCAAGGGCTTCAGCGCCTTGTTTCTTTAGGTCCTTCGGATTTACGAGGACCCGGTGTGTCATGCCGGGCCCGCATCTGTCGACGACTATCTAATTCGCGAGAGACCAGTAATAATGAGGAGCACGTTCCCCTCGGAAAAAGCGGTGAACATCCAAGGCGTCGATGATCATCGACCCTAGGTTGGTCGCCAGCAGAACCGCCAGCCAATTTGCCAGATCGGGCTGCGTCGTGATCGTATCAAGTCGGGTTGCCATCCAGGCAAACATCGGTACCCACATCACATGCGTGATTCCCAGAACCCGTGTGAACCCAATCCGGTTGTAGATCACGCCCTGTACAACCACCGCAATCAAAGTGGTCGCCAGAACCACCTGCGCCTCGAGATGCTGGATGAAATAGAGACAACAAACGTTCACCCCGACCAGCCAGACATTCCAAATCCGCGCCACGTATCGAAACCGCAAAAATACGATCCCGAAGATTTCTAAAACAGCTTTGATTTGCGCCCACATCGCTCTTACTCCCGCTAAGAATTGGTGCGCTCTGGATACGAAAGACGAGCTTTGCGGAATACTGCGTGGTGTGTAGGATTGAACTACGCATTACGTAGTTAGGCTTCATCATGAGCAAATACGGCCAATTCTGTCCGGTCGCAAAATCTACCGAGATTCTGGGCAATAGCTGGACGCTGCTGATCGTTCGGGAACTTCTTTTGGGCGGCAATCGCTTCTCTACACTGCAAAGGGGAATGCCCCGGATATCGCCCACGGTTTTGAACAAACGGCTCAAAGAGCTCGAAGAGAACGGCATCATCGTCAAACGACCGATCTCCGGTCAGCGCGGGCATGAATATCGACTGACACCCGCAGGGAAAGAGCTTGGCCCGGTGATTGAATCCCTCGTGACATGGGGCATGCGTTGGGCGCGCGAAGAATTGCGCGACGAGGACATGGACGTCGCCTTCCTGATGTTCGATATCGAGCGCAACATCGTCGCGGACGAACTACCCGACGGTGAAACCGTACTAAGCTTCCAATTCCCGGACCGTTCAGAGTTCGCTAAGTGGTGGGTCGTCTGCGACGGCGACAAACGGGACCTGTGCTACCAAGATCCCGGCAAAGACGTCGCGGCCTATGTCACAGCGACATCCGAAGACATGATTGGCGTTTGGATGGGGGATCTTCCGGTGTCAGACGCCCTTACCGACGGGCGCCTTTTGGTGATCGGCGAAGCTTTGGTCTGCAAGCGGTTCCGAAAATGGTTCCCGCTGTCTCAGGCCGCGCCGGTCCCAAGACCGAAAAAATGAAGCGGCCCGATTAGGCCTGCTTCGAAACTTGGGTGAATTCCAGCTCGACCGGAGTGGCGCGACCGAAGATCGACACCGTCACTTTCAGGCGTTGGTTCTCGTCATCGACTTCCTCGACCATACCGTCGAAGCCCTCGAACGGACCGTCGGATACGGACACCTGCTCGCCCACCTCGAAGGTGATCAGCGAACGCGGTGCCTCTACACCTTCTTCGACGCGGTTGAGGATCGCGTTAACCTCGGCATCACGCATCGGCATCGGGCGACCTTGCGGACCAAGAAACCCGGTCACGCGGTTGATCGACGTGACAAGGTGATAGCCCTCGTCGGTCATTTCCATGCGGACCAGCACATAGCCAGGCATAAAGCGACGTTCTGTGGTGACTTTCTTACCACGGCGCACTTCGATGACTTCTTCGGTCGGGACCAGGACCTCTTCAATCTGGTCCTCCATACCTTTTTCCTCGACCGCGGTCTTGATCTGTTCGGCGATTTTCTTCTCGAAATTCGAGAGTACGCTGACCGAATACCACCGCTTAGCCATATTGCCGTCTACCTCATCTTCGCCCGTGTGAGAGCGTTTATAAATCCATCAGGGCCAATGCCCAGTTCCTGAACAAAAAACAGCGCGCAACTCGAATCGCTGCACGCCAGTTTCAAGAGTAGCGCCCGAACTACAGCCGTTATCCAGCCATTTCAAGGGCACAGGGCGCTTAGCCGCCAAAGAAGGCCAGCAGCGCCTGCAGGCCAGAGCGGATACCCAGATCCACCAGCGAAAAGAAGATCGCCGTGATCGCAGCCAGAATGAATACCATCACTGTGGTTAGCAGAACCTCGCGACGGGTCGGCCAGACAACTTTCGCAACTTCGGTGCGCACCTGCTGGATAAACTGAAGAGGGTTGGTTGTGGCCATTTCGTTGTCTCGATCTATCAAGGTCTGCGCGCGAAATACGCGCTTCACCGTGCAAATTCAACCCACAAGCGGAGAGTTTCCATTGTCCGGAGATTGGCCTGGCAGGGGCAGCAGGGGTCGAACCCGCGACCTACGGTTTTGGAGACCGTCGCTCTACCAGCTGAGCTATACCCCTAAGGCCGTAGGATCAGATACGAAAGCCTCCCCGAGAGTTCAAGTGGAAAATAGACCTGCCGCATTGGAATTGACCAAGTTTATTGTTACGCAAGTGAACCATAGATCCATCCAAGGATAACATTGGCCAGATGAATGAGTTTTCTGAAAGTCCATGGTTGGAAATCGAGGATACGAGCCTTTCTCCAACGCTAAGAGTCCCGACAATGCTGTCAAAAGAAGAGCAAAAGCTCTACTTTTGGCTGGCGCGTGACTGGGCTCGTGGCATGGGTGCTACTGTGGACCTCGGGTGTTTTGTCGGAGGTTCAACTGCGAGACTTGCTGAAGGGCATCGTCAAGCCGGTCATGTAACTGAAATCTACGCTTTTGATCGCTTCACAGCAGCCCAGAAGGCCAAGCGAAAGCACCTCTATGACAAGGGTATCGCCGTGTTCGGCGGGCATGACACCCTACCTCTCGCTCAGTCGCTTCTGCCGGAATGGTCTACGCAAATACAACTGGTACCGGGCGAAATCGAGGATGCGCTTTGGCCGAAGAATCCGACGGAGATTTTGGTTGTAGATGCGGGAAAGGCAGCCGTGACCGCTGATGCCATCGCTCAGCTATTCTTTCCAGGCCTTATCGCGGGAAATTCGGTGGTCGTTCAACAGGATTTGGCCCGATGGAACCAGCCTTGGCTGGCTGTTCAGATGGCCCTTTTGTCTGACCATTTTCAACCGGTTTGCCGCTGCGGTTCAGGAACGACAGTAGTCTTCCTGTGCACGAAACCCCCAACCCGTGACGTACTCGCCAAATCGGAAGTCAGAAAGTTGAACGACAAAGAGTTGATCTCCGGCCTTGAAATGGCCGCTGGCCAATTAGACGGGTTTCTCGATGGGAAAGAAATTCAGGCCATGATCGCCAGCGTCAAGGCAAACCCGAACGAACGCGAGGCATGGCGTTTCAAGCGCCCAAAAGGATAGAGCCGCCCGAAGGCGGCTCTACCAAATCCACAATCAAGTGAAAAAGATCACTCGATGATTTTGGAGACGACGCCCGAACCGACGGT
>CAYFXM010000089.1:0-10281 GCA_964346965.1 uncultured Actibacterium sp. | reverse complement strand
TGCTGTCGGGCAACGACATGCAGCTTGGACACGGCGAATCCATCGCCGACACCGCACGCGTTCTGTCGCGCTATGTCGACCTGATCATGATCCGGACCTTTGAGGAGGCAACTCTGCTAGAGATGGCGGAATACGCCACCGTGCCAGTTGTAAACGGTCTGACCAATCGTACCCATCCTTGCCAGATCATGGCTGACATCCTGACCTTCGAAGAACATCGTGGTCCGATCGCTGGCAAAAAGGTTGTTTGGTCCGGTGACGGAAACAACGTCTTCGCCAGTTTCGCCCACGCGGCGGGACAGTTTGGATTTGACCTGACCTTCACAGGCCCCGAAAAGCTGGACCCCGAGCAGGGCTTTATTGATGAGGCCCGCACCAAAGGGGTTTCGGTTGAGATCGTGCGCGATCCCGTCGAAGCGGTTCAAGGCGCCGATCTGGTTGTTACCGACACATGGGTCAGCATGCATGACCCGCAATCGGCTCGTGAACGCCGCCATAACCTTTTGCGCCCCTATCAGGTCAATGAAGAGCTGATGCGCCACGCGAAATCAGATGCGCTCTTCATGCACTGCCTGCCAGCGCATCGGGACGAAGAGGCCACCAGTGCAGTCATGGACGGCCCGCACTCGGTCATTTTCGACGAGGCCGAAAACCGTTTGCACGCCCAAAAGGCGGTGATGAAGTGGTGCCTCGCGGGCTAACCGCTGCTTAATCGGCCTTTGATTTTGCCGCCTGCGCCTCGCGGGCGGCAATGATATCGCGTGCGCGTTCCTCTGCACGGAAGAGGCGCAGTGCCGTCAGGTAAGCTTCTTCCAAGGTAGTCGAGGTCGTGCCGATGGTCTTACCCAGATCTTCGGGGAACTTGTCGTCACCGACCTTCTTGGACAGTGCCACCGCGTCCCGGGCCAGGTCTTCTGCCAAATCGTCAATCAGCGCCATGTTTGCCTCTGTTCCTTGTTTCAGTTGATTTTGACCCGCATTTCCAGAAAGTCCAAGGGCGGCAGCTGCGGCATATTTCGCCCGGGGTGCTCTTGTGCGGCTGAAATCCTCGAACAGTTATAGGGGGAGTGCTGCGTCTGCGAAAGGTTTGAAAGATGCTCGATTTGTTTACCACACCAGAGGCATGGGCCGCGCTGATCGCGCTGGTCACGATGGAGATCGTTCTGGGGATCGACAATCTGATCTTTATCTCTGTGGTCTCGGGGAAATTGCCCGCCGCGCAGCAGGAGCGCGCGCAGAAGATCGGGATATCACTTGCTTTGATTTTAAGGCTGGCGCTGTTGTCGGTGATCGCGTGGATCGTAGGTTTGACCGAGCCGGTCTTTGACTTGGGGCTTCGGGGCGGGTTGGATGACCACGGAGAGCCAGCCTTTGAAACGGCCTTCTCATGGCGCGACCTGATCCTGATCGTGGGCGGTTTGTTCCTTGTCTGGAAAGCCACGACCGAGATCCAACACAAAGTGACGCCGGAACCTGCGCAGACGGTCTTCAAGGCAGGGCAGGCAACAGCGGGATTCGCCGCGGTAATAGTTCAAATCATAGCTCTGGACGCCGTGTTTTCCGTGGACAGCATTCTGACAGCAGTGGGCATGACAACCCACCTGCCGATCATGGTCATCGCCGTGGTTGTGGCTGTCGGAGTGATGTTTGCCGCCGCGTCTCCGGTCACCAGGTTCGTGAACGAGAACCCCTCGGTGGTGATGCTGGCGCTGGCCTTCCTGATGATGATCGGAATGGTGTTGATCGCGGATGGGTTCGGGACGCATGTGCCCAAGGGATATATCTACTCCGCGATGGGATTTGCGGCCTTTGTCGAGGGGCTGAACATGGCTACCCGCCGCCGCGCCCGTCGCGCCTAGCGTCGTGGCTTGGCACGTAGAGTAGGTTCGGCCCGTGTCGGGTCCTCGGGCCATGGATGTTTCGGATAGCGCCCACGCATGTCCTTGCGCACGTCGGCATAGCTGGACGCCCAGAAGCCGGGCAGGTCCATCGTGGTTTGCACCGGTTTTTGACCGGGCGACAGCAAGGTGATCCGCAAGGGCAGCCGCTTTGGTCCAACCGTCGGGTGCTGTGTGACACCGAAGAGTTCCTGCAAACGCAGGGTGATCTGTGGGTGGTCGCCACCGTAGTCGATCGGCGTACGCCGCCCCATCGGCGTTTCGAAATGCGCCGGAGCCTGCTGATCCAGTGTTTGCTGTTGGTTCCAATCAAGCATTCCACGAAGGGCGTTCAGGATATCGAATTTTTTCAGTGCTTCTGCAGTTTTCACACCAGACAGGTGAGGTAGAAGCCAATCCTCCAGCCCCTCCATCAGGGCCTCGTCCGACATATCCGGAAGTTCAGCACCTTGTTCGTGCAACAGCATCACGCGAGATCTGTAGCGACGAGCGGCGTCGCTCCAAGGCAGGCCAAGATCGCGAATACCATCCAGCATGGCATGGGCGATAAGCTCGGTTGGTGCGTTCTTCCAGATGCGGTCACTCAAGACCAAGGCCCCGAAGCATTCCTGCTGTCGGGAAATCACTTTGCGATCGCGTTTCGACCACTCGCAGCGGTTTTCCCAGTGGATTTGGTCCGCGTAAAGGCCGCGCAGTTCGGCCTCGGTCAGATCAGCGGCAAGGCGAATGCGGGCCTCCCGCGTGTCGCCGTCAAGGTCCAGCGCCACCAGAAGTCGCTGACCCGCCATCGGGTCTGCTTCGTCCATGACTGCGCCTTTACCGCCGGATAGCACCCACCGTGGCGCATCGCCTTTGCGGCGCAGTCCGATCCGGTCAGGATAGGCGAGGGCGGCCATCTCGGCGGGGCTCATTGTCGTTTCCGAGGGGCTTTTTTTGGGTGCGAGCCGCTTGGCTTCGGCCTTGATCCGGTCAAGGGCCTGTCGGTTCGGTTGAAAGGGACGACGATCGAGAAAACGACGAAGGTCGTCCAGCGCTTCGAGTCTCAGCGACAGATCGACGGGAGCGCTCCGCAGCGGATCGCGTTCGGCCAGAAGTGCCGCGATCGGAGTGGCTTGCTTGCCAGCAACCGCGATCATGTGACCAAGGCGCGGATGCAAGGGTAGGGAGGCCAACTTCCGTCCGTGCTCGGTGATCCTGCCATCACAAAGGGCGCCGAGTTGGGTGAGTAGCGCCTGTGCCTCGGCCATCGCGCCTTCTGGTGGTGGTGTGAGGAAAGCAAGGTCTCCCGGCGCGGCGCCCCAGAGCGCCAACTCCAGTGCCAAGCCCGTGAGGTCCGCGGCCTCGATTTCGGCGGGAGGGAACGGGAGAAGCCCACCCTCTTCACCCTTTGTCCAATGTCGGTAACATGTGCCTTCGGCAACACGGCCCGCTCGGCCTCGCCGTTGTTCGGCTTCGGCTTTGGTTACCCGCTCGGTGACCAAACGGGACATGCCCGATGAGGGATCGAACCGAGCCCTTCGCGCGCGGCCGCCGTCCACCACCACGCGTACGTCTTGGATGGTCAGCGAGGTTTCTGCAATCGAGGTCGCAAGGACCACCTTGCGGCCTATTGTGGCAGGTTCAATCGCAGCCCGTTGATCTTTGAAGGGCATTGCGCCGAAAAGAGGTCGAACGGTGCAGTCGGACGGCAAATGCAATTGCGCTTCAACCCGGCGGATCTCGCCTTCTCCTGGCAGGAACACAAGAATGCTGCCCTCGGTCTCGGCAGCAGCACTTTCAACCAACGCGGCTACCGAATGTTCATATCGCTGACCTTTTGGGAGAGGCTTGTCGAGCCAGTGGGTGTCCACCGGAAAGGCGCGGCCCTTAGAGGTGATAACTGGCGCATCGTCCAGCATCTTCGCGACTGGCTCGGCGTCCAGCGTCGCGGACATGACCAGTAGGATCAGGTCGTCCCGCAGCGCCTCTCGGACTTCCCACGCCAGGGCCAGCCCAAGGTCGGCATTCAGCGAGCGTTCGTGGAATTCGTCAAAGATCACCGCTCCGATTCCGGGCAGTTCGGGGTCCGACTGTAGCAACCGCGTCAGGATGCCTTCGGTGACGACCTCGATCTTGGTGTCGCGGCTGACCTTGGTTTCGCCCCGGATGCGATAGCCTACGGTCTGTCCGACATTCTCGCCAAGCGTTTGAGCCATCCTTTCAGCCGCCGCCCGGGCCGCCAGTCGACGGGGTTCCAGCATGACGATGCGCCCCTCACAGAGCTTCGCGTCCGATATCGCCAGCGGAACTCGGGTTGTCTTACCTGCGCCCGGTGGCGCCTGAAGCACAGCGCGGCCCGCCCCTCGCAGGGCGTTCAGTAGATCTGGAATGGCGTTATCTATAGGCAATTGCATCGGCATCACCCGCGTTATGGGCGAAATCGCCGCAAGGGGCCAGTGGGGCTTTGCCTCTGGACTCGCGCCACGCCTCAAGGCATCACATGGCCCGACCCGAGGGAGCAGAGCATGGACATCAACGATCTTGCCACACGTCTGAAATCCGGCGAACGCCGTGCGTTGGCCCGTGCCATCACGCTGGTCGAAAGCGGGCGCGAGGATCACCGGGCGCAGGCGATTGAGTTGCTGGAGACTGTTGGGAACGGGAAACAGGCCCTGCGGATTGGGCTGTCTGGTACGCCGGGCGTGGGCAAATCGACATTTATCGAGAGTTTTGGTTGCTTGCTGACGGGTTTGGGTCTGCGCGTGGCGGTGTTGGCCGTCGATCCCTCCTCGGCACGGTCCGGAGGTTCGATTCTCGGGGACAAAACGCGGATGGAACGCCTGTCGCGAGACCGCAATGCCTTCATTCGCCCATCACCCAGCCAATCGGCGCTTGGAGGTGTTGCGCGGCGCACCCGCGATGCGGTGGCTCTGTGCGAAGCAGCGGGATTCGACGTGATCCTGATCGAGACAGTCGGTGTTGGCCAATCCGAGACCATGGTTGCCGATATGACGGACCTTTTCATCCTTTTGCTGGCCCCGGCGGGCGGAGATGAATTGCAGGGTGTGAAGCGCGGCATCATGGAAATGGCCGACATCATTCTGGTCAACAAAGCTGACGGTGACCTGAAGGCTACCGCAATCCGCACCTGCGCGGACTATGCCGGTGCCCTGCGCCTGCTGCGTAAACGCCGGAAGGATCCAGAAGATTTCCCAAAGGCCATGACCGTGTCTGCCCTAGAGGAAGAGGGGCTGCAAAGAGCTTGGGACGAGATGCAGGCGCTGGCCGCTTGGCGACGTGAAAATGGTCATTTCGACGCGCGCCGCGCGGACCAGTCGCGGAAATGGTTCGAAGAAGAGGTTCGTCTCGGCCTGCTGGCCCGATTGGAGAACGACCCCGATATGCGGGCGCGATTAGCCGCGCTTGGCGACCGAGTGGCCGGGGGTGAAGCTTCGGTGGCAGGAGCGGCGGCGGAAATGCTGGCCGCCCTCAAAAGCTAGGCGAAGGGATTAGTCCTTGGGGCCGTGGTGGCGGCGTTCGACCTGCACCTGTCCATTGGTGCCCGCCGTTACAAAGAACAGATCACCGTAGTTCAACGGAGGCTCTCCCGGGGCGGCGATGTCTTCCCATATGCCGCGCAGGTTACCTTTGTTCCCAACCCAAACAAAGGTTTTACCCGCGCTTTCACCAAACATAATCTCGGCGGCTTTGGTATGGGGAATGCGGGTCACTTCCATGTCGCGGGCTTCAAGAAGAGGCGCAGCTGTGTCCAGATTGCGCTGGATGCCGGGGGAATAGACGACATCGATGGCAATGCCCTCGAGGGCCGAGACCAGCGCGGCTGCCCGCTCCCTGCCTTTGTCACTTAACAATTCTCCATCGCGGTCGGCGTGGCGCAGGACAATCAGAGTCGTATCTGCGGGAACTTGTACTTTCGCCGTATCGGCTACGGCGGCGGCGGTTAGAAAGAACAGCGTAAAAAGCGCGGAAAACAGACGGTTAAGCATCAAAAGGGTCTCCATATCATCATGTCGCTGTCAGCTTAGAGTGCAAAGATGTTATTCTCAAAGCAGTGAAATGAATCACTTGACGCCCTGCGTCTTTCGCCGTAATCACGCCGGACGGAATTTGGGGCGCTGCAATTGCGGCGCCTGATCTATTATCGAGACAAGGAAGAGACCCATGTCGCGCGTTTGCGAACTGACCGGAAAAGGCCCCATGTCTGGCAACAATGTCAGCCACGCCCAGAACAAAACCAAGCGCCGGTTTCTGCCGAACCTGAACGACGTGACCCTGATCTCTGATGCTCTGGGCCGTTCGTTCAAACTGCGTGTGTCCGCTGCGGCACTGCGCACGGTGGACCACCGGGGTGGACTGGACGCATTTCTGGCGAAGGCCAAGGATGCCGAGCTGTCTGCTAAAGCTCTGAAAATCAAGAAAGACATCGCAAAGGCCCAGGCAACCGCCTAAGCTTTTTAGCGATTGCATGAATGCGGCCCTGCCATTTGGCGGGGCCCCTTCTTTTTGTCGCTTCACAATCTTTGAATATGTGACTATCTGCGAGGTATGACCCGGATCCGCCCAATAATTGCCTTAGCGCTTTCGCTATGCCTAATTGTGGCTTCGCTGGCGCTGGCCTATGCGCGTGGACAGGCCGATCCCGCTTATGAAGCGGTGATCTGTTCGGGATTTGGAACCCACGTCATTTACTTGGATGAAAGCGGTAAACCGGTCACCGGTCCAACGCTTTGTCCCGACGGCATAGCTTCGTTCGCCGTTGATCTGGCAGAGGCTCCGCGCCCGGAAGGGCTGACCGAGATCGGGCGAGTGCTGCCCCGGGTCGAGCCAATTCTCTTTGATCCCGACGAATACCGCGGTGCGCCGCAAGCGAGAGGGCCCCCGTCGCTGATCTGATTCCCCATTAAGAATTCAGATCAACTACGGAGAAAACAAATGAATCCGATCAAATCGCTGCTGGCCGCCGCTGCGCTCAGCGTTGCCGCCCTTCCTGCCTTAGCCAATGGTATTAGCATTCAGGATCCCTATGCCCGCGTGTCCTCGGGAATGGCGAAGGCCGGCGCTGCCTTCATGGTCATCGAGAACGCTGGCCCCGAGGATGACCGCCTCGTTTCGGCAAGCTCTGACATTGCAATGCGTGTCGAGCTGCACACCCACAAAATCGACGACAATGGTGTCGCCAAGATGATGGAAGTCGAGGAAGGCTTTGTGATCCCGGCCCACGGACAACACGCGCTGGAACGTGGTGGGGACCACGTGATGTTCATGGGGCTGAAGGGGTCGCTGGAGCATGGTGAATTTGTCAATGTGGTGCTCACCTTCGAAAAGGCCGGTGAGGTCGCGCTTGAGATTCCCGTCGACCTAGAGCGCAAGCCTATGGGCGGCATGCATGGTGGCCATGGAATGAAGAAGGCCCAGTAGCTTCTTGCCGGGCCGACTAAGGTTGGCCCGGACTAAATATTCAAGTGTTCGTGTACCCACTGCGGCACGATCTCTGACGCGGGACCGTATCGCGAACTGTGGAAATCCATCGAAATCTCCGATGGCTCAAGATTTAGTTCCAGAGTTTCAGCTCCGGCCCGAGCAGCATCTTGGGCGAACGCCGCAGCAGGATAGACCGTTCCGGACGTCCCGATTGAGACAAAAAGGGCCGCGTCCCGCAATACGTCCCAGATCGCATCCATGCGATATGGCATCTCGCCAAACCAGACGATGTCTGGACGTGTGCGTGGCGCTTTGCAAGCGGGGCAGGGATCTTCGGGGGCCATAACCAGCGGAGCTTGCCATCGATTGCCGCAATCGGCGCAGAGAGCGCGGGTTAATTCTCCGTGCATGTGCCAGACTGCTTTAGAGCCTGCGCGCTCATGCAAGTCATCGACATTTTGCGTTACGATCAGGACCTCTCCCGGATGTTCTTCTTCTAGTCTCGCCAAAGCTTCATGTGCCGCGTTCGGGCTGGCCTCGCGGGCATTCTTCCTGCGCGCGTTATAGAATTCGTGCACGAGCGCCGGATTGCGGGCGAAACCTTCGGGAGTGGCCACTTCGTTCAGATCGTAGCGTGTCCACAATCCATCCTTGTCGCGAAAAGTCCCCAGACCGCTTTCGGCGGAAATCCCCGCTCCGGTAAGGATCACGATACTTGCCATGGGTTTACCCTTTGCTAACCTTTGCGCGACGGAGGTTTACATGGTTGCTCGCGTTCTATTCGTTTGTCTTGGCAATATCTGCCGCTCCCCGATGGCGCACGTGGTCTTCGAGACCAAGGCGCAGGAGGCAGGGCTTCCCGTATATGTCGAAAGCGCCGGAACCGGGGGGTGGCATGTGGGCGACCCGCCCGATGGCCGAGCACGTGCCGAGGCGATGCGTCGGGGATATGATCTGTCGACCTTGCGGGCACAGCAGGCGCATGTCGCGGATTTTGACCGGTTCGATCTGATCGTAGCGATGGACCATTCCAACTGGACGGCGTTGGAACGTATGCGACCACTCGAAAACGAGATTCCCGTCGAACTTTTTCTGTCATTTGCAGAGTCGGAAGAGCAGGAAGTGCCCGATCCCTATTACACAGGCGGGTTCGAACACGCTCTCGACCTTATAGAGGCGGCCAGCGAGGGGCTGATTGCCCGGATTCAGCAGGGTTATCCGCAGAAGCTTTCGGCGGCTGCGCCAAATTCCTTGTAGCGCTTCCAGAAAGTTTCGTGACTGCGTCGGTCCGATTGGCGGATGTCCTGAGCCTTTTGCGGGTTCTTGAAGAAGGATGCGGCCAGTTTCTGATCGCTGCCGGTCAGGGTTAGGTTCGCAGCATCCTGAACACAGCCGCAGCGCGCCCGGGTCACGCCGGGGCGGTCAGACCGCAGGCAAGCCTTCTCGATCGGGCCAGCCATCGTTGCGACAGGGGCTGATACAGCCACCATCAATGCCAACAGAAAATATGTGGGACGTTTCATTGCTCTGCCTCGTTGCTTTGCCGGAGTTTACCGGTCCTTTGCAGCGATTATTCGGCAAAACCGTGATTTTTTCAACGGTGTTGAAAAGAGGCTCACCGGCCCGCGTGGGCCGATGAGTGTATTTCTTTCTATTCCAGTTCGACCAACAGGTCTTTTGCGTCGATCTGGGCGCCGGGGGTGACGTGGACGGCTTTGACCGTCGCATCGCGCTCGGCATGGATGCCGGTTTCCATCTTCATCGCTTCGATGGTCAGCAGCAGGTCACCTTGTTTGACGGCTTGCCCCGGTTGCGCGGCCACAGTGGCCACGACGCCCGGCATCGGCGCGCCGATGTGGTTAGCATTGCCCAGTTCAGCTTTTTGCCGGACCGCTGATGTTGCCTGTACCTTGCGGTTGATGACGCGAACACCACGTGGTTGACCGTTCAGTTCAAAGAAGACCTTTGCCTCGCCTTTGTCGTTGGTCTCGCCCTCGGTTTGCATCCGGATTTCCAGCGTTTTACCTGGATCGATCTCGACGCTGATCTCGTCACCCGGTTCCATACCGTAGAAGAAGACCGGGGTCGGCAGGGTGCGGACGGGACCATAAGTACGGTGGCGGCCCATGTAATCAAGGAAGACCTTGGGATACATCAGGTAGCCGTTCAGGTCCTCGTCGTCGACCTCGAACCCTTCCAGCTGCTTGGACAGGTCCGCGCGCACCTCTTCCAGATCGACCGCTGGCAAATGCTTGCCCGGGCGTTCCGTGTTGGGCTTCTCGTCCTTCAGGACTTTCTTGATGATGGTGTCCGGAAACCCGCCCGGAGGCTGGCCCAGATTGCCGCGCATCATGTCGATGACCGAGTCCGGGAAGGCGACTTCGGTCTTGGGGTTCTCGACGTCGTCGCGGGTCAGGCCTTGGCTGACCATCATCAGGGCCATGTCGCCCACTACCTTGGACGACGGGGTTACCTTCACGATATCGCCGAACATCTGGTTGACGTCGGCATACATGGCCGCGACCTCGTGCCAGCGCTCTTCCAGACCAAGCGAACGCGCCTGAGCCTTGAGGTTGGTGAATTGGCCGCCGGGCATTTCGTGCAGGTAGACCTCGGAGGCCGGGGCCTGCAGGCCGCTTTCGAAGGCGGCGTATTGCTCGCGCACGGCTTCCCAGTAGTCCGAGATGCGGCGCACCATGGCCGGGTCGATGCCGGTGTCGCGGTCGGTGTTGGCCAATGCCTCGATGATCGACCCCATGGTCGGCTGCGAGGTGTTGCCCGAGAAGGCGTCCATGGCCACGTCGGCAATGTCCACACCGGCTTCCGAGGCAGCCAGAATGGTCGCGCCTGCGATGCCAGAGGTGTCGTGGGTGTGGAAGTGGACCGGGATGCCGATCTCTTCCTTCAGGGCTTTCACCAGCACGCGTGCCGCGGCGGGTTTCAGCAGGCCAGCCATGTCCTT
>CAYFXM010000088.1:0-10299 GCA_964346965.1 uncultured Actibacterium sp. | reverse complement strand
CCGTAGGGCGCGAATTTCACCTTCTCGCCAAACAGTTCTTTCATCTTCGGCACCACATGGGCTACGCCGTCGGCCAGCCCCAGCTCAACGGCCTTGTCACCAACCCAGACATCACCGTTGAACAGGTCAAGATCCGCGGTCAGGCGCTCTCCGCGCCCGGATTTCACATGGTCGATGAAGGTCTGGTGAATCTGTTCCTGCAGGCCTTTCAGCCGAGCCACATCATCGGGATTTTCCGGCTTGAACGGATCCAGCAGGGATTTCGACTTACCTGCGGTATAGACGCGCCGTTCGATCCCGTGGCGGGTAAGGAACTTCGGAAAGCCAAACCCGGCAGAGATCACGCCAATCGAGCCGACAATGGAATGCGCGTCCAGCCAGATCTGCTCGGCCGCCGTTGCAAGGTAGTAGCCGCCCGAGGCCGCCACGTCCTCAACAAAGGCATGGACCGGCACCTCCAGCTCCTGCGACAGGCGCTTGATGCGGCCAGAAATCAACGAGGATTGCGAGGGCGAGCCGCCGGGCGAATTGACCACCAGCGCCACCGCCACGGGCTTACCCTTTCGAAACGCACGCTCCAGCACCGGAGCCAGAGCCGCGTCATTCAGCAACCCCGTTCGGGGTCCCGAAGCGATCACACCATTCAGGCGGACAACCGCGACAAGCGGGTCGGCTTTCAGGAAGGGGATCCAGCGTTTCATGCGCTGCATGTAGAGGCTCCCCGCGTTGGGAACAAGATGTCCACGCAGATCGAATGTCGATGTTGCGGGAAAACCGCGTTACTGCCCCAGAACACCGGCGTCGAGCCAGGTATCCAGCTGGCGGCGGCTGATTTCAAAATGCATGCTGTCTTCTCGACCGAATCCGGCACCCCAGACCCAGCCCGCCTTGTGGAAGAAATCCGCAAGGATGGTCAGGCCAAGCTGCGTTTTGCCATCGGCAAAATTATCGAGGTGCCCGTCGATGTTCAGATCGACCGCCAAGCCGTAACTGTGGGTTGACAGACGGTCGATGGTTCCCCGGATGCGGCGCACACAAAGCGACCCCGAGGATCGAATCCTGTCGTAAAGGTCGGGATCGACGCGCCGAATGTCCTCGAACACGGCGCGTAAGGAGTCGATTGCCGGCTTCAACATCCGAACCTGGATCGGCCCGACCTGCTCCAATGCCAGCTTATCGGCCAATGCCGGGTTGGTCATCGACTGGCACTGATCGGACAGGTCTTCGCGCGGACGACCTAGTTTGGCTTCGAGGTAATCCGGCGAGGCAACCTGAAGCCCGCGATTCACGTTTCTGCGGTCAACAATGTCCACAACCTGCGCATAGGCATCGAGGATCGTGTTCGGCCCAAGCCGCGCAACCTCCTCGTGCTCATGGTCTAAAGGGCCCATGGAGGCACCCCCGGCCTCGAGCCCGTTTAACTGGCTGCGCAGTTCCGAGAGTTCCGCCTGCAAATCTTCCAGTTGCCCACGCATCATTTCGATCTCGATCCGTGCGCCGCTATCGATGGCCGGGCCGTCAAAAGACTCGTTCCCCAGCATCTTGGGGAGGAAGAACCACAAGACCGGAGCAAGAATGATCGCAACGGCAAGGATGATGGCCGGAACAAGACGCATGGTATCCCCAATGTTGAAAGATGCGGAAAAGCCGCAGATTACCCAGAGATTAAAACGGGTAAGTGCCCCGAAAGGCAAGTCACATGGCTGACAGATTGGTCCGGTTTCGGTGCAAAGTCGTTGTTCTGTGCAAGGCCGTGGTATACTCTTTTCGTTGAAATCCCTCGCCTTATTTCGAGAAAGAAAAATCATGCCCCATTTCAAACCTGTTCTGGGATTAACGCTGACCCTTGCGCTTGCAGCCTTTGCGCCGTCCGCGGGTTTTGCTCAGGACGCAACCGAACTCACCGCCGAAGAGATAGAATTGCTCTTCAAAAAGCAGAAAACACGTGGACTGGTGCTGGTCCCGCAAGGCGCCGCCAATGATGCTGGCACCGCGGCCGGCACCTCTGTCTCTCCGTCGGCCACGATGGTAACCCCAACCGCCCCCACGGCTGGCACCACCGTCGCACCTGTCACAACCACCGCAGGCGCAACCGCCCCGGCAACCGCCGTCAGCCCGACCGCGCCTGTCGCGTCTACCGTTGCAACGCCAAGCATCTCGGTCGCACCCGCTACGCCGACCTATGTTGCGGTCGAGAAAGAAGACCAGGTCAACGTCCAAATCTCCTTCGATTTCGACTCGGCGGCCCTGCGCAGCGATCAGAAACCGAAGCTGAACGTCCTGTGCCAGGTCATGCAGAACATCGACGTGGCCGTGTTCCAGATCGTTGGACATACCGACAGCGCCGGTTCCGCGGCATATAACCAGAAGCTCTCGCTGCTGCGCGCACAAGAGGTGAAACGCCATCTTGTCAACGATTGCGGCATTGCCGAGCACCGGCTGGAAGCCATCGGTGTCGGCGAAAGCTCGCCCTACAACGCCGCGAACCCGCGCGCCGATGAAAACCGCCGCGTCGAATTCCAGGCTCTGGGCTAAGACCACCGCACTGTCCGCGTTTAATATACCGAGGTACCCATGACCGAGTCCCTTCCGGGCGATACCTTTCAGCCCGGTGAATTGCTGAACAACACCTATCGGATCGAAGCCATTCTCGGGCGGGGTGGTACATCGGAAGTCTATCGCGCCCGATCCGAGATTTCGGGCCGACTCGTAGCTTTGAAAGTCCTCAAGGCAGAGCTCTCCGCGAATGATGATTACCTTGTCCTGCTGAACCGAGAGGAAGGTATCCGCGAGGTTCGGCACGACGCGGTCGTGCGCTATTCGGAAAATCACCGCACCGCCGAAGGTCATGTCTATCTGGTGATGGATCATGTCGAAGGCCCGGGATTGGACAGCAAGCTCAAACAGGGACCGATGTCGGTGGATGACCTGCTGGTGGTCTGCCGTCGTGTCTGTGAAGGACTGCAGGCCGCGCATGGGCATAACATCGTTCACCGCGATCTGTCGCCGGACAACATTATCCTGCGAGGCGGCGACCCTGCGCAGGCGGTGATCATTGACTTCGGCATCGCCAAGGATACCAACCCCGGCGCCGAGACCATCGTCGGCAATGAATTTGCCGGGAAATACGCCTATGCGGCACCGGAACAGCTCAGCGGCCACACCGATGCCCGTTCGGATATCTATTCCCTTGGCGCTTTGCTGCTCGCCAATTTCCGCGGCCAGAAGCCCGATGTGGGCGGCAACCCGATGGAAGTCGTCCAGCGCAAATCGCAGCCGCTGGACACGACCGGCGTGCCGGATCCGCTAAAGTCTCTGATCGACCGTATGACCGATCCGAACCCTGAAACCCGCGCCCAAAGCGTGGAAGAGGTTCTGGACATGCTGGATGGCAGCGCGGTGACGTCGGCCATCGATGACCTTCTGGACGACGCGACCGTGGTCGCCCCAATGCCGCGCAGTGCCGAAGACATGGTTGCCAAACCCGCCACTGCCAAACCGGCTCCGAAGCCTGAAAAAAAGAAATCGGGCGGCGCGCTGATCGGCGTACTGGCCCTGCTTGTCATCGCCGCGGGCGGTGCTGGTGCCTATTTCGCGGGCCTGTTCGGCGCCAAGCTTCCGGTCGCCGACCCTTATGTCTTGCTGGCAGAACGCCCGGCGGTCGGCGATCCGTTCATCACCGGCCACGTCCCGTCAGAAGACATCGAGACGGCGGTCAACCAGCGCGTCGAAACCATTCGCGGCACCTCTGACCTGACCCTGTCCAGCGGCGCCATCGCCGAGACCTGGGGGCAGGATGTGCTCAGCGTCCTAGACACGATTGTTCCTCTGGAAGAGTGGAAGTTTGCCGTCGAAGGCAACACCGCCTTTGTGCAAGCGGTCACGACCGACCGCGAGTTGCACGCCGCTGCGACAAGGGCCTTTGTCAATGGCCTGCCCGGAGCGCTGTCCGGCAGTTCAGATATCATTCTGGGACCGCTGCTCGTCACCCAACGCATGATCTCGCCAGTGCTGGCGCGCAATGCGGACTGCGGCCCACTCACCTTGCCGGGCATGCCCGCTCTTGGCTATGGGCTGAACGACACGATCACGGTCAATGGTCGACTGGCCGACACGGCCAGCCGCACCGCCCTGTTCGACGGGCTGCGCGCCATTTCCGGTGACCGAAATATCAAGATCGACACCGAAATCCTGAACCCCAGCCTCTGCCTGATCGAGACCTTCCTGCCGGAAGCCCCGGACAGCGCCATCGATATCGAGTTCCGCTTTGGCGACACCGGCGACCCCAACGGCTCGGGCCGGTTCTTCGTCGGCGAGAACCCGGTGATCGATGTGATGTTGCCGGACAGCGTTCAGGACGGTTTCATCTCGGTCTCCGTCCTCGATGTCTCCGGAAACGTGTTCCACCTGCTGCCCAACATCAACCGCACCGACAATTCCGTCTCCGGGCTGCGCAACGGGTCAAACGGAGAGGTGCCCGTGCGTGTCGCCTATGCCATTTCCGAGGCGGATTCACCTTCCAAACTGGCCTTCCGCGTGGACAACAGTACGCTCGGGAAAAGCAAGATCGTCGTTCTGCATTCGGATAAGCCACTATTCGACGGGCTGCGCCCAACGACGGAATCCGCGACCGGTTACGCTGAAGCGCTGCGCAACGAGAACGCCAGCGGTGACAGCACCATCCTGTCGCTCGACAGCAAGATCTTGATAACTGCGGAACCCTGATCTTTTTCTCGGAATAAATACTCCCACCGGAGGCACCAGACCTGTGGGCCGGTTTTCTTGAGTATTTGTACCGGGAAGAAGGGGTGTAGCGCGGTTACTTCCGCCGGAGGTGTTCGTCCAACCGCGGCAGGATTTCCACGAAATTACAGGGAAGATGGCGGTAGTCGAGCTGCTTCACCAATATCTCGTCCCACGCGTCCTTGCAGGCCCCGGTGCTGCCCGGCAGGGCAAACAGATACGTGCCGTTGGCAACGCCCCCGGTGGCACGGCTTTGCACTGCCGAGGTGCCGATCTTCTGCATCGACACCATGGTGAAAACCGTCCCAAACGCGTCGATCTCTTTTTCATAGACATCACGATGGGCCTCGACCGACACATCACGCCCGGTCAGGCCGGTGCCACCGGTTGAAATCACCACGTCGATCTCGGGGTTCGCGCACCACGCCCTCAACTGGTCGGCGATCTCCTCCCGTTCGTCCCGCAGGATCTTGCGGTCGGCAAGGGTGTGGCCGGCATTCGCAAGACGATCGACCAGAGTCTGACCCGAGCGGTCTTCGTCCAGCCCACGGGTATCGCTCACCGTCAGAATGGCGATACGGATCGGGATGAACTCTTTGCTTTCGTCGATACGGCTCATGCGTTCTCTCTTAGTTTGGCCTGCACCATCAGCAGGTCGTGCCATGCCTCGCGCTTGGCAACGGGGTTTCGCAGCAGATAGGCTGGATGCAACATGGGCATGGCGGGTCGGCCCAGCGCCTCAGCCCATTTGCCACGCAGACGGGTGATCCCCCGCATGCCCAGAAGCGCCTGACAAGCGTGGTTGCCCATCAGCACGATCAACTCGGGGTCCACCAGTTCCACGTGCCGCTGCACAAAGGGCAACAGCATGGCAACCTCTTCCGGCTTCGGGTCGCGGTTCTGCGGCGGGCGCCACGGCAGCACATTGGTGATGTAGATCGCACCATTGGCGTCAGGCGTATCGCGCCCCATGTCGATGGCGGCAAACATCCGGTCCAGCAACTGTCCGGCCCGGCCCACGAAAGGCTTTCCCTGTCTGTCCTCGTCCCGCCCCGGGGCTTCGCCAATCACCATCACCCGCGCCTGCGGCTGGCCATCGGCAAAAACAAGGTTGCGGGCACCTTTCTTCAACTCGCAATGCTCAAAACTCTCCATCGCGGCCTGCAGACCTTCCAGATCGCTGGCATTGGCGGCAAGCGCCTTCGCTTCGGCCACGGGATCCACTTGGTCCGCAGCCAAGGGAACAGGCGACGCCACCTCTGCCGGTTTCGGCTTGGGCGGCGGTGGCGCGGCATAGCGATCGATCGGCGTTTCTGAAATAGCCTCGTCCGCGCCCAGCTCGATCTGCCATTCGAGCAGCGCCAGCGCAGTGTAATAGTCGAGGGCCGGTTCCATGCCGCCAAGCTAGGGCCGCCGACGATCAAGGTAAATAGATTCGATGGTCGCGCATCGCGTCAAAGCACATCTTGCCGCCCCGCCCCCGCGTTCCTATAAGCGAAGGCGACAAGTGCCCGGAGGTTCCATGACATTCAGCGCCCGCCACCTTTTGGGGATCGAACCGCTGCACCCGGTGGAAATCACCACCATTCTTGATCTGGCCGACCAATATGTGGACCTGAACCGCCGCGCGGTGAAACACTCTGATGCTTTGGCCGGCCTCACCCAGATCAACATGTTCTTCGAGAACTCCACCCGCACGCAGGCCAGTTTCGAACTGGCAGGCAAGCGTCTTGGGGCCGATGTGATGAACATGGCGATGCAGGCGAGCTCGATCAAAAAGGGCGAAACGCTGATCGACACGGCGCTGACGCTGAACGCAATGCACCCGGACCTGCTGGTCGTGCGCCACCCGCATTCCGGCGCGGTCGACCTGCTGGCCCAGAAGGTGAACTGCGCCGTGCTGAACGCGGGCGACGGCAAGCACGAACACCCGACGCAGGCGCTGTTGGATGCGTTGACCATCCGCCGCTCCAAAGGCAGGTTGCACCGCCTGAACATCGCGATTTGCGGCGACATCTCTCACAGCCGCGTGGCGCGCTCCAACCTGATCCTTCTGGGCAAGATGGAGAACCGCGTGCGCCTCGTTGGCCCGCCCACCCTGATGCCCTCGAGCATCGACCAGTTCGGCGTCGAGGTCTACGAAGACATGGAAGAAGGCCTGAAAGACGTCGACGTCGTCATGATGCTGCGCCTTCAGCGCGAGCGCATGGACGGCGGCTTTATCCCGTCCGAACGCGAATACTACCACCGCTACGGTCTGGACGCCGAGAAGCTGGCCCATGCCAAGCCCGACGCCATCGTCATGCACCCCGGCCCGATGAACCGCGGGGTCGAGATCGACGGAGACATTGCCGACGACATCAACCGCTCGGTAATCCAAGAGCAGGTCGAGATGGGCGTTGCAGTGCGCATGGCAGCCATGGACCTGCTGGCGAGAAATCTGAGAGCCGGCGCCAACGAGGGTGGCGTCTATGTATGAGCCCAACACCCGCGCCCAGCTTAATGACGGCGAAGAGGTGATCGCCCGGTTCGACGCTGACCGCACCACATATATCCGCGATCACGTGGTCATGGCGGTGGTGATGGCGATCGGCGCGATGGTGATCTTGCATTTCATGGATGAGGTCTGGTGGGTTGGCGCCCCGGCGGCTTTCGCAGCCATCGGCGTCAGGGCCTTTTACCTCGCATCGGACGATCTGGCCGCCTATTGGGAGTTGACCAATTTTCGCCTTCTGGGCCCGCAGGGCAGACAAGTCCGGCTAGGCGAGGTTAAGAAACTCAACAGTCTGGGCAGCGCCGTGCAGATCGTCACCAACGCAGGCGACAAGCACCTGATGAAATATCTTGCAGACAAGACCGGCACTCGGGATCAGATCGAGCGCCATTTGGCCGGAGGACGGGGATGAAAAAGCTAATCGTAAACGCCCGCCTGATCGACCCAGAGAGTGGTACCGACAGCCTTGGCTGGCTGCTGATCAAGGACGGCACCATCTGGGACACCGGTACCGAGGGCACGCCCCCCGAGGCCGATCAACTCCTTGACGCCAGCGGAAAATGCCTCGCCCCCGGCATCGTCGACCTTGGCGTGAAGATCTGCGAGCCGGGCGAGCGCCACAAGGAATCCTTCCGTTCCGCCGGTCTGGCAGCGGCGGCCGGCGGTGTGACCACCATCATCACCCGCCCCGATACCCTGCCCGCCATCGATACGCCCGAGACACTGGAATTCGTCACCCGCCGCGCGCAAGAGGCCGCGCCGGTGAACGTCCACGCGATGGCCGCTCTGACCAAAGGCCGCGAAGGGCGCGAGATGACAGAGATCGGCTTCCTGCAGGACGCCGGTGCCGTGGCCTTCACCGATGGCGATACAGTAACCACAAGCACCAAGGTTTTAAGCCGGGCGATGACCTATGCCCGCTCGCTGGACGCGCTGGTGATCGGCCACCCACAAGAGCCCGGCCTATCGAAAGGCGCGGCGGCAACTTCGGGCAAGTTCGCCTCGCTCAAGGGCCTGCCCGCAGTCAGCCCGATGGCTGAACGCATGGGGCTGGACCGCGACATTGCGCTGATCGAGATGACCGGCGTGAAGTATCACGCCGACCAGATTACCACAGCCCGTGCCCTGCCCGCGCTGGAGCGCGCCAAGAAAAACGGGTTCGACGTCACCGCCGGAGTCTCGATCCATCACCTGACGCTGAACGAATTCGACGTCGCCGATTACCGCACCTTCTTCAAGGTCAAACCACCGCTTCGGTCCGAAGACGATAGGCTCGCCATAGTCGCTGCGGTCGGCAGCGGGCTGATCGACGTGATTTGCTCGATGCACACGCCACAGGACGAAGAATCCAAACGACTGCCCTTTGAAGAGGCCGCTTCGGGCGCGGTGGGGCTGGAAACGCTTCTGCCCGCCGCGATGCGCCTGTACCATGCCGATTTGCTTGACCTGCCGACCCTATGGCGCGCCATGTCTCTGAACCCGGCCCTTCGTCTGGGCCTGCCCGGAGGCCGCCTGTCTCAAGGTGCGCCCGCTGATCTGGTCCTGTTCGATCCCGACGCGCCGTTTGTATTGGACCGATTCAATCTGAACTCGAAATCCAAGAACACGCCTTTCGACGGCGCCCGCATGCAAGGCAAGGTCCTTCGCACATGGGTTGCCGGAAAACCAGTATTCGAGGCCGCCTGATGCCGACGATTGTTGCCCATCCCGAAATTTTGATCCTTGTCGGAGTGACCGCCTATCTTCTGGGTTCGGTTCCCTTTGGCATCGTCATGGCGCGAGTCTTCGGGCTTGGCGATCTGCGAAAGATCGGCTCGGGCAATATCGGCGCAACCAACGTTCTGCGCACCGGCAACAAGCTCGCCGCCTTCCTGACCCTGGTTCTGGACGCGGGCAAGGGTGGTATTGCCGTTCTTGTCGCGCGCTTTCTCGTGGGCGAGGACGCCGCACAGATCGCCGGTTTTGCCGCCTTCTTTGGGCATCTCTTCCCGCTCTACCTGCGGTTCCGGGGAGGCAAGGGCGTTGCGACTTTCCTTGGCACCCTGCTGGCACTGGCTTGGCCCATCGGTCTCGCGGCCTGTGCGACATGGCTTCTCGTGGCTGTTGTTACCCGGTATTCTTCCTTGTCAGCCTTGGTCGCGGCGTCCTTGTCCCCCGTCGGAGCCACGCTTCTTGGCCACCCGGACAAGACCACGCTCTGCGCCGCGCTGGCCTTGCTGATCCTGATGCGCCACCACGAGAACATCCAACGCCTGCTAAAAGGCGAAGAGACCAAGATCGGGAAGAAGGGCTGACGGACGGGCCGATCTGGTACGGTCGGCTAAGCGAAAAACACGTCGTAAAGAGTCATATGCAAGTCATATGCAAGTCATATGCAGGTCATATGGAATTCACATAGTGATTTCCGGCCTGTCAGAGGCCTAAAATTGCCCGCGTCCGGGTACAACGCTCTCCGTTATAAAACGCCTCGAGGATCGCTCCGAATGGGCCTTCCTCTCCGGATGCAACTTCGAACAATGTTGCGCAAGAGCGCAGTTTCAAAGCGTCGATCCCACCCAGAATAGCCTCGGGCGCCAGACCTTCATGCATCAACATGGCCTCGCTGATCTCCACCAACCGGCGACCAAGGACGGGATGGGCGAGATAGTCCTGCGCTTCCTGCAAATCCTCAATCCCATAGAACTGGGTGGTTCCAGACCGGCCTAAGCCTTTGATTTGAGGAAAGATATACCACATCCAGTGGCTCACCTTGCGGCCCTGCCGGATCTCCTTCAGAGCGGTGTCATAGCTGCGCTCCTGCGCCGTTATGAACCGCTCGAGCCCACTCAATAGCTGAACTCTTTATAGATCCGGGTCAGGTCGCCGTCCCAGTCGCCGTGATAGCGATCCAGCAGTTCATCGGCGGGCACCTTGCCGGTCTCGACACTGTCCTTCAGCGCATTCAGGAAGTGGGTTTCATCGGGCACAAGCCCCCCCGCACCCGGCTTGGCACGAGCCTTCAACCCCGCCTCCGCAATGGCCAGAACCTCGCGGGCCAGGTCGTGCATCGAAACCCCGCCATC
>CAYFXM010000087.1:0-10426 GCA_964346965.1 uncultured Actibacterium sp. | reverse complement strand
CTTCGGCTTGCCAACCCGCGTGATCTTCGCGCCAGCTACGGGTCAGGGCGGCAAAAGCCTCGAGAGTCTCCTCAAAGCTGGCGAGCCGGTCGCGGTAAGGGCAGTACCACGTGGGGGCGAGAATCATGGACGCCGCGAAAAGTTGCGCGCGGGTCAGGCTTCGGGACCGCCGAGCGACGGGGTTTTCGTCTTGTGTCAGCCCCCAACCGGCATAGAAGGGTTGGCCGAAGACACGAGGTTTGTGGCCTGCCATAATGGCCTCGAACCCCAGTTGCGATGACAAGGTATAAACCGCCACTGCCCCGTCGAATAAGTGCCACGGGGACAGGCCCTCGGGCGTCAATTCGGCTCTGCCTTCAAGATCGCTATCCCGGTAATGACCAGGCCGCTGGCCCGCGACGGTTTCGGGGTGGGACTTAACCAGAATCCGCGCACCGGGGTTTTCGATCTCGGCGGTGCCCAGCATTTCGAGGAACCGCCCCCTGTTTCCGCCGCTGGCCTGGACCGAGGCGTCGTTTTCCGTCTGGTCGATCACCAGAACATAACCGGGTTCAGGTGCAGAGAGGTTGGGATCAAAGGCGGTGTATTTCGACAGGTGCAGTTCACGCATCCTGTCGATCCCCGCTCGGGCACGGTTCAGCAAGGCGGTATCGTCCAGAGGGTGAGTGGCCAGCAGGACTTCGAGCTCGGACGGCGTTGCAGGGTCGAAATGCACACCTTTACGATCCAACAGCAGGCCAAGCGGGGGCTCGCCGGATCGTCCCGGCAGGACTGAGCGCAGGAAGGCATCTTCCACCCGAAGGATGGGCGCGTCGGTCGCGCGCGCCACGGCCTCGCCACGCGGAGAGGTCGGAGACCGGCCCCAGATACCGATCATGTCGCCCTCACCGGGCTTGCCCAGACGAATGTCATATCCCGCCAGATCGAGGATTCGTCGGACGCGTTTTTGGGTTAGGAACCCACCGTTATAGACGTAGAGGGGCTGGCGCCCGCCTTGCGGGTCGCCGGTCACCTTAGCCACCGGCTGCGGACGAGAAGGTATTGGCTGCACCAAGTGTTCCCGTAATTGCGGCAATGGATTTCGACCACTGCACGAAGGGCGCTTCGGTCACGTAGATCGTGTCGCCATCCCGAATCTGGAAGTCTCGCGCTTCGAAGATACCCGTGGGTTCTGTCATGTTCAGGACATAGGCCATACGCTGCGATCCAATCAGGTCGGTACGACCCAAAACGCGGTTCGCAACCTCGGAGGGTTCGTCCCGGAATACGAATACACCGGTCGGGTCTGAACTTGTGGTTTGCAGGCCGCCGACGAGCAACAGTGCCTCCATGGCGGAAAGTTCCGCTTCGGGAAAGGACACAAGCGAGTTTCCGGTTGCACCAGCCGAGGTGAAGGTTCGCGGGTCGGATTCAATGAAGATCTGGTCACCAGCACGCAGCGCGATATCCAACGATGGATCGGCAAACATGTCCTGATACCAGATCACACCTTTCTGACCTCGGCGCACAACGGTAATTCGAGCCACCTTGGGGTCGACCTTTACGCCACCGGAAGAGGCCAACATGCCAGCCAGTGTGCGTGTAGACGCCTCGATCGGGAATACACCCTGCGCTCCCGCATTCCCCGAGATGGTCACGGTACCGCCAGGGCCCGGCGCGCGGGTGACAATCACCTGCGGGTCAGGGGTTTGCGCGGCCAGCTTTTCGGTCACGATCTGACGCAGACGCTCGGGTGAGTTCCCAGCGGCTTTTATGCGGCCAGCATAGGGAATGTAGATAAAGCCAGCGCCGTCAACCTGCAGACCGGACAACATGCTGGCGCTGGCACCTCGGTTGCTGAGTAGCCCATCGTCGACGTTTTCATAGATGGTGAGGCCGATCGTGTCACCCGGCTGGATCGTATCCGGCCCGACAACGCCAGCGCGTCGGAACGAAGCCGGAAAGCCGGTTTCCGATTCCCGTTGGGTGGCTTGAACGACGGACGGGTCGACCTCCACAATGAAGATGTCCCCTTGTTTATCGACCGAACCGGCATAGATTTCGGCTTTGTTCGGCCCCGATCGGGGCAACGCACAACCCGCGACGGCCAATACGATGCAGCCCAACAGGGCTTTCTTTACGAGGAAACGTGGGAACGTCGGCATTTGGTAGGCTCCTGTCGGTCCTGTCGTCGCGTTTTTGTCGTCATACCTGTCTCGGGCTTGTCCTGCCACTGGTAAGTGAGGCGTTCTCAAGACACCAAGGTCAGGTGTTGCTGCTGCGCCGACTCTCCATTTGCGAGAGTCGTATATCTATCATTCTCCTCAAGCAAGAGATCGGTTGCTTGACGAAGCAGTGTTTCTCGCCCTTTGCGAGAATAAAAACCGCCCGGAAATTGCGAGGTCTCCAGCAGGTAGTGTCGATAGAGAT
This sequence comes from uncultured Actibacterium sp., assembly GCA_964346965.1. Taxonomy (GTDB): domain Bacteria; phylum Pseudomonadota; class Alphaproteobacteria; order Rhodobacterales; family Rhodobacteraceae; genus Actibacterium_B. Next base: position 8,017 of record CAYFXM010000087.1, on the reverse strand, counting down.
GATAAGCGGAAAGATCGGGCGCCTGCGGGTCGGAAAAGAAACACTCGATGCTTTGTGGCGAAACGAACTCAGGCTTGCTGTAAACGGCCTCGCCAAAGGCTTTTAAAGGTAGCCCACGCCACAGCACCTGCTGTGCCGCGGTGGAATTAACGGTGATCGCGCTTAGGGCGGTCGACAAAAGCCGAGCCAGTTTGCCCCCGCGAATGTAAAAGACACGGTCCGAGATATTGTATTTCCGCGCCAATTCGCGAATTCGCACTCGCTGTTGGCTCCTCCCATCCTCCAGCGGATGGGCTTTGAAGACCAGTCGGTGATGCCCCGGGGCGCCCTTGGCGAAACCTCTCATGCAAACCTCAAGAAACTCGGTCCCCGATGCGAAGGGGCTATGCGAGAGGAAATTGGCATCGTGTTCCAATTGCAGAAGAACCAAATGATAAGGGTGCCCCCCGCGCAGGGCGGCGCGTGTCGAGGCCATCCTGTGGGCCGCATGCACCGGCATCAGAAGCAGCCTGCGCAGGTAGAGCCGGAATTCCTGTGCCACGCTGATCCCCCGATGCGGGCGGAAACGCCGGTAGCTTCGGTTCAAAGTCAGAACAAAAAAGTGGTAGAGCGCGCCATAAAACATATGCTCGCGCATATCCCCCCAATGGGCGGGGGCCGGGGGTGGGCGATGAGAGGCCTGCCCAAGCTGACGCTCCATCTCTTGAACAGAAATTCGCATCAGCGGCGAAAGGCCGTTCGCCCCATCTCGTTCATAAGTAACCCAATAGGGGCGAAGATATCCCTCTTCGAAGACATGCATGCGCAGTCCGTGTTCATCGACGGCTTTTCGTGCGGCGGCATGGTGCGGGCGGATGTCGCCATAGATGACAACATCGGTGATTTTTAGATCGACCAGAAGCGCGTCAAGCCTCTCGGGCCACTCTTCGACGGACTTCGTAAAAGGGATATAGCTTTTCTTGTCGCTCCAAAACACCTGGTCGCCGCAGTTGAAGCCCACGCGCCAGGTCTGGTGTCCGTCCTGCCTCAGGCTGCGTGCCAATTGGTCGAAAAACGGTCCATGAGGACCCTGTAAGAACAGGAAGCGTTTTTCGGTCGAGTTGGGGCGGTTCATAAATTGCGGCTTGCCAGAGTCGGGTTACAAAGTTCTAAAGGGCCTATCAGATGAACGCGACTGTTGTCAGGTTTTTTCCGTGGCTTGCCGAAGCTTGCCCTGACGGAACGCAAAGGTTACCTCTGGCGAAAAAGGGATATTGCGATGTTTACCGGAATCATCACTGACATCGGCACTGTGCGCAGCCTTGAACAACGCGGCGACCTGACGGCACAAATCGGGACCTCCTATGATCCCACGACCATCGATCTCGGCGCGTCGATCGCCTGCAATGGCTGCTGCCTGACAGTGACCGATCTGGGAACTGACGATCAGGGAAACTGGTTTCAGGTCGATATTTCAGCCGAAAGCGTATCGAAAACCAATATCGGCGATTGGGTTGTCGGAACGCCTCTGAATTTGGAGCGGGCCCTGAAGGTTGGGGATGAACTGGGCGGCCATATCGTATCGGGCCACGTGGATGGAGTGGCCGAGGTCGTCGCCATCGAACAGGAAGGGGACAGCACTCGCTTCACCTTTCGTGCCCCCGACACGCTTGCGCAGTTTATCGCACCCAAGGGCTCTGTCGCGCTGAACGGCACCTCGCTGACGGTGAACGAGGTCAACGGTGCGGATTTTGGCGTGAATATCATCCCCCATACAAAGTCCGAGACGACTTGGTCGGATATCTCGGTCGGCGATCGGATCAACCTCGAGATTGACACGCTAGCCCGCTATGTTGCGCGCCTGCGGGAATGGAACGCGGCGTAGGCCGTACTTGCCGCTGGGTGGCCAAACGCTCGGTCCTCGGCGAAAACCCATGATTTATGCTATGATCGCAACGATGCTCTGAATGGGGGGCGGGGTTCTAAGCCCTAAAACCCATCGATGGAGGCTCGTCGATGAAGATGATCAGCAACCGTATCAAGCGTGATTTCCTGCAGACCTGCGAGGGAATTCGTGTTGGCAGCCTGCGTTTGCGCACGCCCGAGGGTGATGTGCATGATTTCGGCGCGGGAAAGCCAGAGGCCGAGATGCAAATCAACGATTGGGCTGCGATCACCGCGATTGCTGCTCGGGGCGATATCGGCATGGGCGAGACCTATGTGGCAGGGCTTTGGGATACGCCGTCGATTGAGAACCTTACCATTGTCGCTTTGCGCAACCTCGAGCAATTCCAAAACTATGCCTACGGCAACTGGTGGTCGCTGTTCAAATACCGGACGGTAGACCGGGTTCTGCGTGCCAACACCCGCCGAGGCGCAGCACGGAACATCAAGGCACATTACGATGTCGGCAACGCGTTCTACCAACTATGGCTCGACCCGACGATGACATACTCTTCGGCCTTGTTTGCCGAGGATGACCGGGACCTACACCGCGCGCAGAACCGAAAATACGACCGAATTCTGGACCGCCTGACCAACGGCGAGCAAGTGTTGGAGATCGGCTGCGGTTGGGGCGGCTTTGCCGAACGCGCCGTCGAGCAAGGGCGCCACGTAACCGGCGTCACCATTTCCCCAAGCCAGAAGGGTTATGCCGACGCGCGCCTTGGCGGCCGGGCAGATATTCACCTTGAAGACTATCGCGACGTGCGGGGAAGGTTCGACAATATCGTCTCGATCGAGATGATCGAGGCGGTCGGAGAGCGGTATTGGCCGGATTATTTCGATACGTTGAGGTCGCGGCTGGCCGATGGTGGGCGGGCATTGGTACAGGCGATCACGGTGCCGGATTCCTATTTCGATATTTACCGGCGCGGTTCGGATTATATCCGACAGTACACATTTCCCGGTGGGATGCTCTTGTCGGACGCTGTTATTTCGGATCAAGCGCGCCGGGCCGGGTTGGCTGTAGAGGAAAGTTTCGCCTTCGGAAAAGACTATGCCCGAACCTGCCGCCGCTGGGCCAAGAGGTTGACTGCGCAAAGCGATCCCATCCGGGAATTGGGCTTTGACGACGGTTTCCAGCGCAACTGGCTGTTTTATCTTTCTATCTGTGCCGCCTCGTTCGAGGTCGGCCACACAGATGTTGTTCAGGTTGAATTGCGACACGCTTAGGGCGCGTGCCTTCGTCGCAAATACCCTCCGTTGCAGGTCCCGGATAATTGCGCCAAACTCCGCCCGGAGCAGAGGGAAATGAAATGTTCTTCCAGATATTCGCGGGCACATTCATCATAGTTTGTACCTTGGTCCTCGCCTCGGCAGGGTTTTGGGTGATGGAGATGATAGTCGACCGTGTCACCCCATGGACGCGGCGCACGCCCCACGCACCGAAGATCACCCTGATGTTGGTGGTTTCGGCTCTTATCGTTCTGGCGGTGACCACGATTTCGGTCTGGATCTGGGCATTCGGATTTCTTGCTCTGGGCGTGTTCCAACAGGTTGAGCCGGCGATATATTTCACGCTGGTTTCCTTCACCACGCTTGGCTTCGGCGACATCATCCTGCCGGTGGAGTGGCGCATCTTGGGCGGAATGACCGCTTTGAACGGGTTATTGAATATCGGAATTTTCGCCGCGTTAATGGTCGAGGTCCTGCGTCGCGTCCGAACAGAACAGCGCGACGCCGAACGGCACTAGGCCAAGGTCACGACCCGCCCACCAGCGGCCTTTGCATCGGCTTCGTCGTGGGTAACAAGCAGAACCGGAAGTTGTCGCGCCTTCGCAAGGTCGAAAACCAGCCGACGCATCTGATCGCGCAACGCGCTATCAAGCCGAGAGAACGGCTCGTCCAGTAACAGAACCTCGGGATCGGACAAGAGCACTCTCATCAGGGCGACTCGCGCTTTCTGCCCTCCCGACAGGGTCGCAGGGTCGCGCTGGGCGAATTCCTCCAACCCGATGTCCTTCAGGGCGGTGCTGATCCGCGCCATGCGGGTAGATTTACCTCGCACCGCAGCAGGCAATCCGAAGGCAAGGTTCGCAGCAACCGACATATGCGGGAAGAGCAACTCCTCCTGCAACAGAATGCCGGTCCGGCGTTTCTCTGTAGGCACGTCGTTTAAAAGTTTGCCGTTCAGAAGGATCCTGCCAGACATGGAAAAGACCGGATCAAGCGTTCCCGTAACGGCTGCAAGGATCGTCGATTTACCGATCCCCGAGGGCCCCATGACCGTCAGGATCTCGCCGGGGGCAACTGTCGCGTCCAAGGCGACAAGCGGTTGCCCGTCGCGCCGTATCTCGAGCTTGTCGATTTGCAGGCCCTCGGTCATTCCTGCCCTCTCATGTCGCGTCGGTTGGACCAGATCAGGCGCGGGGCCAGGATGGCAAGAGCAAAACCGATGACGACCAGACCTGTCTGCGCCAACGCATAGGCACCGATGATCCGTCGGTTGCCGCCAGCGGCGAGGGCCAGCGCTTCGGTTGTCAGGGTCGGAACCCGGCCACCTCCGATGATCAGCGTCGGAAGGTATTGCGCGATCGACACGGCAAGACCTACTGCCCCTGCGGTCAGGATCGGTGCCAGAAGCATCGGTAGCCTTACAGACCAGAAGATACGCCCCGGCCCGGCGCCGAGCGTCGCACCGGCCGTTGCAAACCGGCTGTCCCATTTCCGATACGGATCACTTAGCGAAAGGAACACGTAGGGCAGCACAAACACCAGATGCGCGCCGATCACGGCACCGACTGAGCTTGGCAAGCCGGCCTCAAGCATCATCATCCGAAGCCCCGGTAGAAATGCAACCTGTGGCACCAACAGCGGCAAGTACAACAGCCACAGGGCTCTTGTCCCCGGACGTAGCCCAAAACGCTGTTCGGCCTCAAGACATGCGATTGTCAGAGGCAGGGCGATGGCGGTCGCCGCAATCGCGATGACGAGTGCATTGATCGTGGGACCGGCCATTTCGGGAAGATGCCGCTGCCAAGTGCGCAGGGACAGGCCGTCGGGCGCAATGTCGGGAAAACTCCAAAATCCTGCGACCGACCAAAGGAATTGGCCGAACAGCCCCGCGAAAAGAAACCCCGCAATCAGGACAGCGGCGGCGAGCCCAATCACACGCAGAATCCAGTCATTTCGCCCGCGAGTGCCCTCGCCAATCCACCGCTGGGCAGGCGCGCGCAGCAGGACCTCTCCGCATCGCCACAGGCCCAGAGCCAGCAGGACAAGCGCCAGTTGCAGAACAGCCCCTGCGGCGGCGGTCAGGAACTGGTGCAGGTCGGGGCTGGCGCTCCACCGGACAATCTGGACCGAAAGGGGTGGTGGCGTGTTCGGGCCAAGAATCATAGCCATATCAACGACGGTCATGGAATAGGCCAGCACGGCATAAACGGGCAGGCGGATCCGGGCGTAGAGCTGTGGGAGAATGGTTTTGACCCATCCCGTCACCCGGCCATAGCCCAGAGTGCGTGCGATGAGCATGGAGCGACGGGGCTGTGTCTGGGGCAGGGCGGCCAGCGACATAAGCAACAGGAATGGGACCTCCTTGCTAACAAGTCCGAGGATCAGCGCGATCCCGGCCGGATCGTTGACGATCAGCAGGTCGGGAGGACGGTCCCATCCCGTCAGCCACGGCGAAAACACGCGCGCAATCCATCCAGACGGGGCGATAAGAAACGCGATACCAAATGCGGCAGCGGCGTGAGGGACGGCCAGTAGGGGCGAAAGAGCGGCTTCCACCCAACGGGCCGTCCGCGTGCCATGCCAGCCTGACAGGATCAAAACAGTGATCAGCAGCGACAAGAAAGTTGCGGCCAAACCGGTCACAAGGCTGAGCCGCGTGGCGTCCATAAGACCGGGCCAGTCAAAAAGCGCGCGGAAAGCGGAAAGGGACCAGCCGATTTCCCCGATCGCAGGCATATGTCCTAGGGCCGGGACCAGCGTTCCTGCCAGCCCCGCCAGAACCGGTCCCAACAACACCGCGAGGGTCAGCCACGGCGTATAGCGCAAGAGGTTTATTGCGTAACTCCGTAGCGCGAGACCCAGTCTTCAGCGATGCGGGTCATCCAGCTTGGGTGGGGTTCGGGCAAGGCTGCGCCAAGTTCCGCAGGTGTAAGCGTGGCAATCCCAAGATCAAGGGCGTCAAACCGCGCGCGGTCTTCCTCGGCTAGTTTGTCCATTGCCAATACCGTGCCGTAGCCAAGGACATTCGGGTCCTGCGCATTGGCCTGAGCTTCGGGCGACAGAAGGAAGTTCGCCAGAACCATCGCGCCAGCTTTGGCGTTGGCATTATAGGGGATGGCCACGAAGCTGGCATTGCCGATGGTGCCGCCGTCCATGACGAACGTCCGGACGGTATCGGGCAGTTCCCCATTGGCAATGGCGGTCGAGGCCTCGCCAGGGCTGAAGGAGATTGCCAGATCAATCTCGCCGTCAGCCATCAGCTGAATTTGCTGGGGGCCACTGGTTGGGTAGGCCTTTCCCTGTCGCCAAAGCGACGGTGTGACTTGGTCTAAGAAGGCCCAAAGCGGATCGGCCACGACGTCATAGCTCGCCTCATCGACGGGGTTTTGCAGGATCGATGGATCCTCGAGCAGGCCGTGAAGTGCCTGCTTTAGAAAAGTTGTGCCAAGAAAGTCCGGCGGCTGCGGGTAGGTGAAACGACCGGGGTTGTTCGCGGTCCAGTCGGCCAGAGCTGCCATGGACGTGGGTGCCTCGGGCAGTCGGGCGGTGTCGTAGTAGAATACAACCTGCGCCATGGCCCACGGGCTTTCCAAACCGTCGGTGGGGATCGTGAAGTCGTTCTGAACAGCAGATTTGTTTTCCACGTCGACAAGCGACCAATTCGGCAGTTGTTCCGCCCATGGTCCAAACAGCAGCGCGTTTTCCTTCATGGACGCGAAATTTGCGCCGTTGATCCAGATAAGATCAACCGCGCCGCCCTTATGCTTTCCGGCATTCTTCTCCAGAACGACCTGTCCCACGGCGTCGGCCGTATCAGCCAGCTTAACGTGCTCCAACACGACACCGTGGTCCTCAAGAATTCGACGCCCGGCCCATGCGATGAAGTCATTTGTCGCGGTCGAGCCGCCCCACGCGTGCCAATAGACGGTTTGACCGTCCGCTTCTTGCAGAACCGCGTCCCAATCGGCCGGATCGGGTTCGGCCATGGCCGGGGCGGCCAAAAGGCAGGCGACGGCACAGGCGAAGTGCTTGAACATGTTGTGGGATCTCCTGTCGAACTTTTCTCCCTTATGCCCACTTCAGCGGGCAAAGGAAAAGTCACCTCACATAAAACTTCCGTGTGGAATGTTGCGCGGGGTAACACTTGGGTCATGAAAACCGGCGGTGCCCCTTGCAGGGGTCAGAACGCGCAACTAAGACTCTTCAAAGATTTCCGCGGGCAGGCTGAGCCCCATAACGCAGGCAGGTACCTATGCAAGATCCCATTGACCACTACATGAACAACCTTGTCCCGATGGTGGTCGAGCAGACCTCTCGCGGCGAGCGGGCCTACGACATCTTCTCGCGCTTGCTGAAAGAGCGCATCATTTTCGTCACCGGCCCGGTGCATGACGGGATGTCCTCGCTGATCGTGGCGCAGCTTCTGCACCTGGAGGCCGAGAACCCGACCAAAGAGATATCGATGTACATCAACTCGCCGGGTGGCGTGGTGACCTCGGGTCTGTCGATCTATGACACGATGCAGTACATCAAGCCGAAGGTCTCGACCCTTGTGGTGGGTCAGGCGGCCTCGATGGGCTCGCTGCTGCTGGCGGCGGGTTCGCCGGGTATGCGCTTCTCGCTGCCGAACTCGCGGATCATGGTCCACCAGCCGTCGGGCGGCTATCAGGGTCAGGCGACGGATATCATGATCCACGCGCAAGAGACTCAGAAGTTGAAAGACCGCCTGAACCAGATCTACGTCAAACACACCGGTCAGAAGTTCGAGGCCGTGGTGGATGCGCTGGAACGCGACAACTTTATGGACCCGGACCAGGCGAAAGACTGGGGTCTCATTGACGAAATCGTCGAAAACCGCGCC
>CAYFXM010000086.1:0-10452 GCA_964346965.1 uncultured Actibacterium sp. | reverse complement strand
GGCATCATGCAGCACATCGAAGAGGCCGGCGTCCACTCGGGCGACAGTGCCTGCTCGCTGCCGCCCTACTCCTTGGGCCAAGACGTTCTGGACCGTATCAAAGAGCAAGCCCACGCGCTGGCAAAAGCCCTGCATGTGGTCGGCCTGATGAACGTCCAGTTCGCGATCAAAAACGACGAGATCTATCTGATCGAGGTCAACCCCCGCGCCTCACGCACCGTGCCGTTTGTGGCGAAAGCCACGGACTCAGCCATCGCCTCGATCGCCGCGCGCCTGATGGCGGGTGAGCCCCTGTCGAACTTCCCCGAACGCCCCGCGTATAAGGAAGGCGACCAGCCGCAGAAGATCGCCGACCAGATGACACTGGTGGACCCCAACATGCCGTGGTTCAGCGTGAAAGAGGCCGTCCTGCCCTTCGCCCGCTTCCCCGGCGTCGACACCATCCTTGGCCCGGAAATGCGCTCGACTGGCGAGGTTATGGGTTGGGACCGCTCCTTCGCGCGCGCCTTCCTGAAGGCCCAGCTTGGCGCGGGCATGAACCTGCCCGAAGGCGGCAAGGTCTTCTTCTCGATCAAGAACGACGACAAGACCCCGCAGCTGGTCGAAACCGCGCAGATCCTTGTCGAGCTTGGCTTCGCCATCATCGCCACCCGCGGCACTGCGGCCTTCCTCGAAGGCCACGGCATCACCTGCGAGGTGGTGAACAAGGTCTATGAAGGCCGCCCGAACGTCGTCGACAACCTCAAAAACGGCGAGATCAACCTTGTCATGAACACCACCGAGGGCGCCCAGGCCGTCGAAGACAGCCGCGAGATCCGCTCGGTCGCGCTTTACGACAAGATCCCATACTTCACCACCGCCGCGGCCAGCCACGCGGCCGCTATGGCGATGAAATCGCGCGAAGAGGGTGATGTCGAAGTGCGTTCGCTGCAGGGCTAATCAAGTAAGGCGGAAACCGTCCAGCAGACGGTTTCCCCATCAAACTTAAATTCCCCGGTTTTGACCTGACGCAAGGTCATCTTGCTTTGCTTGTCCTACCCTTACGGTATTAAACCTTAGGGAGGATGTAGCAATGAAAGCTGCAGTATTATCTTTTGCAATTTGTGCTTTTCTTTCCCCGGCCATGTCGTTTGGCCAAAGTTCTGACGTGGAAATTGGCAAACAGGAATACATGGTCGCCTGCGCAGGTTGTCACGGGGAATCCGGAAAGGGCACCGGCCCGATGGCAGATCTGCTCAAAATCGAGACGCCCGATCTGACTACGATTAACAAGCGGATGGAACAGGACGCCTTTCCATTTCAGAATACGCTGATGCTTGTCGATGGCAGGAACGGTATCCGCGCGCATGGCGGCGACATGCCGTTATGGGGTGACCGTTTCATGACCTCTGCACGCATGACCGAGGCCGCAAGCGAAACGCCAGAGTCTGCGGACCTGGTGACAATGGGACGGATTCTAGCACTGGTTTATTATCTTGAGTCTATCCAAGAGTAGTCGGCGGAAAGGCCTGTGCCTTCTCTAATGGCTGCAACAACCCTAGTCTGGAGCAGTCTTTCCGCCACCGCCCCAGATGTGGATACAGTGGCCTCACATGACGTCTTAGGAGCCCGTCAGCGTGTTAGCTCAGGGGACTCTCTCCGGGTTTGACGGATTTCCGCCTGCAATGCCGTGCGCAGCGTTTCGGGCGGTTTTCAAGCCGAGAACACCCTAGCTCATTGGCCTATTCTGCTGCCTCTGCATAATCTTCCAGCGGCGGGCATGTGCAAATCAGGTTGCGGTCGCCGTGGACGTTGTCGACGCGACCAACGGGGGGCCAGTACTTGTCGACACGGAAGCTGCCCGGGGGGAAGCAGGCCTGTTCGCGGCTATAGGGGCGATCCCATTCGGCGACGAGGTCGTTGACCGTGTGGGGAGCGTTTTTCAGCGGGTTGTTGGCGGCGTCCATGTCGCCCGCCTCAATCGCCGAGATCTCGTCGCGGATCGACAGCATGGCGGTGATGAACCGGTCCAGCTCGGCCTTGGTTTCGGACTCGGTGGGTTCGATCATCAGGGTACCGGCGACTGGCCAGCTCATGGTCGGGGCATGGAAGCCGCTGTCCATCAGGCGCTTGGCGATGTCGTCGACGCTGACATCGGCGCTGTCGGCATAGGGGCGCGTGTCGAGGATGCATTCGTGCGCGACCCTACCCTTGCTGCCTTTGAACAGAACCTCATAAGCGCCTTCCAGACGCTTGGCGATGTAGTTGGCATTCAGGATCGCGACCTTGGTGGCCTGCGTCAGTCCCGCGCCGCCCATTGCAAGGCAATAAGCGTAGGAAATCAACAGGATAGAGGCCGATCCATTCGGTGCGGCCGAAACGGGCCCCGCGAGACCGCCGCCCAATGGGTTGCCGGGCAGGAAAGGTTCCAGATGGGCTTTGACGCCAATCGGTCCCATGCCGGGGCCGCCGCCGCCATGCGGGATGGCAAAGGTCTTGTGCAGGTTCAGGTGGCTGACGTCGCTGCCAATCTCCCCGGGGTTGGCAAGGCCAACCATCGCGTTCAGGTTGGCACCATCCAGATAGACCTGACCACCGCGCTTATGGGTGATGTCACAGACCTCGCGCACGGTTTCCTCGAAAACGCCGTGGGTCGAGGGGTAGGTGATCATGCAGGCGGCAAGATTGTCGCCGGCGGCTTCCGCCTTGGCACGGAAATCGTCGAGATCAATGTCACCATTCTCAGCCGATTTCACGACAACCACCTTCATCCCACACATCTGGGCCGAGGCCGGGTTGGTCCCGTGGGCCGACACAGGGATCAGGCAGATATTGCGGTGATCGTCACCATTGGCCTTGTGATAGGCGGCGATGGTCAGAAGACCTGCATATTCGCCCTGCGCGCCAGAGTTCGGCTGCATGGACATGGCGTCATAGCCCGTCGCCTGACAGAGGATGTCCGATAGCTCTTGAACCACTTGCGCGTAGCCTGCCAGCTGCGTGGCGGGTGCGTAGGGGTGGATGTTCGAGAACTCGTGCCAAGTGATCGGCATCATCTCAACCGCCGCGTTCAGCTTCATCGTGCAGGACCCCAGAGGGATCATGGCGCGGTCCAGCGCAAGGTCTCGATCCGCCAAGCGACGCATATAGCGCATCATTTCGGTCTCGGCCCGGTTCATTTGGAAGATCGGGTGGGTCAGATAGTCTGACTGGCGGGCAATGGTTTCGGGGATGCGGTATTCGATGTCATCCGGGTCGTCGGCGCGCGTGATGCCGAAAGCGGCCCAGACATCTTCGATCACGGCGCTGCGGGTCGTTTCGTCCACCGACATGCCGATCTTGGTGTCGCCGACCTTGCGGACGTTGATCCGGCGGGCGGCGGCGGCATCGAAGATGACACCCTGCATCGGGCCGACCTCGACCGTGATCGTGTCGAAGTAGACGTCAGGTTCGACGGTGAACCCGGCATCCTCCAGCCCCTTGGCCAGACGCACGGTCTTGCGATGGATACGCTGCGCAATCGCCTTCAACCCCTTCGGCCCATGGAAAACCGCATAGAAGCTGGCCATCACAGCCAGCAGAGCCTGCGCTGTACAGACGTTCGAGGTCGCCTTCTCACGGCGAATGTGCTGCTCGCGGGTCTGCAGGGAAAGGCGGTAGGCCTTGTTCCCGCGCGAGTCGATCGAGACACCAACAATCCGTCCCGGCATCGAGCGTTTATACTGGTCGCGGCAAGCCATATAGGCCGCGTGCGGCCCCCCTGCCCCCATCGGCACGCCGAAACGCTGCGTGTTGCCCACGGCGATGTCCGCGCCCATGGCGGCAGGCTCTTTCAAAAGCAGCAGCGCCATCGGGTCGGCGATGACGATGCCAAGCGCCTTGTTCTCGTGCAGCGCATCCATTTCGGCGGTGAAATCGCGGACGTGGCCATAGGTACCCGGATACTGGAAAATCGCCCCGAAGACGGCGGTCGCATCCAGATCGTCAGGGGTGCCAACGATCACCTCGATCCCGAGGGGTTCCGCGCGGGTCTTCATCACTTCGATGTTCTGCGGGTGGCAGTTTTCATCGACAAAGAAGGTCATCGATTTCGACTTCGACATCCGCTGCGCCATAGCCATCGCTTCGGCCGCGGCGGTGGCCTCGTCCAGAAGCGACGCGTTGGCGACCGGCAATCCGGTCAGGTCCGACACCATGGTCTGATAGTTCAAAAGCGCTTCCAGACGCCCCTGCGAGATCTCGGGCTGATAGGGCGTATAAGCCGTGTACCACGCCGGGTTTTCCAGAATGTTTCGCTGGATCGCCGGGGGCGTGGTCGTGCCGTAATAGCCCTGCCCGATCAAGGTCGAGTAGACCTCGTTCTTCTTGGCCACCTGACGCATGTGCCAAGTTAGCTCCCTCTCGGACAAAGGCTTGCCGAATTCCAACGGTTCGGTCTGACGGATGCTTTCGGGCACCGTTTCCTCGATCAGCTGATCTAGGGTTTCAACGCCCACGACCTTGAACATCTCGTCCATTTCCTCGGGCGACGGGCCGATGTGACGGCGGTTCGCAAAGTCATAGGGGCGATAGGATGTGGGCTTGAAGGTCATGGTGCCTCGGCAGTCTGTCAGTTCGCAATGGCCCCGCCGAAATTTGGGCGAGGCCGGAATGTAGGTCAGTTCAGAAACTTACTCGACGAAATCCTTGTAGGCCGCTTCGTCCATCATGTCGTCCATTTGCGACAGGTCCGCGACCTTCATCTTGAAGAACCACGCCTCACCCATAGGGTCATCGTTGACCATACCGGGGTTATCTTCCAGAGCCTCGTTTACCTCGACGATCTCACCATCGACTGGGGCAAGGATGTCCGACGCGGCTTTGACCGATTCAATCACGCAGATTTCGTCGTCCTTGCTGACGGTGCCAGTCTCCGGCAGTTCCACGAACACCACATCGCCCAACTGGGTCGAGGCATGTTCGGTAATGCCGACGACAACCAGATCATCTTCGACGCGCAGCCATTCGTGTTCTTCGGTAAATTTCATGAGGAGTACTCCGTTAGCGTTTGTAGGTAGAGGGGCGGAACGGCAGGGCCGTCACAGTGGCGGGTAAACGCTTGCCGCGCACCTCGCCGTAAATTGTAATGCCTTCGCCGGCATGGGCGGTTCCGACATAGCCCATGGCGATAGGGCCCTCAACAGTTGGACCGAAGCCGCCGGAGGTCACACTGCCGATGGGCGTCTCGGCGGCTTCCGAGGCATATAGAACGGTGCCTTCGCGCATCGGGGCACGGCCTTCTGGGCGCAGTCCGACGCGCTTGCGGGCAACGCCTTCTGCGAAATCGCCAAAAATGCGTTCTTCTCCGGGGAAGCCGCCCTGCCGCGCACCACCGGGGCGGCGGGCCTTTTGGATGGCCCATTTCAGGTCGGCCTCGATGGGAGAGGTCGTCGTGTCGATATCATTGCCGTAGAGGCACAGCCCGGCCTCCAGCCGCAGGCTGTCGCGGGCACCAAGGCCGATGGGTTCGACCTCTTCCTCGGCCAACAAAGCATGGGCAAAATCAAGAACACGGTTCGCGGGAACAGAGATTTCGAACCCGTCCTCACCGGTGTAGCCAGATCGCGAAATCCAAAGCTCTCCGAATCCCGTATCAAAACTGGCTACCTCCATAAAGCGCATGCCTTGGGTAGAGGGTGCGAAGCGGGCCATTACAGACTCGGCCGCGGGCCCCTGCAGGGCCAAAAGAGCACGATCCTCGATCACTTCGATGCCACAGGTGCTGGGCAGGTTTGCCTTCAGATGGGCGATATCGGCGTCCTTACAGGTGGCGTTCACGACCAGAAACAGGTGGTCTTCACGCTTGGCAACCATCAGATCATCAAGGATACCGCCCTGCTCATTCGTGAAAAACGCATAACGTTGGTGGTTTTCCTTCAACTCGACCAGCGCGACCGGCACCAGTGCCTCCAGCGCGAGAACCGCATCGTCCAACTTGCCCGACGTGGCCCGCAGGATGACCTGACCCATATGGCTGACATCGAACAGCCCCGCCTGGGCGCGGCAATGCAGATGCTCTTTCATCACCCCCAGAGGATACTGCACAGGCATCTCGTAGCCCGCGAACGGCACCATCTTGGCGTCGAGTTCCACGTGCAGGTCGTAAAGCGGAGTTTGTTTTAGTTCTGCCATGCCGTCCCCCTGTCTGGCCGGGCAAAAGGTCCGGCACCGTTTTGAAGAGCTTGCGCCCTCCGTCGATGCCCCCTCTGTCCATGTGCCTGAGATCGCTATCCCTTCGGCGGACGCTTCACACGCCTCTCTCCAGAGTTTGTGCCAACGTTGGTCCGGGGGCCTGAGAGTTTACCGGGGCGGTTGCTCCTTCGGCATCTGCTTTGCAGATTCTCCCAACGTCTGTGCGGGAAGCTAGACCAAGCAACAGATTCAGGCAAGTGCTTGTAATCGCTCGGCAGAGGCGCATTTTAAGCAGATGAGTGATCCGTTCTTCTTTGGATACGGTTCCTTGGTGAACCGGGCGACACATGAATTCTCGACCGCCTTCCCCGCGAAGCTGCGAGGATGGCAAAGGGTTTGGCGGCACACAACCTTGCGAGATGTTGCCTTTCTGACCGTCGAACCGGCCGAAGGAGTTGAGATCGACGGTTTGATCGCCAAGGTACCTGGTTCCGATTGGGAAGAATTGGACGAACGCGAATGGGCGTATGATCGGCTTGGGGCGAATGACCAAATCCACCATGCAGCACCGTTTTCAGCCGACGTGCATGTATACAGCATCCACCTCTGCCACTCTGCCCCTACAGAGACGCGCCATGCCATCCGACTAAGTTACTTGGACACCGTCATACAGGGCTATCTTCGTGAATTTGGCGAGGAGGGCGCGCGTGGCTTCATAGACACAACCCAAGGCTGGGACATCCGGGTTCTGGATGACCGCAAGGCACCATTTTATCCGCGCCACCAGCCCCTCGCCGCAATCGAGCAGCGCTTTATCGACAGCGCTCTTGCCAATTTGCCGGTGGACATTGTGCCGATTGAAGAAGCTTAGTCGCTCGAAGGGGCTGCCCCCTCCCTGATCAATTGATGCTGACGATCTCGATCGCGAAGGTCAGGTCCTTGCCCGCAAGCCGGTGGTTTGCATCCAGAACCACGGTCTCTTCCGACACTTCGGCAACGGTTACCGGCACAGCGCGGCCGGAGGGCATCTGCATCTGTAATTGCATTCCCTCGTTCAGCTCGATCGTCGGAGGGATTTGGCTGCGCGGGACAGATTGGCGCGCATCGTCTTGATAGGGGCCATAAGCCTCGTCCGCCGCTATTTCCACGGTCTTGCTATCGCCGACCGCCATGCCCGGCAAAGCCTTATCCAGCCCGACGATCACATGGCCTTCGCCGACGGTGAATTCCAGCGGTTCGCGCCCTTCGGAACTGTCGAACACCGAACCGTCGGCCAAAGTGCCGGTGTAATGCAGGCGGACGGTATCGCCATTCTTGATTTCAGTCATCGAGAGCCTTTCGGATAAAGGGGATTGAGCCGCCCAACGTAACTGACCAGCCCCGGGTGTAAACCCTGCAAGACCCTCTTTCCCGTCCGACCACGATATGCCAGTCTCCCCGAACAAGGAGGACACCGCATGCCGATCACCACCTGCATCTTTGATGCCTATGGCACGCTCTTCGATGTTGCCGCCGCCGCGCGCGAAGCCGCGGAAGAGCCCGGTGCTGAAGAACTGCGAGATACCTGGCCCAAGCTGGCCAGCGACTGGCGGCTAAAACAACTTGAATACAGTTGGTTAAGAGCCATCACCGGCGCCCATACCGACTTCTGGAAAGTCACGCAGGATGGGCTGGACTGGGCACTGGAGGCCTCGGGTCTGACCAACCCTGCGCTGCGTGAGCGGTTGCTTGCGCTGTATTGGGAGCTGTCCGCCTATCCCGAAGTGCCAGAGATGCTGTCGCAGCTCAAGCAGATGGGCAAGAACACCGCGATCCTGTCCAATGGCTCGCCCGATATGCTGAATGGCGCTGTCGACTCGGCCGATATCGGTGAGTTGCTCGACGACGTAATGTCGGTTGAAAGCGTTGGTGTCTTCAAACCCCATGAGTCCGTCTACGCGCTTGTCGAACAGCGTTTCGGCTGTACACGGGACGAGGTTCTGTTTGTCTCGTCCAATGGCTGGGATGCCGGATGTGCAACGGGCTATGGCTTTAGCACCGCATGGGTGAACCGCATGGGCGCCCCGGTGGATCGCCTGCCGTGGCGACCTATCAACATCCTGAGCGACCTAACCACCATTCCCGAACTGGCGAGCTCTTCATGATCGAATTTTTCACGGCCGACGACGGTACCAAAATTGCCTATCGGGATTCCGGCAAGGGAATTCCTCTGCTGTGTCTCGCAGGGTTGACCCGCAACATGCACGACTTTGACTATCTGGAGCCGCATCTCAACGGCGTCCGGATGATCTGCATGGATTATCGCGGGCGGGGAGCGTCGGAATATTCTGGACCCGACACCTATACGATCCCACAAGAAGCACAGGATGCTGTAGCCCTGCTGGACCACCTTGGGCTGGGGGCGGTTCCGATTCTTGGCACATCACGCGGCGGGCTGATTGGCATGGCCCTCGCGGCCACTGTACCGGGGCGGATTAAAGCGCTCTGCCTCAACGACGTGGGACCCGTGATCGAACGCGAAGGGCTGGATCGAATCTTTGACTATGTTGGCCGCAATCCTGCAGCTAAAACCCACGAGGAAATGGCGCGCCTGCTGGCCTATAGCCCCGGCTTCGCCAATGTTCCCCACGAACGCTGGTTGCAGGAATCGGAACACCATTTCAAAGAAACCGCCGATGGGTTGGTCATCCGATACGACCCGCGCCTGCGCGAACCCTTTGTCGCGGCGTTCGACGTAGATCTTCCCGATGGATGGCCACTGTTTGATGCCCTCGAAGGCAAGCCAGTGGCCCTGATCCGCGGCGCGAACTCGGACCTTTTGTCCTTCGAAACGGCCGCAGAAATGCAGAACCGCAGACCTGACATCATCTTCGCCAATGTTACCGATCGGGCCCATGTCCCGTTTCTGGACGAGCCTGAAAGCCTTTCGGCAGTCCGGGCCTTCGTCGATAAATGCTGAAGTGTGGAGCAATCACTACCAGTATTCCACTGATAAAACAGCCCTCGCCCCTGCCCTAACTTTTTCGAAGTCACGCGCACAGGATAGCCCATGCCTCGCTTCACCATTGCCAGTTTCAACGTCAAAAACCTGATCGGCCCGGATAAGGAATATTACGAGTTCCAGACCTACACGCCCGAGGAATACGCGTGGAAAGAGGCGTGGCTGGCCGAACAAATCCTGTCGATGGATTCCGATATCGTCTGCTTTCAGGAAGTCTTTGAAGAGGACGCCCTGCGCGCAGTGGTGTCCGAAGCGGACAGCCGCGGGATTGAACTCAACGAGGCCTCGATCCCTGACAGGTCCAAGAGCTATCGCAAGAAGGCCATCTTCCGGAAGCTGGGCTACACGCCCTACACCGACGCCGCCATCGCCTTCGCGCCCAATTCGGCGGACACTGGCGTACCGGGGCAGCGCCGTCCTGGCGTCGCGACCCTGTCTCGTTTTGGCTTCGCCGAACCACCCGAGATCATTCAGGACCTAGAAACTCCGCTGGAAATCCCCTTCCAGCCCCTGCGCGGATTGTCCGGCGATCTTGACGCCGGGTATTTCCGGTTGCACCGGGTCTCGCGTCCGATCCTAAAGGTCCGGGTGCCCGTCGGTGAGCAGGTCATCACCATCTTCAACTGTCACCTGAAGTCCAAGCTGGGCGAATACCACAAACCTCAAGGCGCGGATTTTGCGCCCGAAGAGGACCTGACCCGTTACGATCCTCTTGGCCGTGCCATGGGCTCCCTGCGGTCTGCTGTTCGTCGCATGGCCGAGGCTTGGGTCTTGCGCCGTGCCATTCTGGACGAACTCCGCCAGAACCGTCCGGTCATGGTGCTGGGTGATTTCAATGATGGCGAACACGCAGTGAGCTCCGAGATCATCTCTGGCGAGATTCCCTTCCGGAATTACCGCTGGATGCTGCGCCACGACGCCGAGGACTATAACGACCGCTACAGCAAGGAAGAGAACGAACAGATCACCGCCGATGTCGAGCGGGTTCGTCTGCATTCGGCCGAGAAGCTCTTCGTCCGTAAATCGCTGCGCGACATGGTCTATACGGCGGCATTTGGTGGCGTCTACGAAAGCATCGACCAAATCTACATGTCCCGCCATTTCCTGCCCGACGCCAAGGGAACTATCGGCGAGATGGAGTATTTCAGCACCTTCAACGACCACCTCACCGACGGGTCACACCCCGAAGCCCCCTATAACAAGCTTGCCTCTGACCACGGTCAGATCATGGCCCATATCCGGATCGACTGATGCCTGTTTGCGACCTTGGAGATGTCCAGCTGAACTACACCGATCAGGGC
>CAYFXM010000085.1:0-10556 GCA_964346965.1 uncultured Actibacterium sp. | reverse complement strand
CCGGCCAGGTGACGGGAATCATCTCGATCGTCGCGTTCAGCTTCATGGTGCAAGATCCGAGCGGGATCATCGCCCGGTCCAGCGCCAGATCGCGGTCCGCGAGGCGACGCATATAGCGGGTCATCTCTGCCTCGGCCCGGTTCTTGTGGAAGATCGGGTGAGTCAGATAGGCGCTTTCCCGTAGCAAGCTTTGCGGCAGGCGATAGAACCGATTGGCCTGACTGTCATCCTTGGCGTCGATCCCGAAGGCGGCCCAAACGGCCTCGATGGTTTCCGAACGGGTCTGCTCGTCGAGACTAATGCCGATCTTGGTGGTGCCGACCTTGCGCAGGTTGATACCCCGGCTGACCGCCGCTTCCATCACGGTTTTTTGCAAGGCACCAACCTCGACGGTGATGGTGTCGAAGAAAACCCATGGTTCGACTTCAAAGCCGTTCTCTTCAAGAACACTGGCCAGACGCGCGGTCTTACGATGCACTGATTGTGCGATGGCTTTGATCCCGTCAGGACCGTGATAAACGGCGTACATCGACGCGATCACTGCCAGAAGGGCCTGCGCCGTGCAGACGTTGGAATTGGCCTTCTCGCGGCGGATGTGTTGTTCGCGGGTTTGCAGAGCCAGACGATAAGCCTTGTTGCCGCGTGCATCAATGGACACACCAATGATCCGTCCCGGCATGGCGCGTTTCAGCTTGTCTGTGGTGGCCATATAGGCCGCGTGCGGGCCGCCATAGCCCATCGGAACACCAAAGCGTTGGGTCGAACCGATGGCAATATCCGCACCCATTTCCCCCGGCGATTTCAGCAGCGCCAGCGCCAGAATGTCTGCGGCGACAACAGCGATCGCCTTGTGTTCGTGCAGCGCCGCGATCTGGTCTGAGAAATCGCGCACGTGGCCATAGGTGCCGGGATACTGGAAGATCGCCCCGAAACAGGTGCCGGGATCCATCTCGTCCGGGTCGGAGACCTGAATGTCGATCCCCAAGGGTTCCGCACGGGTGCGGATCACGGCGATGGTCTGTGGGTGGCAATTGGCATCGACGAAGAAGGACGCGTTATTGGCCTTGGAGCGGACACTGCGATGCGCCATGGCCATGGCCTCGGCGGCGGCGGTCGCCTCGTCCAGAAGCGAGGCATTGGCGACCGGCAGCCCGGTCAGATCCGACACCATGGTCTGGAAGTTCAGCAGCGCTTCTAACCGGCCTTGCGAGATTTCGGGCTGATAGGGCGTGTAGGCCGTGTACCATGCCGGGTTTTCAAGGATATTGCGCAGGATCGGTGCAGGCGTAGTGGTGCCATAGTACCCCTGCCCTATCAAAGAGGTCAGAACCTTGTTCTTCGACGCCACGTTCTTCATGTGGAAAAGCGCGTCGCGCTCGGTCATGGCCGGGCCCCACTCCAGCGCCTCTGTCTGGCGGATGGCCGGAGGAACAGTGGCGTCGATCAAGGCGTCAAGACTGTCGAAACCCACGGTCTTCAGCATGTCCTCGATTTCAGCCGGAGACGGGCCGATGTGGCGGCGGTTGGCGAAGTCATACGCTTGGTAGGTGGTCAGTTCGAAACCCATTGTCCGATCCTTTCGAAAATAGAGTGTGGCCCCGCCGGCAACCCGGCGCGGCACCGTCATCAACCGATCAGAGCCTTGTAGGCGTCCAGATCCATCAGGTCGTCCAACTGCGACGCGTCCGACAGCTTGACCTTGTAGATCCAGCCTTCACCCTCGGCGTCTTCGTTCAACTCGCCCGGCGTGTCGGCCAGAACCTCGTTTACTTCGGTCACTTCTCCGTCGACCGGCGCATAGATTTCCGACGCGGCCTTGACGCTTTCGATGACGCCGATTTCGTCGCCTTTTTCAAAGCTGTCGCCAGTTTCGCGCTGTTCGACAAAGACGATTTCGCCCAGTTGTTCGGCGGCATGCTTGGTGATGCCGATGGTGGCGATGTCGCCTGCGACGGCGATCCATTCGTGGTCTTCAGAGTAATAGGTGGTCATGTCTTAGACTCCGGGATTAGCGTTTGTAGTTTTGCTGGACGAAGGGCAGCGCCACGATTTCGGCGGGCTGAGCCTTGCCACGGATGATCAGGTTGACGGCCTCGCCCGGCTCTCCATGGCCACGGCTGACGTACCCCATGGCAACGGGTCCACCGACTGTGGGGCCAAACCCGCCCGAGGTGATCGTGCCGATGGGGTTGCCCTCGGCGCATTGGATTTCGACACCCTGACGCGCAGGGGCACGACCGGTGGGTTTGATCCCAACCAGCTTGCGCGCGGCGCCTTCTGCCAGTTCTTTCTGAACCCGTGCGGCACCGGGGAATCCACCCTCTTCCTTGCGACGCTTCTGCATGGCCCAGCCAAGCGAGGCCTCAACCGGCGAGGTCGTCTGGTCGATGTCATTGCCGTACAGGCACAGCCCGGCCTCCAACCGCAGGCTGTCTCGGGCGCCCAGACCGGCAGGTGCACAATCTTCATGCGCCAGCAGGGCGCGGGTTACCGCGACGGCTTTGTCCTCGGGGATCGAAATCTCGTAGCCGTCCTCTCCGGTGTACCCAAGGCGAGAAATCCGGATGTCGACGCCATCAAGATCGGCCAGCATGGTCTCCATAAATTTCAGGTCACGGGCTGCAGGGAACAGACCACCAACAACGTCTTCAGCCTTCGGGCCCTGAACCGCGACTAGAGCGCGATCGAAGATTTCGGTCACTTCGACGCCATCAAGGTTGGCTTTCAGATGCGGGATATCCTGATGGCGCAGTGCAGCGTTCACCACGACGAAGAAATAATCCCCTGCGTTCGCGACGATCAGGTCATCCATGATGCCACCGTCGTCGTTCGTGAAAAACCCGTAGCGGGCTTTGCCCTCTTTCAAGGTTGCATAGGCCTGTGGGCAGAGTGCTTCGAGCTTTGCGCCAACATCTTCGCCTTTCAGGATCACCTGACCCATGTGGCTGACATCAAACAGCGCGGCCTTTTCACGGCAATGGTTGTGTTCGCCCATAATACCCATCGGGTATTGGACCGGCATTTCCCAGCCCGCAAAATCAACCATCTTGCCGCCCAGTTCGACATGCAGGTCGTAAAGCGGGGTGCGTTTGGGTGCGTCAGTCATGGCCTCGGCCCTTTTGGTTCGGTGTTTTGGAAAAGGGGACCGGACACGCCGGTCCCCAAGTTTGCTTATTCAGCCGGGTTGGCTTCCGGCTCGGTCGCACCACCAGAAGCAAAGAACTCCTTGGTGATTTTGAAGACGATCGGACTGAGCAGCGCCAAAGCGATCAGGTTCGGGATTGCCATCATGGCGTTCAACGTGTCTGCCAGCAGCCAGATGAAGCCCAGGTTCGCGGTTGCGCCCAAAGGCACGGCAACACACCACAGCAGGCGGAACGGCAGAAGCGATTTGACGCCGAAGAAGAACTCGACACATTTCTCGCCGTAGTAGGACCAGCCCAGAATGGTGGTGAAGGCAAAGACCGACAGCGAGATCGCAATCAGGTAGCCGCCGATACCCGGCAAGGTCGTCTCGAACGCCAACGAGGTCAGCGCGGCGCCGCTTTCACCGGAAGTCCACGCGCCAGAGGCGATGATGGCCAGACCAGTGATCGAGCAAACGATGATCGTGTCGATGAAGGTTCCCAGCATGGCCACCAGACCCTGATTGACCGGGCCTGCGGTTTCCGCCGCAGCATGCGCGATCGGGGCAGAACCCAGACCGGCCTCGTTCGAGAAGACGCCACGGGCCACACCAAAGCGGATCGCCGCCCAGACAGCCGCACCAGCAAAGCCACCTTCGGCCGCCGATGGGGTGAAGGCATGGGTGAAGACAAGGTTGAGCGCGTTGCCCAGTTCGCCGGCGTTCAGCAGCAGAACCAGCAGGCCGATCAGGATGTAGGACACAGCCATGAACGGAACCAGTTTCTCGGCCACGGCACCGATGCGTTTGATGCCTCCCAGAACCACACCGCCGGTCAGGACCATCAGGATCAAGCCGGTCGCGATTTCAGGAATGCCGAAGCTGGTGTTCAGAACGTCTGCCACGCCATTGGCCTGAACAGTATTGCCGATGCCGAAGGCCGCGATGGCGCCAAAGCCAGCAAAGGCCGGGGCCAACCAGAACCATTTCGAGCTGAGGCCGTTCTTGATGTAGTACATCGGGCCGCCGACATAATTACCCGCCTCGTCCTGTTCGCGGTATTTCACCGCGCAGACAGCCTCGGCGTATTTTGTGGCCATGCCGACCAAAGCGGTCATCCACATCCAGAACAACGCGCCCGGTCCTCCAAGGAAGACAGCGGTTGCGACACCGGCGATGTTGCCGGTACCGATGGTGGCCGACAGCGATGTCATCAGCGCCTGGAACGGCGTGATTTGTCCTGCACCGTGGCCCGAACGGCCACTCCAAAGCAGGCTAAACCCTTTGCCGATCCGCAGAATGGGCATGAACTTTAGCCCGGCTTGCAGGAAGAACCCAACACCGAGAATGAGAACCAGCATCAGCGGCCCCCAGACGATGCCGTTAATCCAGCCTACTAAGTTTGATAACGCTTCCATGGTTTCCTCCCGTTGCGTTACGAATTTGCCCTTGCCGCCAGCGCTTTTCTGCGCGCCAGCTTGAGAGCAGCAAAATCTTCATCTGCATGGAACGACGACCGTGTCAGCGGCGTGGCCGATACACCTAGGAAACCCTTGGCGCGCGCCTTTTGTTCCAATTTGACGAAGTCCTCCGGCGACCAGAAACGGTCGATTGGATGATGTTTCGGGGTCGGCTGCAGGTATTGGCCGATTGTCAGGAAATCGACATTAGCGGCCCGCAGGTCATCCATGACCTGGGCGACCTCTTCCATCGTTTCGCCAAGGCCGACCATCAGCCCCGATTTGGTGAAAATCTGTGGGTTTGCGCGTTTGGCGTCGTCCAGCAAACGCAGAGATTGGTAATAACGCGCACCGGGTCGGACCGTCGGGTACAGCCGTGGCACGGTTTCCAGATTGTGGTTGAATACATCCGGCGCGGCCTGAAACACCACATCCCCCGCGCTGCCTTTACCAAGAAAGTCCGGCGTTAAAACTTCGACTGTGGTGTCGGGGTTCTGGTGGCGCACGGCTCGGATCGTTTGCGCGATATGCTCGGCGCCACCGTCGTCCAGATCATCCCGATCGACCGAGGTGATCACCACGTGGCGCAGTCCCAGTTTCTTGACCGCAGCAGCAACGCGGCCCGGTTCAAACACATCCAGCGCATCGGGACGACCCGTAGCAACATTGCAGAAAGAACACCCGCGCGTGCAGATCTCTCCCATGATCATCATGGTGGCGTGGCGCTTGGACCAGCATTCACCGATATTCGGGCAGGCGGCCTCTTCGCAGACGGTCGACAGGTCGTGGTCGCGCATCAGGCGACGGGTTTCGTAATACTCGGCGCTTTCGATCTTTTTCTTGCGAATCCACTTTGGTTTGCGCGGGATCGCGCTGTCGGCCTTGTGGGCCTTTTCCGGGTGACGCGGGCGCAGTTGGATGGTCATCGTCTGCTCCTCGTTACGCGTGGATGGCGCGGCCAAGCGCATCAAGGCAGGCTTCCTTGACGGCTTCGCCCATCGACGGGTGGGCGTGGCAGCTTTGAATGATGTCGTTCAGCGTGGCGCCCGTGGTCATAGCCAGAACCAGCTCGGCGATCAGGTCACCGCCATGGGCGCCGCAGATATGTGCCCCCAGAACCGTGCCGTTGGGGGTCGCCAGCACCTTGACCGCGCCATCGGTTTCGCCCGACGCACGAGCGCGGGAATTGGCCATGAAGGTGAACTTGCCGCTGACGTAGTCGGTGCCCGCCTCTTTCAGAGCCTCTTCGGTCAATCCAACCGAGGCTACCTCGGGGTCGGTGTAGACCACGCCAGGGATCTTGCCGTAGTCGACATGGGCGGAAAGACCGGCCAACATTTCGACACAGGCAACGCCGTCTTCTTCGGCCTTATGCGCCAGCATCGGGCCGGGCACGCAATCGCCAATGGCATAGATTCCGGGAACCGAAGTTTGGAACCGTGCATCAACAGAGATAATTCCTCGATCGGTGGTAACGCCAAGCGCCTCCAGCCCCAGACCGCGTGTCACCGGGCGACGACCGATGGCGATCAGCACCTTGTCGGCCTCTAGTCGTTCCTGAGTGTCCTTTCCGACGCGGTCCAGCGACAGGACCAGCCCGTTGTCGGTCTTTTCGATCCCGCGCAGGGCACGGCCAAGCTGGAACTTCACGCCGCGCTTGGACAGGGCCCGCTGCGCGAGCTTCGCGATCTCGCCATCGATGCCGGGCAGCACCCGGTCAAGAAATTCGACAACGGTCACTTTTGATCCAAGGCGTGACCAGACTTGACCTAGTTCAAGCCCGATCACGCCGGCACCAACCACAACCAGATGAGGGGGAGCGGATTCCAGCGCTAGTGCACCCGTGCTGGAGAGGACATCGATTTCGTCGATGTCGACACCTGGAAGGGGGGTTGGTTCTGATCCGGTAGCAATCAGAATGTTTGTAGTGGAGAGGATCTGTTCGCCCTCGTCCGTGCGAACGTGGACCTGTCCGGGGGCCGGGATGGTGCCCCAGCCCTCGACCAGATCAACGCCGTTTTTCTTGAACAGAAAGGCGATGCCCTTGGTCAGGTCGCCCACAATCTTGTCCTTGCGCGCCATCATCGCGCCCAAATCGACGCTTGCACCGTCAACGGCGATGCCATGGGCGGCCAACTTGAAAAGCTCGGCATATTTGGCCGACGATGTCAGCAGCGCTTTCGACGGGATGCAACCCACGTTCAGGCAGGTGCCTCCAAGCGCACCGCGCCCTTCAACACAGGCCACGCGCATCCCAAGCTGGGCGGCGCGGATCGCGGCGACATAGCCGCCGGGACCCCCGCCGATGACAACCAGATCGTAAGCCGACATCGCCCTGCCCCTTAGTAGATCGGGAACTGCGCGCAGAGGTCAGCAACCTTCGCGCGGGTTTCGGTTTCGACCTTGGAATCGCCCTCGGGGTTCTTGGCCAAAGCATCCAGAACATCGCTGATCATGTGACCGATCTGGCGGAACTCGTCCGGGCCAAGACCGCGCGAACATCCAGCCGAGGTGCCAAGACGGATACCGCTGGTCACGGTCGGTTTCTCAGGGTCACCGGGGACGCCGTTCTTGTTGCAGGTGAAGCCAGCGCGCTCCAAGGCGACCTCTGCGGCGTTGCCCTTGACCCCTTTGGGGCGCAGATCGACCAGCATCAGGTGGTTTTGGGTTCCACCCGAAACAATGTCACACCCGCGTTCGATCATCACCTCGGCAAGGGCCGCAGCGCTGTCGACCACATTCTGCATGTAGTCCTTGAATTCCGGCTTCAACGCCTCGCCAAAGGCAACGGCCTTGGCGGCGATCACGTGCATCAGCGGACCACCCTGCAGGCCAGGGAAGACGGCCGAGTTGATCTTCTTTGCAATCGCCTCGTCATTAGTCAGGATGATGCCGCCGCGCGGCCCACGCAGGGTTTTGTGCGTGGTCGAGGTCACCACATGCGCATGTTCAATCGGCGACGGGTGCAGGCCAGCAGCAACCAGCCCAGCGATATGGGCCATATCCACCAGTAGATAGGCGCCGACCTCATCCGCGATCTTGCGGAACGCGGCAAAGTCGATGATCTGCGAATAGGCCGAGGCTCCGGCGATAATCATCTGCGGCTTTTCTTGCCGGGCCAGTTCGGCGACCTGATCCATGTCGATCTTGCCGTCCGCATTCAGCCCATAGGCCACAGCATTGAACCACTTGCCCGACATCGCGGGGCGCGCGCCGTGGGTCAGGTGCCCACCCGCATCCAGCGACATGCCCAAGATCGTGTCGCCGGGCTTCAGCAGAGCCAGCTTCACCGCGCCATTAGCCTGCGCACCGGAATGCGGCTGCACGTTGGCGAAGCCGCAGTCAAACAGCTTCTTCAGACGGTCGATCGCCTCGGCTTCGACCTCGTCCACATATTCGCATCCACCGTAGTAGCGGCGGTTCGGATAACCCTCGGCGTACTTGTTCGTAAGCACCGAACCCTGCGCTTCGATGACGGCTTTGGAGACGATGTTCTCCGATGCGATCAGCTCGATTTGGCCGGCCTGGCGATCGGCTTCACGCTGGATCGAGGCGGCAATGACGGGATCTGCGTTGTTCAGCGACGTTTTGAACATGGTCTCCTCCAAGTCGAATCTCCATTATTGGATTTGATGTTTCCTATAGTGGAATTTTTCCCCTTTTGGCAACATATATTATTTTTCGCCACATTGCCCCTCTTCAGGGATTCTGTTAGGCCTTGAAAAACAGAGGAAATTTCATGAGCGCCGACATTCCCCCCGAAACACCTGAACCGGACTCAGCCGAAGACGGCGCCGCTTTGGGGCGCTCGATTCGCGAGGCGCGTCGGGAAAAAGGATGGACTTTGGAAGAGGCCGGTCGAGCCGCGGGCATCGGCCGTTCGACCCTTTCAAAGATCGAAAACAACCAAACACGGCCAAGTTTCGAGATCGTTCGACGCCTGACCCAGGCATTGGACATGAAGCCGCCGCAACTGTTCGTGCAGTCAGGTCAGTCGGGGATCACAGGCCGACGAGACTTCACACCCAAAGGGCAAGGGGAAATCCGCGATACCTCGACCTATAGGCATGAACTGCTATGCCCGGAATTAACCAGCAAGCAGATGCTGCCTTATATCGCCACTATTAAAGCGCGCGACGTTTCGGAATTCGAGACGTGGATCCGCCATTCAGGCGAAGAGTTCATGTATGTACTTCGCGGTGAGTTGGTCTTCTATTCCGAGCACTACCGCCCCCTACCAATGAAGGCAGGCGATTCAATCTACTACGACAGCGCCATGGGCCACGGGTGCGTCTCTACCAGCGAAGAAGACGCTCAGGTTTTGTGGGTGTCGCTAGAGTAGCGTGCAGAGAGGACCTACCGCCGACCTATTCAAATCACTTCTCAGCTGACCATCCAAGACAGCGCGTTCAGAGAGGTTTGGCGATGCTGCAGGGGATAAGTCAGTCGAGTTGAAGGCAGGAGAAATGTAGCCCGAACCGCGGCGGTAATTACTCCAACTGTTACTTTTAACAGCCGCACGCAACGCGACGCGCGGAAGCGATCACTCAAGCAGTTGCAATTAAAGGGGAAAATGGCGCGCTGGGGATGCGCCATTAACTATTCTTAGACAATCCGAGAACAGCTTCAAAGGCCGATAAATGATCAATTAACTCAAAGCATTGCATCCTAGTCCCTCCTAACTGTTCCAGAGTGTTCCGATAATGAGTAGTGGGACAATTGGGCGAATAACAGTGCCGAACCCATCAGCAAAACCCAAGTCGTTTTCGGTAGCATTCGTCAAGTCAGTGAAAGAGCCGGGCAACACCACGATGGCAAAGGCACCGGGTTATTTCTACTCGTCAAACCAAACAGCAGCCGTTTCTGGGTACAACGGCTACGCGCGCGCGTATTGGTCACTCTGCCACCTTTGGGAGAAGAGGTGGACAATGGATTAGCGTTGTCGCTCCGCGCCCCGCGCCATGCAAATGCGCCGCCTTCAATCCAAGCATGGTTTACCTTCGTCCAGCGCCCGCGTGATTGCCAAACTCTGCTATGGAGAGACGCGCAATGGGTAAACTCTACAGACACGGAAAGAGGGGAGGCGGACGTCATGTCCAACTTCCCGAACGCTGCAAACATCCGAGGCATGGGCTACCATGAAGCCCGGACCCAGAGCGCTCTACATAGAGGTCAAACGCCGTTACAACGGTGGCAACAATGGCCAAATTTTTCTAAGCCACAGGCAAGCGGTTGCGTTGCTCAACGTCGGGAAAAATACTGTAGGACAATACTTCCAAGAGCTACTGAAACGAGGTTTTCTGCGCATTACGCGCAGACATTGCCTTGGGCCCGCTGGTATTGGTCAGGCTGCGTCTTATGCCATTACCGAAGAAAAAGTCGGGAATGACGCCGCGACGAAAGATTTCATTCGCTGGTGGAAATAGAAACCCCGTCGCAATATCTGGCTTTCTTTGGCCTGGTTTTCCGGCAACCACTGTAGCAAAACCCAGCTTTCACCTTTTCAAAGGTCGGGAAATCCCACCTTACTGTCGACAAGTCAGATTGCTAATTTGTCGGGAAACCATGCCATATTTACATCTGGCCATGTGTTGGGAGTTTTCCCTTTTGGAAATCCTTGAATTGGCGGAGACTGAACAAAGCAAGGGGTGCGGTAATCAACTAGTTTGCCCGCAAAAAATGGGCACCCCCTCGTAACAAACCAAAGGCAGCTATGCGGACCTTGTCGACATTCGCCCCTTCAATCCGAACTACGGCAACCTGTGCAGGCTGACCTCGTGCGGCTTTCAACAGCGTCAACTTTTCAGGTAATCGGTAAGAGGCCCTGGAGCCCTTTTTTAGGGGGCGGGGGCGGGTCTGACGGTCGACGCCTTTCACTAAACGACCAATTGGTCCGCATTTCTGCCGTTGGTGCTTTTTGCAGCTAGCGGCAGCTAAGAGCCGATTCTGTGGAAAAACAACGTGTTGCTTAC
>CAYFXM010000084.1:0-10606 GCA_964346965.1 uncultured Actibacterium sp. | reverse complement strand
AGTTCAGCGACTACTGGCGCATGGGGCTGCCCTTAGAACTCCTTGTCGTTGCAGTGTCGATCCCGGCAATCCTGCTTTTCTGGCCTTTGTAGAGATCTCCCTCTTCATTTGGCAGCAAATATCCCGGGGGGCGCGAAGGGCTGGCCACTTCCGTCAATTGCACGAAGTCAGCTTGTAGACCTAAAGCATCATCGATCCATCGCCAACGACACCGGCAAATTCCTTTGCCGAGCTGATTTTCGGAACTGATACTTGCGTTGATTGATCTCGGGAAGGGCGCCCTTGGGCTTGGGTATCAAGAAAGGGGTAACGATTATGTATATCGGAACACTTAGACCCCATCGGATTCGCTCTTTTCTGAATCTCCCCTAAGAGCCGAGGCTGCCATTGTATATAACGGCTTCTTCCCAAGATTCTTGCAGAGCTGTTTCTGCGGAATATTTTCCAGAAATTGGCCAGTCTTTAGGAATGATCCATATTCCCGTATTGCAAATAGTCACCAACAAATATTCGCGCTTGGGACCATCATCTTAATAGTATTGTGCCACCGCATGCATGTCATTTTCGCGTTGCCAAACTGGCTTGCGAAACACCGCCCAAAGTATTCTCAAGATTGTCATGGATAGGTAATATCCGCGCAATCTTCCCTTGGATTTTCCGGCATATGGCTTTTTTGCATTAGGCCTCAAGTCGTCATCCCGTTTTGACGACGTTAGTGTTCTTCGCCCTTTATTTTTGCCTACGCTACGCATGAGAATAAGTGAGGTTCACTACTTCCAATTCCGATGGGTAGGGAACAGCGTTTCCTCGAAAAAATTGGAATCGTCTAATTCATAACGCAATCAGCGAGCATTCTCAGCTAGTGAAGCTACAAAATTTTTTCAGAGAAGGTTCAGAGCAATCGAAGATTGAGTTCAAAAAGAAATTGGAAAGCCACAAGATTTGTCTAGACACTGAGCGGAGTTTCTGAAATCGGAACAGCCGACTTTACGTATGGAGGATGGCCGTAGTGGACCTCAAGAACCCGCGAAATTCGCAAGTTATTGACGCCTTCCGAACTTGCGCAATGCTGCACGTGATTTTCGCGCACGGCATGTTGGCCTATGCGCTGGCCATCAATGATCCTGAAAAGATCAGCGCTCTTATTGTCAAGTTTCCCTCTATACTCAACTTTCTTTGGCACACCTACAGTGTGGATGTGTTCTTTGTCGTTTCGGCCTTGCTGATCTGTCTCTCATTGCTACGAGAACAGCGCGAGAAGGGTGGGATTAGCATTCGATCACACTTTCTGCGCCGCGTGTCGCGAATTCTTCCGATGTATTACATGATACTCGTGCTTTATGTCGCGCTTCAGGGCAATTCGACGGAAGAAATCCTGCTCTCCATTTTTTTCCTAGGCTTTGTGTTTGGGGATGGGAGCGTCATGAACGTTGGTGGCTGGGCGATCGAGGCGCTGGCGCATTCATACATCTTTTTACCCTTCCTGATCATGGGCATGTACCGCGTGCGATGGCCATTTCTCTTGCTTGTCGGGCTCATTCTGGCCTCAGTCGCGGGGCGATATTTCTACATTTTGAGTCATCCTGAGTGGGATGTCCCAAGCGTGTATCTTTTCAATTTCTTGTTGGAGTCAGAGCTTTTCAACGAGGTCTACCACCGGTCCTGGTTCAGGGTGAGCCCGTTCTTGATAGGACTTGGGTTGGCCTATTTGGTTACGGCTCATCGGGAAAAGATCGAACGCATTTTTGCCAAGCGTATCAATCGCTCATTGCTGTTCGGCCTAGGGCTTGTTCTTATCGTACCGACGGCTTGGATCCCCCTACACGACGCTTCCAGCTCGGTGCATCAGTTGCTCGGCGAGTCGTTCTTTGTCTTTTATCTCGTGATGTCGCACACGCTCGTATCGCTGGGCTGCGCATGCCTGTTGCTTGCTATTTTCGCTAGCCCGTCGGGACACCGATCAATTCCCGGCAAGCGTTTTTGGAACTTCTTCGCGCAAAACATCTATGCGGTCTTCCTGTTCCATCCGATTTTCGTCCTGCTGGCGTTGGTAGCCGTTTTTCGGACGACCGATCCTGCCAAACTTGGCGACGCGACGGTCTGGCATTTCTTCGGGGTCTTTTTCCTAGCCACAGCAATGACACTTGCGCTGGCATACCCGATGACACGGTATTTGGCCCTCTTTGTACAGAACCTGCTACGACGGTCTCTGCAGAAAGATTCCAAATCTGACTGACCAAGGAGTAATCTCGGAATACTCGGTTCGACCTCAGGCGGTTTTCCAAGAAAATGGGAAGCTAACGCGCGACGTAAGCAGATGATCCCATACTGCGCTAGGAATGTACCCCGTCACCGTTTCGAGTTGATGCAAAGATCAGGCTTGGAGATGTGTGCTTGGGACCACGTCTAGCGCAATGTGCAGTCTTCATTTGTTCCTGCTGTTGGCTGGATGCCTCTTCCGACGAAAAACCGGTAGGTCTTGCCTCCCTCGAACCGCTTGAAGCTCCCTGCCGGCTCAACCCGTTCGAAGACTGAACACATGTGGTCGTCCATATTGTCTATTTTGCTTTCCAGGACAACAATCAATGCGTCCTCGCCACTGTGCTTTGCTTGGAGGCCTTCTGTATCCATTTGCCAAAGCTGGATTTGCGGCTGTCGTCCTCGCAGGTAGCGCGCTGATCGATTGTCCAGTGTGAATACGTCGCCGGGAAGTCTGGTCCAAAAGGCAAGATACGATGTGGTCACTATGTTGTCTGAAACCAACGGAGCGTTTTCCAAACCGACCTCGCTCTGCAGTGAAAGCATCTCATTAGCGAGTCGATCCCACCCAAAAAACACTGAACTCGCAAGCTTGCGAGGGCCGGGTGAAAGCCGGTCATAGTATGGGCTAAGTATACTTACAAAAAGCAGCAAGCAAACCGCGGCTGCCCCACTTAGGGGAATAAGCCCGACTGCTAGCCTCCCACCTAGGCCGGAAAACTTTCTGCGCAGTTTTCGGAGCGTTTCGGGTAACAACACCAGAAGAGGCACGTACCCAAATTGTGTCCAATGCTGGCTGAATTGATCCGAATTCACGGTCCAGGGCTTTGCCAACATGAAGGCAAGAACACCCGCTCCGGCGAAACAAGTAAGCAATGCGTGACGATCAGAGCCCCTCAATCCGGACCTGACCGCCAAAACAAATGTCGCAGCCAGTGCAACAAAGATGAACGGAGTAACCCAAAGCGCCTGCTCAAGTATGTAGGACAGACCGCTTGGATCGAATTCCCATTTATGCCGGTCGACGAAGTGAAAACTAAGACCCGCCATGGAATTTGTGGCGTTGAACAAGTAAATCGGCACCAGACCGATCGATGCCACAAGTCCCCCCAGCCAAGGACCGGGTGATCTCAGATTGGCCCGCCCGTTCTTGGTTAGGAACAAGTAGATCAATGCGCCGAGCATGAAGAAGACAAACCGATAGTGAGCGCTGAAACCAAGTGCGGCTATTCCGCCGGTAAGCAGCCAGACAGGCACGCTCTTACTTGTTGTGGCCCGGATAAATGCGGTCAGGCAGAGAATCTGCAACAACAGTAATGGTACATCTGGAACCGCAAGTATTCCCGTTATTGCGGGCAAAGGGACCAATAGGGTGAACGTTGCTGCAACAAGGGCGTCGCGTGGTCCGACGGTTGTGCGGGCCAACGCGTAGACCGAAAATGGAAGGACGGCACCGATCCCGAGAAACATCAACCGGACGCCGAAAAGGGTGTCACCAGCGAGTAGCGTTCCTAGTTTGATCAAAAACGGCGTGAGGAATGGAACTTCACTATACGAGATGGCAGGATATTGGGCTTCCCACCAGTAAAATGCGGCGTCGGAATGAAGCCCCATATTGGCGGCAATCCAGATTTTCGCCACCATGACCGAGGCAAAAAGAACGAAAAACCCGAACCATGCACGCAAAGAGATCGGTGTCGGCGTTTCCTCCGCTCCTTTGTGTCGTTCGTTCGATAGGACACCCAAAAGTGACAATTCCCATGCTGATTCCGAGAATGCTTCCACTACCACGCGTAGAAGGAATGCAAAACCTAATCAAACAAAGGACACCACATTCCGCTTACAACCGGTCATGCTCTTTGTGTGATTCCACCGGTTGAGGTCGAAAAGCCCGGCACCCCCGATGGGAGCGCCGGTGCAAGGACACCTATTTCTCTGGGATGAGACCTCGCGGGCTGAAACGAAGCACCAGAAGCAACACCAGCCCCATGGTCAGAAGCCGCATATGCGCAGCCGAGTCGATCAGATGACTGCGTAGGGAAGAGTCTTCGGCAAGACCAGAAGTGACAGTCTGCATCAGCCATTGCCCCATCGGTTCGACCTGCACCCACAGGAACCAAATCAGGATGCCGCCTAGAACCGAGCCCCAATTGTTGCCCGATCCGCCGACGATCACCATCACCCAGACTAGAAAGGTAAACCGGAGCGGCTGATACGAGCCCGGTGTTAGCTGTCCGTCCAACGTCACCATCATCGCCCCGGCAAGGCCACAAACGGCCGACCCCAAGATGAAGATTTGCAGGTGGCGCCGCGTGACATCTTTCCCCATCGCCTCTGCGGCGGTTTCGTTGTCACGAATGGCGCGCATCATACGTCCCCATGGCGAGCGCAAGGCCATCTCTGTGGCCCAAATCAGCACCAGAAGAACCAGTGTAAAGAGCCCGGCATAGCACAATTTCACCACGATCGAAGAGGCCACTACCGGGTCCCACCCCCAAGAGCTTGCCCATTCGGTGAATTGCTCGGATTTCTGTAGGTCGATCTCATACGGGACCGGCCTTGGAACGCCGTAGACATTCTTAACGCCGCGCCCCAGCCAATCTTCGTTTTTCAGGACGGCAATGGCGATCTCGGCAATTCCGAGCGTCGCGATGGCCAGATAATCCGATCTAAGACCAAGAGCAGTCTTGCCGACAAACCATGCCGCACCCGCGGCCAAGAGACCGCCAATTGGCCAGGCGAAAATTACAGGCAACCCCAGACCACCAAGGTAGCCGGTGACTGACGGATCAACCGCTTCGATCGCTTCCACAGCTGGATCGAAAAGTGCCCGGTAGATTACAAAGCCAACGATCAGGGTCGCCACCAAGGCCGCGACTCGGGTCAAGCCCGGAGCCAGTTTCCGCCAGACCCAGATGCCCCCTGCAATCGTCCCCACAAAGACCGCCAGAGAAGCCAGCAGGCGCAGGCCACCCGCAGCCCAGGCCTCTCCGACCGGAGGCATGGAGACGAGCACGGCCCCCAGACCGCCAAGAGCCACGAAGCCCATGATCCCGACATTGAACAGACCTGCATATCCCCATTGCAGGTTCACACCCAAAGCCATGATTGCGCTGACCAGCCCCATATTCAGGATGCCAAGCGCCACGTTCCAACTGCTGAACATTCCAGTGGCAATCAACAGCGCGAAGACAATCGCATAGAGAAGAATTGCTCTGGCCATCAGACTGCCTTTCCTTTGAACAGGCCCGTCGGGCGAAACAGAAGAACGATGATCAGGATCACGAAACTCACCGCGTGCTTATAGTCAGTGGACAGAAGCTGGGCCAAACCTTCGGGCGCGAGCCCTTCTGGCAGACCGTAGGTCAGCACTTTCTTCCATGCGTAGGTGATCGAGACCTCGGAAAAGGCGATCAGGAACCCTCCAGCAATCGCTCCGAGTGGATTGCCCAGACCGCCAACAATGGCGCTGGCGAAGATGGGCAGCAGCAGCTGGAAGTATGTGAAGGGCTTGAAGGATTTATCTAATCCGTAGAGCGTGCCAGCAATGGTCGCCAGCGCAGCAACGATCAGCCACGTGACAAGCACGACACGTTCGGGGTTGATACCAGACAACAGCGCCAAATCCTCGTTATCGGAATAGGCTCGCATGGACTTGCCGGTGCGTGTCTTGTTCAGGAACCAGAACAGAAGAACCACCACGATGACAGCTGTGACGATGGTCAGACCAGCGCTGGTCTTCAATGCCAAACCTTCTCGCAAACCTGTCATCTGTTTGAATTCACGGGCGGAAATGATGAAGCGCGCACCGTCACCAAAGCGCTGGTCATCCACCCCGATAATGAAGCGTACCAGCCCGTTCATCATGAACATGACGCCCATGGAGACGATGACGAGTGTCACCGGAGCGGCCTTCTTTCGGCGGTAGAACTGATAGACCAACTTGTCAGTGCCGATCAACAATAGCGCAGTCGCCATTATACCGAACGGCAAGGCTAACAAGGCTGTCGGCAACGGCGCAATCGAAATGCCGATCGCTTGAAAGGCCCAAGTTACGAGGATCGTCACCATGGCCCCGAAGGCCATCGTGTCTCCATGGGCGAAGTTCGAGAACCTCAGGATGCCATAGATCAACGTCACTCCAAGAGCCCCAAGAGCCAATTGGCTGCCATAGGCGGTGGCGGGTATGATCACGAAGTTTGTCAGTGCCACGAGGGCATTCAGGAAATCCATCTCTTACCCTCCCAAGAACGACTTGCGGACTTCTTCATCGGCCAGCAGGTCTTTGCCAGTGCCGGTATGCGCATTCCGCCCCTGTACCAGTACATAGCCCTTGTCAGCGATCTCTAGCGCCTGACGAGCGTTCTGCTCGACCATCAGGATCGAAATGCCGGTTCGAGCAACCTCGATAATCCGGTCGAAAAGTTCATCCATCACGATAGGGCTGACACCTGCCGTCGGTTCGTCCAGCAACAGCACTTTGGGCTGTGTCATCAGGGCACGCCCCACAGCCACCTGCTGACGCTGACCGCCGGACAACTCTCCGGCGGGTTGGCTGCGCTTGTCCTTCAGGATCGGGAACAGGTCGAAAACCTGCTCCATCGTTCCTTTGAAATCGTCCCGGCGGATGAAGGCGCCCATTTCCAGGTTCTCCTCGACCGTCATCGAGGTGAAGATGTTTTGCGTTTGCGGGACAAATCCCATTCCTTCGATAACCCGTGCCTGCGGGGTCAGGTCTGTAATGTCCTCACCATCCAGCCGAACAGAGCCCTGCCGGAGGTTCAACATCCCGAACGTCGCCTTCATAGCCGTCGATTTGCCCGCGCCATTGGGGCCGACAATTACCGCGATCTCCCCTTTGTTCACGGCGATTGTACAGTCGTGCAGGATGTCCGGGCCGGACTTGCCGTAGCCGCCCGTCATGTTATCGCCGATCAAGAAGGCATTACCTGTGTGCTCGGCGTGGCCGGTGCCAGTGGAGACCTCAATCTCGCCGCGGCCTTTCGGATTGGTTATGGTAGCGTCCTTGTTTCCTCGGTCATCTTGATACGGATTGCCGGTCATAGGGCGCTCCCTTCACAGGTGCCGTAATAGTTACGGAAGGACGAGCTGTTTTCAAACACAACTTGCCTTGCGTGCGCTGCTGTCCCGTCCGTCCGGTTGACAGTGGTGATCTGTGTGCTTCCACTCATGCTGAACTTCAGAAAGCTGATCGCAAAGTCTCCCGGAAGCACATCGACTTCAAACTCCCCCTTGTCGCTGCGCGCAATGGCGTCAAACGTGTCGCTATCAAAGCTGTACTTCAATACCTCCTCGGCCTGAGCGCAACCTTCGCTAGGCGTACAAACTTGGGTAAAGTCACAAACCAGTTCCAAGCTATCTGCGGAAGCTGACGTCGCCAAAACGGATGAAAGACCAGTAGCCAAAAGAGCCAAGTACCTCATGCGCCCACCTTGTCTTTATTCTTCAGGCCAGTGCCCAGATAGGCCTCGATCACCTGTTCGTTGGCCTTGATCTCATCCAACGTGCCTTCGGCCAGAACCTTGCCCTCGGCCATGCAGATGACCGGGTCGCAGATGCGGCCAATGAATTCCATGTCATGCTCGATGACGACGAAGGTGTAACCGCGCTCTTCGTTCAACTGCTTGATGGCATCGGCGATGGTGTAAAGCAGCGTACGGTTCACGCCCGCACCGACCTCGTCCAAGAAGACGATTTTGGCGTCCACCATCATTGTGCGGCCCAGTTCAAGCAGCTTTTTCTGGCCGCCCGAAACCTCCCCCGCTCGCAGATCAGCGATGTGACCGATGGTCAGGAACTCCAAGACCTCATCGGCCTTGGCCCGAAGCGCGCGCTCTTCGTCTGCGATACGCTTTCGCCCAAACCACGTGTTCCAAAGGGCTTCGCCCGATTGCGCCCCGGGAACCATCATCAGGTTCTCGCGGCAAGTCATAGAGCCAAACTCATGCGCAATCTGAAATGTGCGTAGAAGGCCTTTGTGGAACAGCTCGTGCGGCGGCAAGCCAGTGATATCCTCGCCATCCATGACCACACGCCCGGAAGTCGGGGGCAATACGCCAGCAATGACGTTAAACAGCGTCGTTTTCCCGGCCCCGTTCGGACCGATCAAACCGGTGATGCTTTGTGGTTGGATGCGTAGCGAGGCACCATCGACAGCACGAAAACCACCGAAATGTCTGTGCAAGTCATGGACTTCGATCATGTCCCATCCCTTCCTGACGCGCCGTTTACGCGTTCTTTTTGTTGTGGACAGCCCGGCCACAAAGGGCCGGGCTGCAGTGATTGCTATCTTCGCAGATTAGCGGAAGCCAACTTCGGTAATGACACCGCCCTTGACCTCGACCTCGCGATAGGTTCCCGCGGCTTCGCCCGGGCCGATAAGCTCGACAGAAGACGCGCCCTCATAGTCGATGTCACCGCCAGCGGCGAGGATTTCGAGCGCCTTGCCCAGCTCACCAGGATAGATTTTCTCACCCGGCGCGTTAGCAACTTCCCAAACCTTTTCGGATAGGGCTGCACCGTCGGTCGAGCCTGCGGCCTGCATAGCCAGAAGGATCACGGCTGCCGAGTCGTAACCTTCCTTGGCATAGGGCGAAGTGCCATCGAAGCCGGCCGTCGTTGCCATGCCCTCAAAGGCGCCTGCACCGTCGCCTTTGGCGCTTGGGTGCTGGCCGAACGATCCATCAAGATCGGCGCCGAAGCGGTCGGTTAGCGCCGTCGTAATCATGCCGTCCGGCAGGACAAACGTGTCAAATGCGCCGCTGTCCAGCGAGGCTTGGATTACACCAGAACCGCCTTGGTCGGCATAGCCAGCCACGACCAGCGCGTCGCCGCCAGCCGAAGCCAGAGCGCCCACTTCAGCCGAATAATCGGCTTTACCGTCTTCATGCGCGGCGTTGATGGTAACTTTACCGCCCGCAGCCTCGTAAGCGGCCGCAAAGCTGTCTGCCAGACCCTTACCGTAGTCGTTGTTGGTATAGGTCAGCGCGACTTCGTTGATGCCTTTGCCAAGAATGATATCGGACATGATCTCGCCCTGGCGTGCGTCCGAAGGGGCAAGGCGGAAGAACAGACCATCGTCTTCTAAGGCGGTCAGGCCCGGTGAAGTCGCCGAAGGCGAAATCTGAAGAATACCGTTCGCGCGGGACACATTGGTGAACACAGCGCCAGTCGCACCAGAGCACATGGCACCCATGATCGCCTTCGCGCCTTCAGCCGTGATCAGACGCTCTGCAGCGGCGGTCGCAGCACCGGCATCGACGCAAGTCGAGTCACCACGAACTGGTGTTACCTTTGCACCATCGACAAACTTGCCGCTGTCATTGATCTCTTTGATCGCCAGTTCGGCGCCTTCCGCAATCGGCGGCGCCAACGATTCCAGCGGGCCCGTAAAGGCCACCAGAACACCAATAGTCACATCGGACATATGGCCACCCGCAATCGCGGAACCGGCGGTTGCCACTGCTGCAGTGGTCGCCAGAAGAAGCTTTTTCATTTTCAACTCCCTGATTGATTATGGTTCGACGTTGACCGAACACCGCATCGTTTGCAAAAGGTTTTTCTTTCGCAACGATGACGCAGCGGAACCGGGTGAAACTACACCAATAATTGCGGAAAGCAGCTACTGGCGGAAATTTCCTGACCCGTTGGTCAAATTCCATTCAATCATAGCGCAACCGGAGCAAATTTCTAAGCGCGCAAAGCGCCCTATGCCAACCTAGTGATTCCCTTGACCAGCCAAGGTTCGTAGAACCGGCGCGCGCCAATCGGTCTATAGCGATGCAGGCCGTTTAGAAGGGAATGATGTGTGGGGCCTCTGCATTATTGGGCCGCGTTCTTTGTCACCCAACCCAATTGCCTTTAATAGCAGACGTCCTGCGCAATTCGGCGAAATTTCACGATCGCGGAATCGTTGCGCGAAGCAGGTCCCTTACGACTATTACTTTTCAGGCTCGGGGTGATCTACGAAATGGAGTTTCACGTCGAATTGCCCCCAATCATCCTGCAAATCGTCAGGCAGGTCCGCGTCAGTAAACAGTGTATCAACTTCGGCAATTGTTCCGACACGACCCGGCGCCGAGCGTAGAATTTTGGACCGGTCAAGAACCACAAAGGTTGCCCGCGTCCGTCGGATGATAGCTTGGGTCGCATAGACTTCTTGCATATCGAAATCCAAAAGCTCTCCATCCGAGTCAATACCGGCACAGCTGATCACCGAATAGTCAAACTTGAATAAATCAACGACTTGCGTGGTCAGGTTGCCCAGCAGGCCACCGTCAGCTCTCCTCAACGAGCCACCCGTGACCACAATCTCGATATTGGGATT
>CAYFXM010000083.1:2688-10638 GCA_964346965.1 uncultured Actibacterium sp. | reverse complement strand
AACAGCCGCAGTACTCGCCGCTGACCAACGCCGAAATCGTCTGCGTCATCTACGCCGGCACCAAAGGCTATCTGGATGGTATCGAAGTGAGCGAAGTTGGCCGCTTTGAAACCGGTCTGGTCGCGCACCTGCGTTCGAAGCACAGCGACCTGCTGGACTTCCTGACCAACGAAGACCCGAAGATCAAAGGTGAAGCCGAGGACAAAGTCAAAGCCGCGCTCGACGAATTCGCAGCTGACTTTTCGTAACGGAGCCTCAGGGGACAGGATATGCCAAACCTGAAGGATCTTAAAAACCGGATCGAGAGTGTTAAAAGCACTCGGAAGATCACGAAGGCCATGCAGATGGTGGCCGCCGCAAAACTGCGGCGGGCACAGGATGCGGCCGAGGCCGGACGGCCTTATGCAGCACGGATGAACGCCGTGCTGGGTGGACTGGCGGCTTCGGTCGGCGGTTCGGACAGCGCACCGAAGCTTCTGTCGGGTACCGGTTCTGATCAGACCCACCTGCTGGTGGTCATGACTGCAGAACGCGGCCTGTGCGGTGGCTTCAACAGCTCGATCGCAAAACTGGCGCGTGCCAAAGCCGAGGAACTGATCGCTGCGGGTAAAACCGTGAAGATCCTGACCGTCGGTAAAAAGGGCCGCGAGCAGCTGAAGCGTGACATGGAAGAGCTTTTCATCGACCACGTTGACCTGTCTGAGGTCAAGCGCGTGGGCTATGAGAACGCACATGAGATCGCCACCGATATTCTGGGCCGCTTTGACGCGGGCGAGTTTGACGTTGCGACCATCTTCTACAACCGTTTCCAGTCGGTGATCTCTCAGGTCCCGACGGCGCAGCAGATCATTCCTGCCGCGTTCGAGGAAAGCGATGCAGAAAGCCCGCTCTACGACTATGAACCGTCGGAAGAGGGCATTCTGGAAGACCTGCTGCCGCGCGGTGTCGCGACACAGATCTTTGCAGCGCTTCTGGAAAACGGCGCGTCGGAGCAGGGTGCACGGATGTCCGCAATGGACAACGCAACCCGCAACGCTGGCGACATGATCGACAAGCTGACCATCGAGTTCAACCGCTCGCGTCAGGCTGTCATCACCAACGAGCTTATCGAAATCATCTCGGGCGCTGAGGCGCTCTAACCGAACCGGAGACGAAACATGGCAAACGCAAAAGGCAAAGTGACCCAGGTCATTGGCGCCGTTGTGGACGTGCAGTTCGAAGATCACCTGCCGGAGATTCTGAACGCACTCAACACCGACAACAACGGTAAGAAACTGGTTCTGGAAGTATCCCAGCACCTTGGCGAAAACACTGTACGCTGCATCGCGATGGACGCGACCGAAGGTCTCGTTCGTGGCGCAGGTGTTGAAGACACCGGCGCACCGATCTCGATCCCGGTTGGCAACGCCACCCTGGGCCGCATCCTGAACGTTATCGGCGAGCCCGTTGACGAAAAGGGTCCGGTTGAAGCGAAAGAAACTCGCGCGATCCACCAGCCCGCACCGGAATTCAACGATCAGGCAACTGAATCGGCGATCCTGGTTACCGGTATTAAAGTTATCGACCTGCTGGCCCCCTACTCGAAGGGTGGTAAGATTGGTCTGTTCGGCGGCGCCGGCGTTGGCAAAACCGTTCTGATCATGGAACTCATCAACAACATCGCAAAAGTGCACTCGGGTTTCTCGGTGTTCGCGGGTGTTGGCGAGCGTACTCGTGAAGGTAACGACCTGTACCACGAGATGATCGAATCCAACGTTATTAAGCCTGACAACCTGGAAGAATCGCAGGTTGCGCTGGTTTACGGCCAGATGAACGAGCCTCCGGGTGCGCGTGCACGTGTTGCTCTGACCGGTCTGACCCTAGCTGAACAGTTCCGTGACCAGTCCGGTACCGACGTTCTGTTCTTCGTCGACAACATCTTCCGCTTTACTCAGGCGGGTTCCGAGGTGTCAGCGCTTCTGGGCCGTATTCCTTCGGCGGTTGGCTATCAGCCGACACTGGCAACCGACATGGGTGCGATGCAGGAACGCATTACCTCGACCAAGCAGGGTTCGATCACCTCGATCCAAGCGGTCTACGTTCCCGCGGACGACCTTACCGACCCCGCACCGGCAACCACCTTTGCGCACCTCGACGCAACCACCGTTCTGTCGCGTGCGATTTCGGAGCTGGGCATCTACCCGGCGGTTGACCCGCTTGACTCCTCGTCGCGTATTCTGGACCCGGCCATCGTTGGTGAAGAACACTACAACGTTGCCCGTGACGTTCAGGGTATCCTGCAGCGCTACAAGTCGCTGCAAGACATCATCGCCATCCTTGGCATGGACGAACTGTCGGAAGAAGACAAACTGACCGTTGCGCGTGCTCGTAAGATCCAGCGCTTCCTGTCGCAGCCGTTCGACGTTGCGAAAGTCTTCACCGGTTCGGACGGTGTTCAGGTTCCGCTGGAAAAAACCATCGCTTCGTTCAAAGCGGTTGTTGCTGGCGAATACGACCACCTGCCCGAAGGCGCGTTCTACATGGTCGGCGACATCGACGAAGTGATCGCCAAAGCCGAGAAAATGGCGGCAGAAGCCGCCTAAGGAGGGCTGAATGGCCGATACGATGCAATTTGATCTGGTATCGCCCGAGCGGAGCCTTGCTTCGCTCGCCGCGACCTCGATCCAGATCCCGGGTGCCGAGGGCGACCTGACCGCTATGCCTGGTCACTCCGCGCTTCTCACCACGCTGCGTCCGGGCGTAGTCCGCGTACATCACGAAGGTGGCGAAGAAGATTTCGTCGTCACCGCCGGATTTGCAGAAATCACTGCAACTGGCGTGTCGGTGATCGCGGAACGCGCTCATCGTGGCGAGGAATTCACCCGCGCCGATCTGGACGTCATTATCGCAGAAGCCAAGGCCAAGGCCGAAGCTGCTACTGCTGTCGATAAGGACGCCGCGAACAAGTTCGTTGCGGATCTGGAGTTCCTGCTGACCACCATGGTCTGAAGCAGCGCGACTTCTAAGTAAGAAAAAACCCCGCTCTATTTGAGCGGGGTTTTTTTCGTTTTTACTTCCGATGAGGGTGATCGGAGGCCCCAGCCACTTGGATGGCTGGCAGCTCTATTGGCAGGTTAGCCGGTGTAGAGGCCTTCGTAGATCGGGCCAAGGGTCGCGTTATCAAACAGCGACGAGACCGACGTGCCATTCCAGGTGTTAAGGATCGCTTGGGCGAACATTGGCGCAGTTGGTACGATCCGGATGTTCGGAGCGGCTTTGACAGCGTCGGTGGCCTCGATCGAGTCTGTGATGACGAGGCTCTTCATGACCGATTCAGTAATGCGTCCAACGGCCGGGCCCGACAGGACACCGTGAGTGATATAGGCGTGTACTTCCTTGGCACCTTTCTCCATCAAAAGGTCGGCCGCTTTACACAGGGTGCCAGCGGTATCGCAAAGGTCGTCCACGATGATGCAGGTCTTGTCGGTGACATCGCCGATCACGGTCATTTCGGCAACTTCGCCCGCTTTCTCGCGGCGCTTGTCGACGATGGACAGCGGGGCGTTGATGCGTTGCGCCAATTCACGCGCGCGCGCCACTCCGCCCACGTCGGGCGAGACGACCATGATGTCATCCATTTGGTTTTTGAAGTGGTGCTTCACGTCCAGCGCAAAGATCGGCGCGGCGTAGAGGTTGTCCACGGGAATATCGAAGAAGCCCTGAATCTGGGTCGCGTGCAGGTCCATGGTCAGGATGCGCTCGATGCCAGCTTCGACCAGCATATTGGCAACCAGTTTGGCCGTGATCGGTGTGCGGGCCTTGGTACGGCGGTCCTGACGGGCGTAGCCGAAATAGGGGATCACGGCAGTGACACGGGCCGCGGACGAACGGCGCAGCGTGTCGGCGATGATCAGCAACTCCATCAGGTTGTCGTTGGCGGGGTTCGAGGTCGGCTGGATAATGAACATATCCTCGCCGCGGACGTTCTCGAAGATCTCGACGAAGATCTCGGCATCGTTGAATCGTTCCACGCGCGCGTCGACAAGACTGACCGGTCCGCCGCGGTGCATCGACATCCGCTTGGCGATCGACTGGGCCAAGGTCCGGTTGGCGTTGCCGGAAATAAGTTTCGGTTCGGTGATCGTGGGCATGGCAGCAATTCCCGCAAAGAGATGACAGATTCGTGACGTTGACACTGACACGCAACCCACTAGCGTCTTAACAGCCATGCTGCAATGGGAGGGTGGGATTTGGCCCAAATAGACTATTATTTCTCGACTGTTTCGCCGTTTACGTATCTGGCCGGAGGGCGGCTGGAGGAGATAGCCGCAAAGCACAACGCGTCAATCACTTATAAGCCGTTTGATCTGATGGCGCTGTTCCCACGAACCGGGGGCGTTCCACTGCCTGAACGGCATCCAAACCGCAACGAGTATCGTGCACAGGACCTCGAGCGGCTGGCAAAGGTCAGGGGGGTGCCTTTTAACCTCAAGCCACTCTTTTGGCCCGCAAACGCTGCACCGTCTTCTTACGCAATCATCGCCGCGCAGAAAGCAGGCGGCGGAGATGTTGGTGCTCTGGTTCAGAGGATTCTGACGGCCATCTGGGCCGAGGAACGAGACATCGCCGATGATGCAACTGTCCGCTCCTGTCTGGAAGCTGCGGGCTTTGATCCGGCGA
This sequence comes from uncultured Actibacterium sp., assembly GCA_964346965.1. Taxonomy (GTDB): domain Bacteria; phylum Pseudomonadota; class Alphaproteobacteria; order Rhodobacterales; family Rhodobacteraceae; genus Actibacterium_B. The sequence goes on along the minus strand of CAYFXM010000083.1, from coordinate 5,979 downwards.
TAGCCGACAGTGGGTTGTTGGTTGGCGCCGAGACTTATGCCGCCAATCTGGAAGAGGCGGTAAACAACGGTGTCTTTGGCTCGCCATTCTATATCACCGATGATGGTCAAAGGTTCTGGGGGCAGGACCGGCTTGACCATCTGGACCTGCATCTCGCCGGAGAACTTTAGAGCTCTTCGTCGATGACGTAGTCTTCCCATTCCTCGACGGGCAGATCGAATTCTGACACGGTCTGCCCGCGCATGGACACGCCCGCTTTGTGGACGCTGTCGGGATCGCCAGAGACCAGCGGGTGCCAGTCGGCCAGCCCCTTGCCCTCTTGCAGTCGGCGATAGGCGCAGCTGGCAGGCATGAAATATGCTGTCTCAGGCAATGTCTCCGGGGTCAGGACGATGCATTCCGGTACGATCATCTTGCGCGTCTCGTAATGGGCGCAGCGGCAGGTGTCATCATCCAGCAGGCGGCACGCCACGCGGGTGAAGACAACAACGCCTGTGTCCTCGTCCTCGAGCTTATTCAGGCAACACTTGCCACAGCCATCGCACAGAGTTTCCCACTCTGCCCGGTTCATCTTGTTCAACGGGACGGTTTCCCAGAACCGAGGGCGGAGTTTCTCCTTGCGGCTCATAGCGCCGACAGGATGGTACGGGCCTGATCGCAATCGGTTTTCATCTGGTCGATCAATGCGGGCAGATCGTTGAACGTCAGCTCGGGTCGCAGATAGTCGACCAACCCGACGGAAATACGGTGGCCATACAGGTCGCCATCAAAATCGAACAGGAAGGTTTCGCAATTTGGCTCTTCACCTTCGAACATCGGGCGGATGCCGATCGAGGAAGCGCCGTGGTAATTGCCGGCGTTGGGACCATCAAGAACCTCGACCAGTACCGCGTAGACGCCATATTTCGGTTGGTGCAACCCAGCCAGGGAAATGTTCGCAGTCGGAAACCCCAGATCGCGGCCGCGTTTCTCGCCGGCTATGACTTCGCCTTCAACTCGGTGCCAATGGCCTAGCATGGTGGCCGCGTCGCGTGGGCGGCCCTCGGACAGCGCTTTGCGGATTTCAGTGGAGGAAACTGTCAGGTCAGTACGCTCCAACAGCGGTGCCAGCGTGACGGCAAAGCCGTATTTCTTACCCAGATCGGCCAGATCCTGGGCAGAGCCACTGCGCTTCTTGCCGAAACAAAAGTCCTCTCCCACGACCACATGGGCCACGCCCATTCCGTCGACCAGCACCTGTTTGACGAATTCTTCGGGCGTTAGAGAAGACAGGTCCCCATTGAAGGGAAGTTCATAAAGCTGGGCGACACCCAGCTTTTCCAGACGATGCGCGCGGGCTTCAGCATTCATCAGGCGAAAGGCAGGCGCAGTGGGCGCGAAGAATTCGCGCGGGTGGGGTTCAAAGGTAAGGACGCCCAATGGTGCGTCACCCCAATCGCGCGCAATTTCAAGAACGGCCTGATGGCCCAGATGGACACCGTCAAAATTGCCAATCGCGACGCTGGCGCCGCGATTTGCTGAATTCAGCCCGGACAAAGAGAAATGGCGCTGCATCGGTCCCCGTGGCGCGGGGACCAGCCCCGTCAGTCGAACTTGCGGCTTGGCGCCAGTACGACGGCCTCACCCCTTAGAACGACCGTATCGCCCACAGCGCAGTGACAATCAAGGGTCACACGACGTTTGGCATGGTTGATATCGATGACTTTAACCTCGGCATAGACAACGTCGCCGGGGCGGACCGGGGCCATGAAGGTTAACGACTGCTTCATATAAATCGTGCCGTGGCCGGGAAGCTGTTCACCGATAACGGCCGAAATCAGACCCGCCGTCAGCATGCCATGCGCAATTCGTCCTTCAAAGATTGTGTCGAGGGCATAATCGTCATCCAGATGCACCGGGTTCCGGTCGGTTGAGACCTCGGCGAACATCTCGATGTCCTTATTGGTCACCTCTTTCCGGAGGTAACGGAACATCCCGATCTCGATGTCTTCAATGCAAATCGTCCCGCGTGGCATGTTGTCCAGCATCATGGCTTCCTCGATTCATGTTGCAGTGCAGCATAGGGATAAACACTGCACAATGCAATCGCGAAAGCAATAATAAACCGGCTATTGCTAAAAAGTCGTAACTTTGTTGCGCGGAGATCGCGTTCAGCGGAGAAATCCGATGCTGTAGTTGGGCGCGGATTTTTCTTTCGCGAGGTAGTCTGCCAGCTTTTCCGGGTTTGGTTGCCGTTTGGTTTCCGTGTCGGCCGCGGCAAGGCCGCCGGTGATGAACAGGCTGTCCAAGTTCTCTCCCATCGCGCCGGCGATATCGGTGTGCGGGCCGTCGCCGATGCACAGGATGTCCTCGTCCGCGATCTGGGCGATCTCTGCCAGACGGCGGCGGGCAAGGTCATAGATCGGCGGATGAGGCTTGCCGAAATAGAGGCTCTCGCCACCCATTTCGGTATAGAGCCGCGCTAGGGCACCTGCGCACCATTCGCGGGTTTCACCGCGGTCAACGACGATGTCGGGGTTGGCGCAGAGCAGTTTCATACCCTTCTGCTTCGCATATAGGAAGGCGGGGCGGTTCTCGTCCGGGTGGGCGTGAGGGTCAAGGGGGCCGCAGCAGACGATGCCTTCCGCCTGATCCAGTGGGACACGCGTGATTTCCACCGGGTTTTCAATGATTTGAATGGGCTCGAAGAAACCCGCGTCGCGCTCTTCTTCGCCCATGAAATAGACCTTGGAGCCAACGGCCCCCAAATACATGGCCGACCGCGCGCTGTCGCCCGAAGTGGCGATCGTGTCATAGGAGTCGGCGGGGACGTTGAACAACTCAAGCTGCTCGGCCACGCCAGCGCGAGGTTTCGGAGAGTTGGTTAGAAGCACCACGATCCCGCCTTGGCGCCGGTAGTCCTGCAATGCGGCCACGGCTTCGGGGTAGGCGGTAATGCCGTTGTGGACGCAGCCCCACAGGTCAACGAACAGAGCCTTGTAGCGGGAAGAAACTTCGGACAGGGAGTCGATGATCTGGGTCATGGGGGCCTCTAGTGTCGGTCGTTACGGGTGAAGTACACCAGTGCCGTCGGGCGCGGTAGGGGAAATCCCAAGTGTTCTGACAGCAAGAAATGATCGTATGACTTGCATATGACCAGCGTACGACTTGCATATGAGTCTTTTGCGTCGTCGCGGGGCCGGGCCAGCGCGCGCCATGGCCAAGAAGAAACGCCGCGCGAGTGGTGGCTCGCGCGGCGTTGAATTTGGGTTAGGGGCGGATCAGACCTTCAGGTTCGGAATGATCTGCTTT
>CAYFXM010000083.1:0-2678 GCA_964346965.1 uncultured Actibacterium sp. | reverse complement strand
GCCGACGATGGGGCTTCCCGGTCCGTTGGCTGGATGGACGGACTCGAGAGTACCCTCGGCGTTGGCGTCGAACGACTTGGCGGCAACGGATTTGACCAGGTCGTTGGGAACCAGCAGGGTCGATTCCTCGTTAAGGATGTCGACGACAAACAGCAGGACCTGATCCACACCGTCTTCTTCAGCGACGGTGGTCATGGTGTCGATCAGGCTGGCCTTGCGGTCCAGAACGGTCGCGGGCGAGGTGGTTTCCAGAACCGAGACGCGGAAGTTGGTGCCATCGACTTCGTATTTCTTCGAGTCCATACGCAGCAGCTCGGCATCCGAGAACGCACTGACGTCGGATTTCGCGGCGAACAGGTCGGCGGCGTATTCGGAGACATCGATACCCAGATCGGCGGCGAGGGTCTCGGCGACGGCGCGGTCATGCGCGGTGGTGGTCGGCGAGCGGAATTCCAGCGTGTCGGACAGGATGCAGGACAGGGCCGCGCCCTTGATGGCTTCGGGCATCTTGGCGACATCGGCACCCATCAGGTCGACCATGATGGTGGCGGTGCAGGCCAGCGGGCGGATGGTGATATCGATCGGGCCTTTGGTTTCCAGACCGCCAACCAGCTTGTGGTGGTCGATGATGGCCTGAACGTCTGCGCCGTTGATGTTGTCGGGCAGTTCCGCCGGGTTGTTGGTGTCGACGATGACACAGGCTTCGTCATCGGCAACGTCCGCGATGATTTCCGGCTTTTCCAGACCCCAACGCTCCAGCATGAAGGCGGCTTCGGTGTTGGGCTCGCCCAGAAGCTTGGCTTCTGCAGGGGTGCCTTTGATTTCCGACAGGTACCACGCCCAGATCAGGGGCGAGCCGGTCGAGTCGGTGTCGGGGGATTTATGGCCGAAAACTTTGATGCTCATGGCGGTCAGGTCCGTGTGTTACGTAGGGTCGGCGGCCTTATAGGGGCAGGGCCGACCCTTGTCACGTCATGACAGCTATGACTCAGGGAAACGCGACATTCAGGCGCGTTATGGTGAAGCCCGCACGTTCCAGAACCGGCAGAACGCCGGTTTCCCCGAATAGGTGCAGTGCGCCAACGGCGATCAGGGTGGGGGCTTTGTCTGTGGCTTCGAGGATTTTCGGCTCCCAGGCGATGTTCCGGTCGATCAGAACGGCCTGTTCCATCTCGGCCAGCATGGCGTTGAGTTTGTCCAGCTGGTCGCCGGCTCGCTGTTGGGCTTTGTCGAACGTGTATTCCCAGATCAGTCGTTGTTGCTGGCGGAAGTAGAGTTCACCCGTGGTCATGTCATTCTCTGTAGACAACATGCCCATTTCCAGCCCGCTGCGCAGATCCTCGATCTGATCCTCGATCGGGTCAGAGGCGAAGATAGCGAGCATGCTTTCCGCACTGTCGAGTGACAAGACAGGGCGACCCGCTTCGACAAATAGAGACTCGATCTGGCGGTCGATGGCAGGCGCGCCGGTGGCGGCCTGTTCAATCACACAAGGCGGAACGGATAGGGTGAGCGACAGGAACCACGGCTGGTACTTGGCGGCCATGAACGGCGGGACGTTGCGAGCCTTGGCTGCGTTGGCGACTTGCTCCCATTCGTCGGGTGCGAGAAGGTCGATCAGCGTCGGGCCTTCAGGGATGAAGGCAATGGTTGGGTCCGAAGTGATCCGGCCGTTGAATTCGGCTTGAACCTCTGTGTCGGCCTCGACCAAGACCTGTTCGACTTCGGGCAGGACTTCTTCAATCTGCGCCATCAGCGGGTCGATCCGGGGGTCGGCGAGGTGATAGGTGCCGACGACATAAGAGGTGCTCCCGTCTTTCTCGGCCTTCCAGAAGACACCCTCGCCGTAGGGATAGGCGCTGGCGCGCTCTTTCAGTTCGGCGATCCGGGCTGGAGGCAGGCTGTCGAACTCTGTTTCACGCGGACATTCCGCGAAGGAGGTGGTGCCAAATGCGGCAAGTAGAAAGGCAACGGGCAGGAATTTCACGGAAAAATGCTTTCAGGATTTGTTAATGCTTTTGGCTCTGCCGAGAGTGGAAATTGTCTGCCCCGCCTTGTCAATCCGCATCTTTGTGAGGGCACCCGTAGAAATCTGGTTGATGCCTGTTGACTCACCCGCCTGCCTTGCCTACTTCTCTGCCGTTAGCACTCGATGGAGGTGAGTGCTAGTAATTCGAAACACTAAACGCAGGAGCGTTTCAAATGGCATTTACTCCGCTGCACGACCGGGTTCTGGTCGAACGCGTCGAAAGCGACGAGAAAACCGCCGGTGGTCTGATCATCCCCGAGAGCGCAAAAGAAAAACCCGCTGAAGGCATCGTTGTTGCCGTAGGCGCAGGCGCCAAGGACGAAGATGGCGATCGCATCGCCATGGACGTGAAAGAGGGCGACAAGATCCTCTTCGGAAAGTGGTCCGGCACCGAAGTCACGATCGACGGCAAAGAGCTGCTGATCATGAAAGAATCCGACATCATGGGCATCATTGCCTAATTCGTCGCTGAACAAGAATTTCCCTAAGAATTAGGAGCAAGCACAATGGCTGCTAAGGACGTAAAGTTCGACACCGATGCCCGCAATCGTATGCTGGCAGGCGTCAACACCCTCGCCGATGCTGTAAAAGTGACCCTGGGCCCGAAAGGCCGCAACGTGGTCATCGAAAAATCCTTTGGCGCGCCGCG
>CAYFXM010000082.1:0-10840 GCA_964346965.1 uncultured Actibacterium sp. | reverse complement strand
CAGCCCTCGGCCAATGAAATCAGCCCCGAGGCTCTGGCCACCGTCCGCGAGGTCGAGAAAGGCGCCAAGAAGCTATCGTTGATGGAACTCACCGAGCGCACCTGCAAATGGCCGATCGGGGATCCGGCGACGGAAGAGTTCTGGTTCTGCGGCCTTGCGGTGCAACAGGGCAAACCCTATTGCGAAGCGCATGTGGGTGTCGCTTTCCAACCGATGAGCGCACGCCGCGATCGCCGCCGCTAGGGTAAGCAAAGATTTGACGCACAAGCGCCGCCCGATTGAGGCGGCGCTTTTCTTTTCCCGAGTCGCGGGAGGCGTCAGTTGCCAACCGCCTTGGGTGCGTTCACGCGTTTCGACAGCTCTGCTTGGCTTTCCTTGCGCTCGCTATAGCGATCCAGAAGATAGTTACGATTGGCGCGGGTGAGCCAAGTGAATTTCACCAACTCCTCCATCACATCAACCATCCGATCATAATAGGGTGAGGGCTTCATCCGCCCTTCGGCGTCGAATTCATCCCAGGCTTTCGCGACAGAGGACTGGTTCGGGATGGTCACAAGTCGCATCCAACGCCCGAGATTCCGCAACTGGCTTACCGTGTTGAAACTTTGCGATCCCCCACACACCTGCATGACCGCCAGAGTCTTGCCCTGTGTCGGACGCACTCCACCGAGCGAAAGCGGAATCCAGTCGATCTGTGTCTTCATGATCCCCGTCATTGCGCCATGCCGTTCCGGCGAGGACCACACCATTCCATCGCACCACGTCACCAGATCGCGCAACTCTTTCACCTTCGGGTGATCCGCGTTTGCGCCAGCATCATCGACCAGAGGCAGACCCGATGGGTTGAAGGTCTTGGTCTCTACTCCAAACCTCTCCAGCACCCTCGCGGCCTCTTCCGCCATGAACCGGCTGAACGACCTTTCACGCAGCGAGCCATAAAGCAGAAGAATCTTCGGCGGAGTTTCCAGATCGGGCTTGGCGAACAGACGCTCCGGGTTGAACTCCTGAAAGCAGGCTTCCTCAAGGGCGGGAATATCGGTCAAAGTGTCCTCCGCATTCATTGATGATCAGCGGACCGGGTGCTGCAGCCCTGCTCTGACGGGAACCAATGTTGCGTTCTGTTGGCGAAGGCGACCAGTGAGAGCATCACGGGAACTTCCACAAGAACGCCAACGACAGTCGCCAGGGCTGCCCCAGAGCCGAGGCCAAACAGGCTGATCGCGACGGCCACAGCCAGTTCAAAGAAATTCGACGTTCCAATCAGCGCGCAGGGGGCCGCTACTTTGAACGGAATTTTCCATGCCCGCGCAGACGCATAGGCCAGGAAAAAGATTCCGTAAGATTGGATCAGAAGCGGAATCGCGATGAGCATAATGACCAGCGGGCGATCCAGAAGCACCTCGCCCTGAAACCCGAAGAGCAGCAGGACGGTTACCAGCAATCCGACAATCGAGAACGGCTGAACGCGGGCTTTGAAGCCGTCAACTGCGGCTTCTCCACCATTTCGGACCAGCTTCCGGCGGGTAAAGAACCCGACCAGAAGCGGTGCCAATACGTAAAGGGCGACGGATAAAAGCAGCGTGTCCCAAGGAACAGTGATGTCTGTAACGCCCAACAGGAATGCCACGATGGGCGCGAAGGCAAAGACCATGATGACATCGTTCACGCTGACCTGAACCAATGTATAGGTCGCATCGCCGCGCGTGAGGTTCGACCAGACAAAGACCATAGCGGTGCAGGGTGCTGCCCCCAACAAGATGACCCCTGCCAGATAGGCCTGCGCGTCGTCCGGAGGGATCAGGTCTGCGAAGAAATGGTTAAAGAATACCACTCCCAATACAGCCATCGTGAAGGGTTTTATCAGCCAGTTCACCGTCAGCGTCACGACCAGCCCTTTTGGCCTGTCTCCAACCTGACGAAGCGCACCGAAATCGACACCCACCATCATTGGATAGACCATGGCCCAGATTAATACCGCTACCGGCAGGTTAACCGACGCGATTTCCAAGGATGCGAGGAAGCTGAACAGGCTTGGGAACAGGTTGCCCAGAAGCACGCCCGCACCGATCGCGAGCGCCACCCAAACTGACAACCAGCGTTCAAATGTTCCAAGCCCGGATGCGGCAGGTGCTGTAGTGTCAGTCATCTTGTTCCTTCAACGGCTAGGATAGGTGGCCTTATCGGCTCTTCTCGGGGAATTGCCCGGGGGTTGAAACAGTGCTTCGAAGTCGTGGAAACCAAGTCGCTTGGATCATGATTTGTCCTCAGCAATCACAGGCGATTTCATTGATCACGGGTTGGCATAATTCGGTACGGCCACCGCAGCAGTCTTCCATCATGAAAGCCAGCAGGCCGCGAATACCGTCCATATCCGCAAAGTAACGGACACTGCGGCCTTCTCGAACGTTCCGGATCAGACCGGCTTGCGTCAGGACGGACAGGTTGGCGGACATGGTATTCTGACGCACCTCCAGCGTTTCACTGATTTCCCCGGCCGCCATGCCCTTCGGCCCCGCCTTCACCAGAAGGCGGAAGACGTCCAGCCGGGTGGGCTGGCCAAGGGCAGCGAAAGCCTGAAGGGCACGAAAAGAATCCATAATTCATGAATTGTTGATATATTTGTCAGGGTCAACCCGAAAATGAAACCGCGAAACAGATCAGTCGCGTAAAAGGCCGCTCAAATAGTCGCCGTAGTCGTTTTTCTTGAACTTCTCGGCCCGCGCCTGAAGTTCTTCGCGACTTACCCAACCCTGTTCGAAAGCGATCTCGTCCAGACAACCCGACTGCATCCCCTGACGCTTGGTCAGGGTGCGCACAAAATTCCCCGCGTCCAGAAGGCTGCCATGTGTGCCGGTATCCAGCCACGCGTAACCGCGCCCCATACGTTCGACGTTCAGCGAGCCTTCATGCAGGTACATCTCTAGCAGGGTAGTAATTTCCAACTCGCCGCGGGCAGAAGGTTTGACCCGCTTGGCGCGCTCGGGCGCAGTCCCATCAAGAAAATAGAGCCCCGTCACCGCATAATTCGACGGCGCCACCTCCGGCTTTTCGATGATCTGTGTAGCTTCACCGTCCCCATTGAACGCCACAACGCCGTATCGTTCAGGGTCAGCGACGTGATACCCGAAGACAGTGCCGCCCTCTTCCTGAGCACTGGCCCGTAGGAGAATCTCAGGCAGCCCATGGCCAAAGAAGATATTATCGCCCAACACCATGGCCGATGGCGCGCCCGCCAGAAAATCCTCTGCCAGAATATAGGCCTGTGCCAGCCCATCGGGCGAGGACTGGACGATCCATTCAAAACTCAGCCCCCATTGAGAACCGTTACCCAATAGGCGCTGGAATTGCGACTGGTCATCCGGCGTGGTGATAATCGCGATCTCGCGGATGCCGGCCAGCATCAGCACCGAGATCGGATAATAGATCATCGGCTTGTCGTAGATCGGAAGCAACTGCTTCGAAATGCCCATGGTAATCGGATAAAGCCGCGTGCCAGAGCCGCCCGCCAGAATAATACCTTTGCGCTGTGCCATCAGATCACCTGCAGTTCTTTTAAGACTTGCTGCACTCCAACTGCCCAATCGGGGCGGGAGATGCCAAAATCACTCTCAATCCGACTGCAATCCAGCCGGGAATTCAAAGGACGCTTGGCGGGGGTGGGATAGTCGCAGGTGGGGATGTCCGTCACCGCAACGTCGCGCCCAGCCTGCCGAAATATCTCGCGCGCGAAACCGGCCCAGCTTGCGGTCGGCGTACCGGCAAAATGATAGAGACCATTACCGCCGCGCCCGGCCAGTTTGACCTCTGCCATCTGCACAAGCGCCGCTGCAATCTCCGCCGCCGGGGTTGGACCGCCGATCTGGTCCGCGACAATGTCGAGCGCATCTCGCGTTTCGGAAAGGCGCAGCATGGTTTTGAGGAAGTTGCTCCCGTGCGCCGAGAACACCCAGCTTGTTCGCAGGATGCCATACGATCCCCCCGCAGCTTCGATTGCCCGTTCCCCCGCTAGTTTTGTCCAGCCATAGGCCCCTTGAGGTGCGACCGGTGCATTGGTTGCATAGGGTTGGTCGCCCGAACCATCAAAAACATAATCGGTGGAAATATGCAGAAACGGGATGCCCCTGTCCGCGCAAGCCTCTGCCATCGCACCTGGAGCCTGCCCATTGATCACAGCGGCGGTCGATTCATCGTCTTCGGCCTTGTCGACGGCGGTATATGCTGCCGCGTTGATGACCACAGTGGCATCGCTGGTACGGATTGCAGCCGCACAGGTCTCGGGTTCGGTCAGGTCGGCCTGATCGCGGCCCAGAAAGGTCGCCTCTGGAAGAAGCTTCTGGAGCTCTGTCGCCACCTGCCCGGTCTTGCCGAAAACCAGTGCTCTCATGCCACCCCCAGTCGTTGCCCAACACCATCCCGGTCAAGCAGCGGTCGCCACCAGTTTTCGTTCGCAAGGTACCATTCAACGGTCTTGCGCAATCCTTGCTCGACCGTCACCGAGGGGCGCCAACCCAGCTCAGTCCGAATGCGCGCCGGATCGATCGCATAGCGCTGGTCATGACCGGGGCGATCGGTGACAAAGGTTATCAATTCTGCATAGGGCGCCGCGCCGGGGCGCAGCTCGTCAAGCAGGCCGCAGATCATACGTACAAGGTCGATATTCTTCGCCTCGTTTTCACCGCCGATATTGTAAGTCCGGCCGATCTCGCCCTTTTCAACCACGGTTAGCAGCGCGTCGGCGTGATCCTCGACATAAAGCCAGTCGCGGACGTTCGACCCGTCGCCATAAACCGGGATCGCCTGCCCCGCCAAGGCCTTCAGGATGACAACCGGGATCAGTTTCTCGGGGAAGTGATAGGGGCCGTAGTTGTTCGAACAATTGGTTACGAGGATCGGCAGCCCATAGGTCTCGCCCCATGCTCGCACAAGGTGGTCGCTGCTGGCCTTTGACGCTGAATACGGCGAGCGCGGGTCATAGGGCGTATCCTCGGTAAACATCCCCTCAGGTCCGAGCGAGCCATAGACTTCGTCGGTTGAGATATGGTGGAACCGGAACCCCTCGGGCTTTCCCTTGCCCTCCCAATAGCTGCGCGCCGCTTCCAGCATGTTGTAGGTGCCGGTCACGTTGGTCTCGATGAAATCGCCGGGTCCATCAATCGAGCGATCCACGTGACTTTCGGCGGCCAGATGCATGACCACATCAGGATGGTGTCGGGAGAATATTCGGTCCAGAGCCCTGCGGTCCCGGATGTCAGCATGTTCGAATGAGTAGTTCGGGCTGCCTTCCACCGGTGCGACATTCTCAAGGCATGCAGCATAGGTCAGCGCGTCGAGGTTAACGACCTCATACCCACGCGATACCGCCAGTCGCACAACAGCAGAGCCAATGAAACCGGCCCCGCCGGTAACAAGGATCTTCATGCCGCGCCCTCCCAGACAAAGGGACTGTTGAATTCGGACAAAGGCTGCGCCGCGGCGTCCTTGTCGGACAGCACGACATCGTCGATGTCACCCCAGTCGATCCCTGCGCTATCCCACCGCACCGCGCCATCGCATTCTGGGGCGTAATAGTCGGTGCATTTATAGATAATCTCGGTATCCGCTTCGCGCGTGATAAAGCCGTGCAAACATCCCGCCGGAATCCACAGTTGTTTGCCGTTCTCAAAGCTCAGCTCTTCGCCCACCCACTGACCATAGGTCGGAGATCCCTTCCGTACATCGACGGTAACGTCAAACAACCGGCCGCGCCCGCAGCGCACCAACTTTCCCTGCGCAGTTGGTGGTGCCTGAAAGTGCAGACCACGCACCGTCCCGACCTCGTGCGACAGGGAGTGGTTGTCCTGTACAAAATCTATCTCGAGCCCGGCGTCGGCCAAAGCGCGTTTGTTCCAGCTTTCCGAGAAGAAACCGCGATTATCGCCAAACCGGCGCGGGGTTAGGATTTTTACACCTGGCAGTTTGGTGTCTTGGATGTCCACGTTGGCCTCTTTTCGCAATCCGTCGCCTCAAGGGCTCCTTATCAAGCTCGTTAGCACCTGTCATACACCAAGAGGTTAATTGGACGCGGCGCTGTTCGCCTGTTCCTGTTCCAGAAGGGCCTGCAACCCCGACCGGTAGTCCGGATAGAGCAGCGTCACACCCAACTCGGTCTTTATCTTGTCGTTCCGCACTTTCTTCGATTCAGCATAGAAACTGCGCGCCATCGGCGTCATCTCTGCCTCCTCAAAGGGAATCGCCGGAGGTAAGGGCAGGTCCAGCAGCTCCGCCGCGTAACCGATCACGTCCTGAGGCGGTGCAGGATCATCGTCGCAGACGTTATAGGTTGCGCCGGGATCGGGCTGATTGATCGAGGCCCAAAGAACCCGCGCAATATCGTCGACATGGGTTCGGGAAAAGACTTGCCCCTCTTTGATAATACGCCGGGCCGTCCCGTTTCGAACCTTGGCAAAGGGGCCACGTCCCGGCCCATAGATTCCCGCAAGCCGGAAAATATGCAGGGGAAGGCCCAATTCGGCCCAAGCGCGTTCAGCTTCTACCCGTCGCCGACCACGTTCTGTACTGGGCGCTAGCGGGGAATCTTCATCCACCCACCCCCCGCCATGGTCGCCATAGACTCCGGTTGTCGACAAGTATCCGACCCACTCCAGATGAGTGGCCTTGCGCAGATCGTTGGCCATTGCCGCCAGGATCGGGTCGCCTTCCTGTTCTGGTGCGATCGACATCAACAGATGTGTAGCCTGCGCCAAATCGGCACGAAGGTCGTCTCCGGGCCAGATTCGGGCCTGCAGGTTTGGGCCGGTCAGACTCCCCGCTTTTTCCTCGTTTCGCGTGGTGGCGATGATCCGCCAATCAGGCGGTAACAGTCGTTCAAGAGCCTGTGCGGAGTACCCATGCCCAAGAGAAAGAAGTGTCTTTGTCATGCCTCCACTATCCGACCACCGGGTGACAGGCGCAAGCAAGTGACGTCGCAAGCTTTCAACCACTGGTCAAATGACTCCATTGGCGCTTAAATCACTGGCAACCGCAGAACCCGGATACGCGTCATGACCCCTGCCCCGCAAAACCCCATCGACACGCCGAAACAGCCTGCCGCGCGGCTCTACACCGACGCGGACGAGGCCGTCGCGCAGCTTCAGGCGCTGTACGAGCAAAGCACTGCCTTTCTGAAAGACCGTTTCCAGATGGTGTTAAGCGGCAAAGGTGGGGCGCATCGCAATCGCGCCTTCTATCCTGAGATTCGCCTGACCACGAGCAGCTTCGCAACGATCGACAGTCGTCTCAGCTTCGGTCACGTTACAGAGCCCGGCACCTATAGCACGACGGTCACCCGGCCCGATCTGTTCGCCAACTACCTGCAACAACAGATTCAGCTTCTGCTGGACAACCACGGTGTCGCGATAAGCATTGGCCCCTCTAACACACCGATTCCACTGCATTTCGCCGTTGCCGGAGAAACAGATCTGAACGTCCCGCAAGAAGGCGCGCTGGACTTGCCGCTGCGCGACCTGTTCGATGTGCCGGACCTTTCCACCACCCACGACAATATCGTCAACGGCATGAGTTTCAGCCATCAGGACGGTGCCAACGCGCTGGCCCCCTTCACGGCGCAACGGGTCGATTATTCTCTGGCTCGGCTTCAGCACTACACGGCTACCTCGGCTGAGCATTTCCAGAACCACGTTCTGTTTACCAACTACCAGTTCTACGTAGAGGAGTTCGAAGCCTACGCCCGCCAAGCCTTGGCCGATCCGGAAAGCGGCTATACGTCCTTTGTTGGCCCGGGGAATATCGAAATCACATCGCCAGACGCGGCGTTGCCTGTACCCGCGAAACTGCCGCAAATGCCAACGTATCACCTGAAGGCAGAAGGCGGATCAGGGATCACGCTGGTTAATATCGGTGTCGGCCCGTCGAACGCGAAAACCGCAACCGATCACATCGCCGTCCTACGCCCGCACGCCTGGCTTATGGTCGGCCATTGCGCAGGATTGCGGAATTCTCAGAGCCTTGGGGATTTCGTACTGGCCCATGCCTATCTGCGCGAGGATCACGTGCTGGATGACGACCTGCCGGTCTGGGTACCAATCCCTCCGCTGGCCGAGATACAGATCGCGCTGGAACAGGCGGTGGCAGAGGTCACTGAGTTGCAGGGCTATGACCTGAAGCGGATCATGCGGACGGGCACGGTCGCCACGATCGACAACCGCAACTGGGAACTGCGCGACCAGTCCGGCCCGGTTCAGCGGCTTTCCCAATCCCGCGCCATCGCGCTGGATATGGAGAGCGCCACCATAGCGGCCAACGGTTTCCGCTTCCGCGTCCCCTATGGCACGTTGCTTTGTGTGTCCGACAAACCCCTGCATGGCGAATTGAAGTTGCCGGGCATGGCCAGCGACTTCTATAAGACACAGGTTACGCGCCACCTGCTGATCGGGATACGCGCGATGGAAAGCCTGCGAGAGATGCCGCTGGAGCGCATCCACAGCCGGAAACTGCGCAGCTTCGAAGAAACTGCCTTCCTTTAACGTCATCCAATGGCCACAAAATGAAGAAATCCCTTAATTTTATGACACAAATGATTGTGTCGGTCCGCAAGATAAAGGTAGAGTGTCGCTCATAAACCCCAAATCGGGGTCATATTTCCCCCAACAGGGGTAGGATTGAGGAGAAATTACATGGCAAAACCGTTGACCAAGACACAGCTCGTCGCTGCTTTGGCCGAGCAAATGGACACCGACAAGAAAGCCGCATCGCAGGCTCTGGACGCCATCACCAGCGTAATCACCTCGGAAGTTTCCGGCGGTGGCGCCGTGACCCTTCCGGGCGTCGGCAAGATCTATTGCCGTGAGCGCCCCGAGCGTATGGTCCGCAACCCGGCCACCGGTGAGCAGATCAAGAAAGAGGCGGACAAGGTCGTCAAGATGACCATCGCCAAGGCGCTGAAAGACAGCGTGAACGGCTAAGCGTTCCGGGCCTTGCGCCCGTCAATGAATTGAATAGGGTCGCCCAGTGGCGGCCCTTTTTCTTTGAGGTAACGGTTCATGGATTTTCGATCGGTACTGATGGGGCTGAGCTTTGCCCTGATCTGGTCGTCGGCCTTTACCTCGGCGCGCGTGATCGTCGAATATGCGCCACCGCTTCTTTCGCTTAGCCTGCGGTTCTTCCTGTCGGGCTTGATCGGTATCATCATTGCCCGTGCCCTTGGGCAAAGCTGGCATCTGACCCGGGATCAGTGGCGCGCGACCATCATCTTCGGTATTTGCCAAAATGCTCTGTACCTTGGCCTTTTCTTCGTTGCCATGCAGACGATCGAGGCGTCGTTGGCCGCCATCATCGCCTCCTCCATGCCGCTGCTCGTCGGGCTGGCTGGCTGGCTGATCTATGGCGAGAGGCTTCGGCCTCTTGGGATCATCGGTCTGATCGCCGGGCTGGGCGGCGTTCTGGTGATCATGGGCTCGCGGCTTTCTGGCGGTGTCGATCCGATGGGGGTTGCGCTGTGCGTGATCGGTGTACTGGCCCTCGCCATCGCCACACTCTCGGTCCGCGGTGCAAGCTCGGGCGGAAATGTCATTATGGTCGTCGGGCTACAAATGATGGTTGGCGGGGCTTGCCTGCTGGTGGCTGGGCTCGCTTTGGAAGACCCCGGTTTCACCCCAAGTTGGCAGTTGGGCGTGGCGTTCATCTACACAACGCTGATGCCCGGTCTGGCGGCAACCATCATCTGGTTCCTCCTCGTCGGCAGGATCGGAGCGGTGAAGGCAGCAACCTATCACTTTCTTAACCCGTTCTTCGGTGTCGCCATTGCCGCCGTGTTGCTGAGTGAAAAAATGGGAATGTTCGACATCGTCGGGGTTGTTATCATTACCTTCTCCATCCTTGCCGTGCAGCTGTCGAAGCAGCAAAGCTGACGCCAAAGTGATCGCCTGTAACCCGATGTTGGGTGACTTTAAGCGCGTCTCGCGCCAAATTCCGGGCCATGGATATCGTCCTCGGATACCTTGCTGGGCTGCTGACCTTGATCAACCCTTGCGTCCTGCCGGTGTTGCCGATTGTTTTGGCCACCGCTATTCAGGCGCATAGGCTGGGCCCTATCGCTGTCGCAGCGGGGATGAGCCTGTCCTTCGTCGCGCTTGGCATGTTGGTCAGCGTTGCGGGGCGGAGCCTTGGCATCACCGAAGACACGATTGCCCAAGGTGGCGCAGTCTTGATGGTCGGCTTTGGCCTGATCCTGCTTGTCCCTCGCTTTACGTCACAATTCGCAACAGCAACAGCAGGCGTCGCCAGCGGAGCCGATCAGCGATTGGACCGGCTCGAACACCGCGGCCTTCAGGGCCAGTTTCTTGGCGGCGTTCTCCTCGGCGCCGTCTGGAGCCCCTGCATTGGTCCCACCCTTGGCGGAGCAATCTCTTTGGCCAGCCAAGGTCAAAACCTGTTGTTTGCCGGCGCAATCATGACCAGTTTTGCGCTTGGTGTGTCGACGATCATCCTTGCGCTCGGCTATGGCGCCCGCTCGGCGATCCAGAAGCGCCAGGCCGTGATGCGCCGCCTTGCCAACAAGTCCCGCCCTGTGATGGGCGCCATCTTCGTGGCCGTTGGCCTTGCCATCCTGTTGGAGCTTCACAAGCTCATCGAATTCTGGGCGATCGAGGCCTTGCCCGTCTGGCTGGTCGATCTGTCCGTTGCCATCTAAGGAGACCCGAATGAACCGTCGAGATTTCATCGCCCTGACCGCAGCTTCCATAGCCATTCCATCGGCCCTGCAAGCCGCGCCTCTGGACTATACCGAGGGCCTTGTGGAGCAGCATTTGGCCAAGGGCGAAACGGTATTCCTCGATTTCAAGGC
>CAYFXM010000081.1:5334-10843 GCA_964346965.1 uncultured Actibacterium sp. | reverse complement strand
CCGAGTTCAACTTCCAAGGCGTGTTCCAGGCGATCTTCAACTTCGCCACGGTGGATCTGTCGTCCTTCTACTTCGATATCCGCAAGGACACGCTGTATTGCGACGCGGCCACTTCGGCTGATCGCCGTGCCGCGCGGACGGTGCTGGATATCCTGTTCCACCGCCTGACCACATGGCTAGCCCCCATCCTGCCCTTCACCATGGAAGAGGTCTGGCTGGAACGCTTCCCGGGCGACGAAAGCTCTGTTCACCTTGTCGACTTCCCGGACACTTCGACCGAGTGGCTGGATGAAGCGCTGGCGGCGAAATGGGACGGCATCCGCAAGGTGCGCCGCGTCGTGACTGCCGCGCTGGAAATCCAGCGGCGTGACAAGGTCATCGGGGCTTCCCTTGAAGCCGCGCCGGTTGTTCATGTGCGCGAGGCAGAGGTTCTTGAGGCGCTTCGCTCGGTGAACTTTGCAGATATCTGTATCACTTCTGCGGTTGTCCTGACGGGCGACCCATCACCGGCCGAAGCCTTCCGCCTGCCTGAAACCGAAGGCGTTGGTGTTGTGTTTGAAAAGGCCGAAGGCAACAAATGCCAGCGTTGCTGGAAGATCCTGCCCGATGTCGGCAGCCACAGCCACGACAGCACCTGTGGGCGCTGTGACACGGCCCTGGGCTGACAGATTGAGACGGATTGAGTTTCGGATGACCCCCGCTTTGGCGGGGGTTTTCTTTTGGCCGCCGCCGCGCCCCCGTCGCTATTTCCGCTGCCTTGGGTGCGCGCGGCTATAGGCGTCCATCAGGTGGGCGGTGTCCACGGCGGTATAGACCTGCGTTGTAGACAGGCTGGCGTGGCCAAGCAGTTCCTGAATCGCGCGCAGATCGCCGCCAGCCGACAGAAGATGCGTCGCGAAACTGTGGCGCATGGCGTGAGGCGTAGCCGAGTCGGGCAGGCCGAGTTGGTTGCGTACCTTCTCCAACAAGCCCGAGACCTGCCTTGGGTTCAGCGCGCCACCACGTTTGCCGCGAAACAGTGCTGATCCAGGGGTCAATTCATGGGGACAAAGCCGCACGTAGTCCGACACCGCCTCGCGCGCAGCAGGGAGTACGGGAACCTGACGTTCCTTGTCGCCCTTGCCTCGGATCGTCAGGACCTCGGGCAGAGGGTGTTGGTTTGCAGACAGGCCAAGCGCTTCAGAAATTCGCAACCCGCACCCATAGAGTAGTGTGACCACGGCCAGATCCCGCGCTGCGATCCAGGGGATCTCGGATTGAACGGGAATGCGGTCGAGAACTGCATGTGCTGCGTCCTCGCTTAGCGGGCGGGGCAGTTTGCGTTGAAATTTCGGCGCGCGGGTCGAAAGTACATGGGTGGCGTCAAACTCCTGTCGCTCGGACAGCCACCGATAGAAGCTTTTGACAGCCGAAAGGCTGCGTGCCACCGATCGTGCGCCGAGCCCCTGTGCCCTCAGCCGGGCGAGCCAAGATCTCATGTCGCGGGTTTGTACCGCCATTAGCGCGTTCAGCGACACCGGCGCCGCTTGATAGTCGGTTAAGAACAAGAAAAAGCTTGTCAGATCGCCCTGATAGGCCCGCAATGTGTTCTCCGACGCATTGGAAATTGCTTTCTGGTGGGCGAGCCATTGCTCTAGGAAATCCCGCCCCGCCGGAGAAAGCGCGAGGCTCATGCCAGCCAATGCCGCATCGAGCGTTCGAACACACCGGCAAAGAACATCAAAAGGTCCGAGCCCTGATTGGGAGAGAACTGGTGCGGGTCACAGGAGGCCAGTGCCAGCAGGCCCGGCAGGCGGCCGGGACCGAAATCAAGCCTCATCAGCGCCTCGGAGCGCAGTTCGTCACCACCGTCACGATAGATCTCTGGCTGGTCGATGGAGATTTGACGCAGAATCACCTTGCGTCCAGCGGGCGTGCCCGGCTGCATCAGGTAGTTTTCCAGGAAACCGGGTTCAGCGAGCAGAATTACCTCGTCCAGATCCTTCAGCGCGTCGGCTTCCCGGTCAGGGCCGGCCTCCAATACGAGGCGCACCCCGTCTATGCGCAGGATCTCGGCCACTTCGGCCTGCAGGTTGTGCAGGAAATCGCCGAATTCGGTCGGGTCCATCATCTTCAGGATTGCACGGTGAACCTGATTGGTGCCCGCCAGATTGTCATAGGCGGCCGCAATAACAGAACGATGCGTGTCTTCCAGCCGGTCTAAACGCTCCTCGAGCCGTTCCATCGCGACGCCACGAAGATCGACGATGTTGTCGCCCAACTTGCTCTCATTCGCCTCGACAAGGGCGCGCATCAAATCCTGATCTTCGAGAATAACGCTTGGATCCGCGAAAATGTGGTCGCGCAGGGATTTGGCAATGTCTGCCGGGTTTGTCATGTCTCCGCCTCGGTCCTTGTTCTTGTTTTTGGGTAACCTACACCAGCTGGCTGCGATTTTCTGCCCTGATTTTTCCGTTGGGTAAAGCTGTGGCGCGAAAGACTCGGTTCATCGGGGTTTGCGCATCCTCGGGGCGCGGCATAGGGTGCGGTCAGAGCTGAACTTGGCCTGATGATGGATCTGCCCGAATATTATGAAGAGGGCACGCTGATTGGCGTGCTGACCACTCAACCGCTGGACCGGGTGCTGGACTATCGCGCGCCGGAAGGCGGTTGTTATCTGGGCAGTTTTCTCGAGGTTCCCTTGGGGCCGCGAAAGGTTCTGGGTGTGGTCTGGGGGCCGGGGCAGGGGGGCTATGATCTCGCCAAAGTGCGGCAGGTGATCCGGGTGCTGGATGCGGCACCTATGCGCGGGGAGATGCGACAGTTTCTGGGCCGCGTCGCTGATTATACACTGACACCCATGCCTGCAATGTTGCGCTTGGCTACACGGGCGCCCGGTTTGGGCGACGCGCCGTCAATGCGCAAGATTTATCGGCTTGGGCATGGGAAAGTTGAACGACATACCGACGCGCGAACCCGCGTTTTGGAAACTCTGAACGAATACGGTGGGTTGGCATTTACATTAGGAGAGCTGGCCGAGATGGCCGGGGTATCGACGTCGGTTATCAAAGGTTTGGTGAAACAGGGGGCGGTGCTGGAAGAGGACAGTCCCAGAGATCTGCCCTATCCGCGGTTGGACCCTGAGTTGCCGGGTTTGGAACTGGCCGATGACCAACAGGCTGCTGCGGATCGGCTTCGACCCAAGGTCGCGAGCGGGACCTATGGTACCACTTTGCTTAAAGGCGTTACCGGGTCCGGCAAGACAGAAGTCTATTTGGAGGCCGTCGCCGAATGTCTACGGCAGGGGCGGCAGGCGTTGGTACTGCTGCCCGAGATCGCCCTGACCGCCGAGTTCCTGACCCGAGTCGAGAAACGCTTCGGTGCCCGCCCTGCCGAGTGGCACTCGGGGGTTACAATGACCGAACGACGGCGTTGCTGGCGTATGGTCGGGCAGGGGGACGCACAACTGGTGGTGGGGGCTCGGTCATCGCTGTATCTGCCCTTCCGCGATCTGGGGCTTGTCGTCGTGGATGAGGAGCACGACACCTCTTACAAGCAGGAAGACGGCGTGCATTACAACGCGCGCGACATGGCCGTTTTGCGGGCGTCGCTCTGCTCGGCTCAGGTCGTATTGGCGTCAGCCACGCCGAGTCTTGAGACATGGGCCAACGCCGAGGCCGGGAAATATGAGCGGATCGACCTGACGACCCGTTTCGGCACTGCAGTCCTGCCAGAAATGCGGGCGATCGACATGCGCAGTGAAGACTTGCCGGGCAGCCGGTGGGTGTCCCCCACCCTACGTTCTGCGGTTCAGGCGCGAATAGAGTCAGGTGAACAGTCGCTTCTGTTCATCAATCGTCGTGGCTATGCCCCGGTGACATTGTGCCGGGCCTGTGGTCACCAGATCGGTTGTGATCATTGTGATGCCCGCATGGTCGAGCACAGGTTCCAGAAGCGGCTGGTTTGCCACCAGTGCGGCGAAAGCAAGCCAATTCCCCCGGCTTGCCCGTCCTGTAAGGTCGAGGGAAAGCTCGCACCGGTAGGCCCGGGAGTGGAGCGCTTGGCTGAAGAAGCGAAAGAGCTGTTTCCGGAAGCCCGGATTGCGGTTTTGTCGTCGGACCTGTTTGGCTCGGCCCGCGCCTTAAAGGCACAGATTGAAGCTATTGCAGGCGGCGAGGCAGATATCATCATTGGAACGCAGCTGGTGGCGAAGGGGCACAATTTCCCCCTGCTGACGCTGGTTGGAGTGATCGATGCGGATCTCGGGCTGCAGGGATCGGATTTACGCGCCGCAGAGCGGACTTTTCAGCTGATGCGGCAGGTCGCGGGTCGCGCGGGTCGGGCCGATAAACCGGGTGAAGCACTGCTGCAGACCTATCAACCCGAACATCCCGTGATCCGCGCGATCCTCTCCGGTAACGAAGAAGGATTTTGGCGGGCTGAAGCGGCTGGCCGCGAGGCCGCCGGTGTACCCCCTTACGGTCGGATGGCGGGGATCGTCCTGTCGTCGCCCGATATACAGGCGGTGTTCGATCTGGGGCAGGAACTTGCCCGAAACGACGGCCCCCTCCGCGAGATCGGGGCCGAAGTCTATGGCCCGGCACCTGCGCCAATTGCCCGAATTCGCGGACGCCACCGGGTGCGGCTGCTGGTCAAGGCAGCGAAAGGTGCCCCGCTTCAAGCTGCGTTGGCCCGTTGGGTCGCGCCGTTCAAACTGCCAAATAACCTGCGCCTTCAGATCGATATTGACCCGCAGAGTTTCTATTGATGCACCCTCGTACGTACCTCTGCAGCCATGCACAGTGGTTGTTTGCCGGTCAAAATCGCTCGCCAAACCGCCGTCGCTAGCGTAGGGCTGCCCTATGTTCCGCAAACTCCCCTTGTCCGAGGCAGCCAACTTGCCCCGCTGGCGTCACCCCGTGACCCTGCTGATGTTGATGGCCATAGCCATGCCCTTGGCGTTTGCGACCTGGTCAGCACTGCTAAACAATTTCGTGATCGAGGCGGCGGGATTCACCGGAGTGGAGATCGGATGGCTGCACACTGTGCGCGAAATTCCCGGTTTCCTGGCGATTGGCGTGATCGCCCTTCTGCTGTTCATCCGCGAGCAGGTGCTTGGGCTAGTCTCTTTGCTGATGCTGGGTGCTGCGACGGCGGTGACTGCGTGGTTCCCTACGTTCGGTGGAATTCTGACGGTGACGATGATCAGTTCGATTGGGTTTCACTATTACGAGACAGTGAACCAATCGCTCCAATTGCAATGGATCGAAAAAGAGAAGGCACCGCAGACGCTTGGCTGGATCGTCGCGATCGGGTCGGGGGCGTCGCTGGCGTCTTATGGATTGCTTGTCGTCAGTTGGAAAACGTTCGAACTGTCGTACAACTTCGTCTATCTGGCCGCAGGTGGAGCAGCGATGGCAATCACCCTGTTCTGCTTCTTTGCCTATCCGCAATTTGAAGCGCCGCATCCTCAGGTCAAGAAAATGGTCCTGCGTCGCCGCTACTGGCTGTATTACGCCTTGCAGTTCAT
>CAYFXM010000081.1:0-5324 GCA_964346965.1 uncultured Actibacterium sp. | reverse complement strand
GTCGTTTTCGCCGCCTTCATGATGGTCGAGAAATTCGGCTTCGAAGTGCATGAGGTCACAGCGCTACTTCTGATCAACTTCGTTGCCAACATGATCTTTGCGCCTCTTATGGGGAAGGCCGTGGGCAAGTGGGGTGAGCGCAATGCTTTGGTCTTTGAGTACATAGGCTTGATAGGTGTGTTTCTGGCCTATGGAGGTGTGTATTACTTTGGGTGGGGCGTACTTGTCGCAGCCGCACTGTACGTGCTGGATCACTTGTTTTTCGCCTTGGCCTTCGCGCTGAAGACGTATTTCCAGAAGATCGCCGATCCGGGCGATTTTGCACCGACGGCTGCGGTCGCTTTTACCATCAATCACATCGCTGCCGTCTTCCTTCCGGCACTATTGGGCTACCTTTGGGTGCAGTCGCCAGCCGCTGTCTTTGTCCTCGCTGCGGGCATGGCGGCGACGTCGTTGGTTTTGGCGCTATTGATCCCGCGCCATCCCGAGCCGGGGCGAGAAACCAATCTGTCGCGGATCACAAGATTGCAGTTGGGCTAGGCGGCGCAAAGGAAACAGCTATATTGAGCGGCAGGGAGAATGGAGGAGCCGATGTTCTTTGTGCCGCGCAAGAAGCTGGAGATGGTATCGCCAGAGGACGCATTGCCGGGGCGCGAGACGCCGATCCCGACCGCCAGTCAGCATTATGTTCTGAACCGTTCCTTAAAGGGGCCTCATCCCGAAGGGCTTCAGACGATCCTATTCGGTATGGGTTGTTTCTGGGGTGTGGAACGGAAGTTCTGGAGCCTCGAAGGGGTATGGGTTACTGCGGCAGGATACGCTGCCGGGCACACGCCGAATCCGACCTATGAAGAAGTTTGCACTGGACAGACGGGTCATAACGAAGTGGTTCTGGTGGTCTATGATCCGGGCGAGGTGCCCTTCGAACGGCTACTTCAAACCTTTTGGGAAGGGCACGACCCGACGCAGGGAATGCGACAGGGTAATGATCGTGGAACACAGTACAGGTCGGGCATCTATACCTACAGCGGAGACCAGCAGCGTGCCGCCGAGGCCAGCAAGGCCCTGTTCCAGCACCGGTTGCGGCGCAAGGGCTATGGCGTGATCACGACCGAGATACTCCCGGCCGGCCCGTTCTATTTTGCCGAGGAATACCACCAGCAGTATCTGGCCAAAAACCCCGGTGGCTATTGCGGCTTAGGTGGTACGGGCGTTAGCTGTCCGATCGGCACCGGCGCTTGACGCCAAGGGCCTGCCGGACTAGGCGCGTCAGGAAACGACAGATCGAGAGAGCCCATGCCCACTTTCACCGCCCTGACCACGCTGACCGGAAAAGAGCCTGCCGACGCGCTAGGGCTGGCGATGGAAAACCTGATCCCCGAACCCACCGGTGTCGGTGTTTTCGAAGTCGAGGACGGATCGGGCCTGTGGGAAGTGGGCGGTTATTTCACCGAGGAGCCTGACGCGGCCGGTCTGGTATTGCTGGCGGCCATGCATGGGGCCAAAGATTTCGTGGTCTCAGAGCTGCCAGAGGTGGATTGGGTTGCCAAGGTTAAACGCGAGTTGGCCCCGGTCGAGGCCGGGCGGTTCTTCGTGCATGGAAGCCATGACGCCGATAAGTTGCCGGACGGGTCGTTGGGCTTGCTTATCGAAGCTGCGATGGCCTTTGGCACCGGGCACCACGGCACCACGCTTGGATGTCTGAAAGCGTTGGATCGTCTGATCGAAGAAGGGTTCGTCGCGCACAAGGTCGCTGACATTGGCTGCGGCACCGCGGTGCTGGCTATGGCGGCGGCAAAGGTCTGGCCCGATCAGGTCTGGGCCAGTGATATCGACGAGGTCGCGGTCGATGTTGCCGTGGCAAATGTGGTCTCGAATGGCTTGGAAGGGCGCGTGCATTGTCTCGAGGCAGCAGGCTTCGATCACCCGGAGTTAATGGCTGAAGCACCCTTCGATCTGGTCTTTGCCAATATCCTCAAGGGCCCTCTGATTGGCCTTGCGCCGGACGTCTCGAACAACATGAAATCGGGTGGATTTGCGATTCTAAGTGGAATTTTGACCCCTCAAGCAGACGAAGTGGTGGCGGTTTATCGCCGAGAGGGCTTTACTGTTCACGTTCGGGAGGAAATCGGAGAATGGACCACCCTTTGTCTCCGTAAATCGTAGGGGCAAGACACATTTTCGCCCTAGAGCTGCCGCATCCTTGATTCTATTGATTTTTGGAGCAAACCGATGCGCGACCCTCAACATGAATTGTTCGTTCAGCGCCTGAAGCGCGTGAACCGCGTGAACCGCCGTGGGGGCGGATTTGAGGCGGTTGGCACCCTAGGCCGTTCTTTTTACAGTGCACAGGCGCGACGCCGCACTGTCTGGCGCCCCGCGTTTTACGCGGCTGTCGGATTTCTATGCGTTAAGGCCATTATGCTAGGCCACATTGGACATGACGCCTACCAGGCGCGCGTGGATACTATGCGCGAAGGCACAACCGCCCAGTCGATTGGCGCGTTCGTGATGCATATGGACCCGGCCACGATTTGGCTCTCAGAGCTTTACACAACCGCTTTCAAACAGGACGCGTGACACTCGACCACACGCCTACAATGGGCCCGCAGCACTCACCGGTGCTGCGGGTTCTTTGCTTTCAGGGGTTCTGAATTCAAGTTCCAGATGGTGATCGCTTCGAGCCGTCCGGATTTCCGCTTGGCGGATGTTCACCTTTCGTGCTAGTTCTGGTGCAGAGCAGAAAAACAGGGGCAGGCAATGCGCGTTCTGGGAATTGATCCGGGGCTGCGAAACATGGGGTGGGGCGTGATCGACGTTCAGGACTCCCGGATTTCGCACGTGGCCAACGGTGTATGCCAAACCGGAACCGGCGCACTGGCGGATCGCTTGCTTAGCCTTCATCAACAACTTACTGAAGTGGTTGCGCAATGGATACCAACGACCGCAGCGGTCGAGCAGACATTCGTGAACAAGGACGGTGTTGGCACGCTGAAGTTGGGACAGGCGCGGGCGATCGCCTTGCTGGTGCCAGCGCAGGCCGGGCTTGAGGTGGGGGAGTACGCTCCGAATGCCATCAAGAAGACCGTTGTGGGTGTCGGCCATGCCGAGAAGCAGCAGGTCGATCACATGGTGCGCCTGCAGTTGCCCGGTGTAAAGATTACCGGCGCTGATGCCGCCGACGCGCTGGCGATTGCGCTTTGCCACGCCCACCATGCCCGGTCTTCGGGTCGTTTAGCTGCGGCGTTGGAAAGGGCAGCGCAATGATCGGAAAACTCTCAGGGCGTATCAGCTTTCGCGGAACAGACCACGTCATGTTGGATGTAGGGGGCGTTGGGTACATCGTCCACGTGTCCGAGCGAACCCTCGCCAGCCTGCCGCCGGTGGGCGAGGCCACAGCGCTTTATACCGAGTTGTTGGTGCGAGAGGACCTGATGCAGCTGTTCGGCTTCACAACGATGCTGGAGAAAGAGTGGCATCGGCTTTTGACCTCTGTGCAGGGGATCGGGGCGAAGGCCTCGATGTCTATCCTTGGAACCCTCGGAGCAGAGGGTGTGAGCCGCGCGATTGCACTTGGTGACGCGGCGGCCGTCAAGGCCGCGCCCGGTGTTGGACCAAAGATCGCTCAGAGGGTTGTGAATGAATTGAAGGACAAGGCCCCGGCTGTGATGGCAACCGCCTTGCCCCACGAAGACGAGGCGTCAGTGGTCGAACTAACCACAGCTGCGGTATCTTCTGCGGAGCCTGCCCCGACGGTGAAAGCGCCATCAGCCTCTGCACAGGCGGAGGCCATGTCTGCGCTGTCTAACCTTGGCTATGGTCCCTCTGAAGCGGCAAGCGCAGTTGCGCAGGCGGCCGGTGAAGCACCCGAGGCCGAGACGCCCGCCTTGATCCGCGCAGCGCTGAAACTCTTGGCGCCGAAAGGGTAAACGATGTCCGAACCTGATCCTACTCTGCGACCTGATCGACAGCCGGAGGATTCTGACCGCGCCTTGCGCCCGCAGGGTTTGGATGAGTTTATCGGTCAGGCAGAGGCTCGCGCCAACCTGCGAGTGTTTATTGAAAGTGCCAAGCGACGGGGTGAGGCGATGGATCATGCCCTGTTCCATGGACCTCCGGGGCTGGGGAAGACGACACTTGCGCAGATTATGGCGCGGGAATTGGGTGTGAACTTCCGCATGACGTCCGGCCCGGTGTTGGCCAAGGCGGGGGATCTGGCTGCCATTCTGACCAACCTCGAGGCGCGGGATGTGCTGTTTATTGACGAGATTCACCGTCTGAACCCGGTGGTCGAGGAGGTCCTTTATCCGGCGATGGAGGATTTCGAGCTTGATCTTGTAATCGGTGAAGGGCCCGCTGCGCGGACCGTGAGGATCGAGTTGCAGCCCTTTACGCTTGTTGGAGCGACTACGCGGTTGGGTTTATTGACGACACCTTTGCGGGACCGGTTCGGTATTCCCACCCGGTTGCAGTTTTACACGGTGGATGAGCTGCATCAGATCGTTAGTCGTGGGGCCCGGCTGATGGGGGTGCCCGCAGATGACGAAGGTGCGCGAGAGATTGCGAAACGCGCACGGGGAACCCCCCGAATTGCCGGACGTTTGTTACGCCGGGTTGTGGATTTTGCTGTGGTGGAGGGTGACGGGCGGATCACCCAAGCGATCGCGGACGGGGCGTTGACGCGGCTCGGTGTGGACCATCTGGGGCTAGATGGCGCAGACAGGCGCTATCTTCTGATGATTGCCGAGAACTACGCCGGTGGGCCCGTCGGGATCGAGACCATGGCCGCAGCCCTTTCGGAAAGCCGCGATGCGTTGGAAGAGGTGATCGAGCCTTACCTGCTGCAGCAGGGTTTGATCCAGAGAACCCCGCGCGGTCGGATGCTTGCACAGAAGGCGTGGTCTCATCTTGGACTACCGATACCAAAGGCACCCGGGCAGGGGGAACTGTTCGGGAAATAGCCCGGCCTCTGCTTTGGGCGATCCTGCGGAAGCCTCCTGCGGGGATATTTTTAGACAAATGAAGATTTGGGGTGTGGAAGACCGTGTCGGGGGTGGACCTTGGCGCCGGATTCGACAAGAAGTGGGAAAACTTCGGAGCCGAGTGATGACACCTCAAGAGGTTGAAGCCCTGTTTACCCGTAAGGACGGGGACTATTTGTTTGCCCGTTGGGGGCGGCCAATTGCGCCGGTGGTCTTTGGTGTTGACGACGCGACCTTACAGGTGGTCAAGGGGGCCTGCGAGGCTGTGGTTGCTTTGGCCGGTCACCAGATGGCCGAGACGGACCCGGAACTGGGCAGCAATCTGATGGTGTTCTTCCTGCG
>CAYFXM010000080.1:2819-11181 GCA_964346965.1 uncultured Actibacterium sp. | reverse complement strand
CCCCCTTGGGCGGTCAAACCGAGCTCTGCCAGAGATTTCACCGCTGTCTGCCCCGGCATCGAAGCCCCTTTCGCGTCAGTTGGATGTTCGTATCAACGCGACCGGTGTGTCAGTTTCATAGTCTGGCCGCAAGCCCAACAGGGGCGCGGTTCGGCGGATTATTTCCGCTGCGACGGGAACGGCGGTCCATCCAGCGGTGCGGCGAGGCTCTGATCCGCTGCGGTCTTCGGGCTCGTCCAGCGTTACCACCAGAACATATTCCGGGCTGTGAGCCGGGAACATCGAGGCGAACGTTGCGATCACCTTATCGTCGTAGTACCCGCCGCCACGTTCCTTAGGTTTGTCGGCGGTACCGGTTTTGCCTCCAACGGCATAACCCGCGACCTCGCCGAAGCTGGCGGTGCCGCGAGTCACTACCTGACGCAGCATCGCACGGGCCGCAGCCGCGCTCTCCTCGCTCAGGACGCGTTTCGAGGTTTGCTGCTGCTTATCAGCCAGCAGTGTAGGCTTAACCAGAACGCCACCGTTCGCGATCGTGGCATAGGCGCTGGCAAGATGCAGCGGGCTTGCAGACAACCCATGGCCATAGGAAACGGTGATCGTGTGGATGTCAGACCAGTTCTTCGGCGTTAGTGGCTTGGCCCCCGGCGCCTCGACCAGCTCGACCGGTGTAGGCGCCATAAAGCCAAGCTCCTTCAGGAAGGCTCTCTGCCGTTTTTGCCCGATCTCAAGTGCCATGTTTGCCGTGCCGACATTGGAAGACTTCACAATCACATCGGTTACCGACAGAAGCGGACCATAGTTCTTGTTCTTGTATTCCTTGATCCGGTGCTTGCCCCATTTCATCGGAGCATTTGCGTCGATAAGTGACCCCGAGTTAACCAAGCCAAGCTCCATTGCCTGTGCGGCTGTAAAGATCTTGAAAGTAGACCCAAGTTCGTAAACACCCTGCACTGCGCGATTGAAGAGTGGGCTGTCTGAGGCGTCTCCTTGGGTCAATGGTGCGGGACGTTCGTTCGGATCGAAATCTGGAAGCGACGCCATCGCAACGATCTCGCCGGTTTTGACTTCCATCATTACTGCAGCCGCGCCCTTTGCGTTCATCAGCAACATGCCACCGTGCAAGACACGCTCCAAGGCCGCCTGAATGGTCAAATCGATCGACAGGCGAAGTGGTTCACCTCCATTTGCAGGATCACGCAGGTAGTCGTCAAAGGCCCGTTCGACTCCGGCGGTTCCGATGACTTCGGCCGATTGAACTCCTTCACGTCCAAAACTGGCCCCTCCCAAGATATGGGCAGCAATCTTCCCATTCGGATAGAGCCGCATCTCGCGCGGGCCGAACTGCAGGCCAGGGTCACCGATATCGTGAACAGCTTGTTGTTGTTCCGGACTGATTTTCTTCTTGATCCACAGGAACTTCCGACCGTCAGAGAACCGACGAAGAAGCGCTTCTTCCTCGAGATCAGGGAAAATCGCGACCAATTCACGCGCCACCCGCCCTCTGTCGATCATGTGATGCGGCTGAGCATAAAGCGCGTGGGTGGCGAAATTAGTCGCCAGCACGCTGCCATTGCGATCCGTGATATCCGCCCGCTGCGCGATGATGGCGGCTTGGGTGGTATTGGCAACTGGCTCCTGTGGTTCAGCAGACGAAATCGTGGCCATTCGCCCACCAACAGCACCGAATCCGCATAAGAATACCAGCCCAAGTACAAGAAGCCGACCTTCAGCCCGCACCCGCGCCTTGTCGCGCATTTGTTCATGGCGTTCGCGCAGGTTCTCGCGTTCGATCGCATCGGGGTTCTCGCCCTTCTCGCGCGCCTCCAAGATGCGGGCTAAGGGGCGAAGCGGTGTGCGGATCATTCAGCGCCCTCCTTCAGGCCAGCCACGTCGATCGGGACCATGATCGGCGGCAGGTCCGGAGCGGGGTAGGCAACATTCGACACACGGTTGAACTGCTCCGGGCGCAAGGGCGATAACCCCAACCTGTCATAGTTGATCGCAGCCAGTTCTCGCAGTCTGTCTGGACGGTTGAGATAGGCCCACTCGGCCCGAAGCACGCCAAGGGTCTCGCGCATACCTCCGATTTCTTCCTGCAGGTCTCGCGTCTGTTGCAGGGCCTGCCGGGTGCGGTGGTTTTCCTGATAGGCCCAGAAAGCCAGCCCCATGACTGCGAAAGCCGTAAGAATAAACACAATGCTACGCATCAGCGGGTTTCCCTAGTCATAAGGGCCGGAAGGCCCAATGTTTTCAGATCAATAGGTGTTGGCGGTGCATCAGTTCGAATGCCAACCCGAAGCTTGGCAGACCGCGCGCGGGGATTTTCCTCTAATTCCTCGGCGTCCGGTCCGATCGCCTTTCGGCTTTTCAGCTTGAACTGCGCTGCGACCTCCTCCGTTTCGGGGGCATAGCGGTTCGCTCGCCCGCCACCACCCGAACGGGCCTGGAAAAAGCGCTTCACGATCCGGTCCTCGATCGAATGGAATGTCACGACAGCAAGCTGCCCCCCCGGCTTCAACGCGCGTTCGGCGGCGGCGAGTCCTTCGACCAACTCTCCCAACTCATCATTCACAGCAATGCGGATCGCTTGAAAGCTGCGGGTCGCGGGGTGGCTGTGCCCGGGTTTCGGGCGCGGCAGGCATTTCTCGATGACTTCGACCAATTGGAAGGTGGTCTCGAACGGTGCCGCCTTCCGCGCCTCTACAATCGCCCGGGCAATTCGGCGCGACGCCCGTTCTTCGCCATAGTGATAGAGGATGTCAGCAATGGAAGTTTCACTCTCTTCATTCACCAGGTCAGCGGCAGAGGGGCCAGTTTGGCTCATCCGCATATCCAATGGACCGTCCTGCATGAAGGAAAAGCCGCGCTCGGCCTGATCCAGCTGCATCGAGCTGACGCCGAGATCCAGAACCACTCCGTCCAGAGGTGTATCCGTATAGCTATCAAGTTGCGAAAACGTGCCCTCGACCAGCGAAAGCCGGTCGCCATATTCGACGGCCCAACTCTGTGCCATCTCGAAAACCATTGGATCACGATCAACACCGATCACGTGGGCCGCACCTGCGTCCAGCAATCCTTGGGTGTATCCGCCAGCCCCAAAGGTTCCGTCCAACCAGCGCCCTTCAACCGGAGCGACGGCGGCCAGTAACGGGCGCAACAGAACGGGGATATGCGGGCGGCTGTCGTTTGCAGCGGCCGGCATCGGTTACAAATCCTCGCGCTGGTCGAGCATCAGGTCCAGCGCATCCAAAGGATCTGTGCCCTCTGGGATATCGGCGCCAAGCTCTTCTGCATGAGCGGCATCTTCGGCTTCGAAGATTTCGGGCTTCCAGATTTGGAACGTATCACCAGAAGCAATGAAAAACGCCTCTTTCTCCAACCCGATCTTCTGACGCAATTTCTGCGGCAGAACCAAACGGCCATCCGGATCGACTTCGGTCTGATGTGACTGACCACTGATCATCCGCTCCAGCCGCCGTTTCAGGGGCGAGCGAGGTAACCGAGCGATTTTATCATCCAACGCGTCAATCGCGGTCATTGTGAAAACTTCAAGAAAATTCCGGCTGTCATCGCCATAGACGATCACCAACTCTGGGCGCAGCCCCTCGGTCCAATTCGCGTCACCGGCTTCCAGTACACGGCGAAACAGGGCCGGGATCGAGACCCTGCCCTTTGCATCCACCTTAAAGGTGTATTCGCCTCTGAACCTGCGCGCCACGATGACGCTCCTTGTTACTGTCGTCTCCAGAAACGGAAACGGCAGATTGAGCTGCTGCCACTGCCCAATCCGCCGCCCTCGTCCCATTCACTGGGTGTCCAACTGCGCAAGCCACTTGGGGGGTGTGTCTGCTCGCTTGCGCGTCGGATCTAATTTGATGAAAGCGGGTGCCTGTATGAAACCTGACTTGGTGCCTTGTTCGGGGTTCTTAAATCTGCCCCTGATTGCCCGTCCTCATCGAGTAACTAAGGGATGACATGGGATTTCATGGAAATCAACTGTTTTCTACGGGAAATTCTTCCACACAGCGGAGCCATACAATAAAAAATACACGAAATCTCAGGGATTCTTCCGCACAAAGCACCATATACTGTAGGCAATCCATGCAAATGCACCAAATAAGGCGGCGCGGGATTAGTTCCAGAAAATCCCGAAAAAATTGAAATGATCTGGAAAAATGGAGAGTACTAAGACCAGAAAATAAATTCAGGGCGGATTCTCGCACCGAATCCGCCCTAATTCCCACAAATTCCCAGAAAGGCTTAGGCCATCCCACCCGCAACCAACCGATGTGCGAGTCGGGCGTAGGATTCGGCGAGTTGATCATCCCGAAGCGCTATTGGCTGACCGGCATCCCCTGCCTCGCGAACTTCAAGCGCCAATGGAAGTTCGCCCAGGAACGGCACCCCGAGACGGTCGGCCTCTGCCCGCACACCCCCGTGGCCAAAGATATGGCTTTCGTGCCCGCAATTGGGGCAATGGAACATCGACATGTTTTCGATCAGCCCGAGAACCGGCGTTTTCAGCTTGCCAAACATGTCGATGGCCTTGCGTGCATCCAGCAGCGCGACGTCCTGCGGTGTCGAAACAACCAAAGCACCTGTCATTTCTGCTTTCTGACACAAGGTCAGTTGAACGTCGCCCGTGCCTGGGGGAAGATCGACGATCAAAACATCAAGATCCCCCCAGGCCACCTGCCCCAGCATCTGCTGCAGCGCCCCCATAAGCATGGGACCACGCCAGACGACCGCCTGATCGGGGTCCATCATCAACCCGATCGACATTACCGTGACCCCGTGTGCCTGTAGGGGAATAATCGTTTTTCCGTCTGGCGAGGCCGGTCTTTTGTTGACGCCCATCATACGCGGCTGCGACGGACCATAGATATCGGCATCCAGAAGACCGACTCGTCGGCCCTGCTTTGCGAGAGCCACGGCTAGGTTCGATGAAACCGTGGATTTACCCACACCACCCTTTCCGGAAGCGACGGCCAGTATTCGATCCACTCCGGCAGGCTTACCTCCACCGTCTTTGGTCGGATGCTGGCCCACTTTTAAGCTCGGCGCCTTTTGCGGAGTGGGCTTAGAATCATGTGCTGTCAGGACGACAACGGCCTTTTCAACGCCGGGTATTGCCTCGACAGCGGCCTCTGCCGCGGCGCGCATAGGAGCCATACGGCTGGCTTCATCCGGGCTTCGCGCCTCTAGCACGAACCGAACCATCGATCCTTCGACCGAAAGCGCCCGGACAAGTTTCGAATCTACCAGATTCTTGCCATCCGGCCCGATAACTTGCCGCAGGACATCCAGAATTTGCGTCTTTCCAACACTCATACATGCTCTCCCAATCCTTTTCGCAAACATCGCTCTGCAAAAAGAAAGATCAAGGCGAAAGCCGTCCCGCATAAGATATGCACGATATAAACCTTTGACGTTACGTCACCTGTCAAAAAATTCAATGCATTGTCCTTGCTCGATAAATCCATGCATTTTCTGCATAGCGGCATTGTTACCGCAAACCATTGTGCACTCGCAGCAATTCACTACATTCATCTCAACAGCGCGACAAACGCCGCGCAACTTTGAAAGCTAGAGGCAAAGACAATGGCAATCGCGCACAGCACACATCGCGCATCCGCAGGCGTCGCAGATCAGTTGCACTCAGTTGCAGCTTCGTTTCAGGACTACCGGGCACGCCGCAAGTTGTTCCGTCAGACCTATCGCGAGCTGAACGAGCTGAGCAACCGCGAGTTGGCCGATCTTGGGATCAACCGCTCAATGATCCGCCGACTGGCATTCGAAGCGGCAAAGGCCGCTTAAGAGACAGAATCAGACGACCCCTCCTCCTCCCTGGGTCTTCTGAAATTGGCGGTGACACCACCCTCCTCCCTCGGTGTCATCGCCCCTTTTAAACGAAGGAGAATAGTCCTTCGAAAGTTAAGCGCCTCTCCTCCCAAACGGCGCTTATCACTGGACTGACAGCTCACCTCCTCCCAGAGCTGTCGGTCGAAAATACCGGCCTCGAGCCGGAACCGAATGCGGCGGTCCCCTCCTCCTCCCTTGGGGTCTCCGCTCACAAGAACGGCGGCACCTCTCCTCCCTGGTGCCGCCGTTTTTTGTTGGCAAGCATTGACGAAATCGGCCACGAGAGGTGCAATCGATCGGGATTGCAACAGACGGAGTCCCCATGGCCGACAAAAAGTTCCTGCTGAAAAATAAAGAGATCGCCACCATGCGCGGGTTGTCGAAAACCCATTTCCTGAACGACAACGCCAAACGGATCAACAAATCGCTTGGCGACATCACCGGTCTGACAGGCATTGGCGTGCATATTATCGAAGTCGACCCAGGCCACGAAAGCACCGAGTTTCATCGGCATCACCACGAGGACGAGTGCGCCTACGTTCTAAACGGTACGGGCGTCGTCGTGCTGGACGACGCGCGGCTCGAGATCGGCCCGGGCGATTTTATCGGTTATCCGAAAGGCGGCCCCGCCCATACGATGCTAAACACCGGGACCGAAGTTCTCCGCTGTCTCGTGGTTGGACAGCGACTACCTCAGGACGTCGCCGACTATCCCGATCTGGGCAAGCGCATCTATCGCAACCATGGCATGCCGTGGGATCTTGTCGATCACGAAATGATCGAACATCCGGTCACCGGAACCAAAAAGTAACCCCTAGAACGGAATATCGTCGGCGCGATCTGCCGCCACAAGGAACTGTGCGACAACTTTCTTCGACCCGGCCTTTTCGAACTCGATGTCCAGCTTGTCGCCCTCGACCCCCATCACATAGCCATATCCAAACTTTTGATGGAACACGCGATCACCCATGGTGAAGCTGGAAACCGCTGCGGTATCAATCACCACGTTTCGGCTTTCCTTTGGCTGAGCCATGGGCCGCTGAGATTTGCGCGATTGCATCCGCTTCCAGCCGGGCGAGTTGTAAACATTTGCCGATGCCGCACGGTCCTGAATACCTGCCGAAGGTGACGCCGCCCCATAGCCGCCGCCATAGAGGCCGGGTGGGGTCAGCACCTCGACATGGTCCTCAGGCAGTTCATCGACGAAGCGCGACGGTAGCGAGGATTGCCACTGCCCAAACACCCGCCGGTTTCCGGCAAAAGAGATCGTGCACAGCTCCTCGGCCCGCGTGATGCCGACATAGGCCAGACGGCGCTCCTCCTCGACGCCCTTAAGTCCGCTTTCATCCATGCTGCGCTGGCTGGGGAAAAGTCCGTCTTCCCACCCCGGCAGGAAAACAACCGGGAATTCCAGCCCTTTAGCGGCATGCAGGGTCATAATGCTCACCTTGGGTCCACCGTCATCGGCTTCGTTGTCCATAATCAGCGCGACGTGTTCGAGAAACCCCTGCAGGTTCTCAAAGCTTTCCAGCGCTTTGATCAGTTCCTTCAGGTTCTCCAACCGCCCCGGCGCTTCTGGCGTTTTGTCGTTTTGCCACATCTCGGTATAGCCGGATTCCTCCAGGATAATCTCGGCCAGTTCAATGTGGTTTTCGTTGTTTTGGACCGAGGCCCGCCAGCGGTCGAACCCTGCGATTAGCTGACCAACAGCCCCGCGGGCCTTGCCCTTTAATTCACCGGCAGAGACCAACAGCCGCGCGGCCTCCAGCAGAGAGCTCCCATTGGCCCGCGCCGCGCGTTGGATGTTTTGCAAGGCTTTGTCCCCCACCCCGCGTTTCGGGGTGTTCACAATCCGCTCGAACGCCAGATCGTCGTCCGGCGAGCAGGCCACGCGGAAATAGGCCATCGCGTCCCTGATCTCCATCCGCTCATAGAAGCGCGGGCCGCCGATGACCTTGTAGGGCAAGCCGATGGTCAGAAACCGATCCTCAAACGCCCGCATCTGGTGCGAAGCGCGCACGAGAATGGCCATCTGATCCAACTCGACCGGTCGCAGCCCACGGGTCCCGGATTGCAACGCCTCGATCTCGTCACCGATCCAACGCGCCTCTTCCTCGCCATCCCAATGGCCGATCAGGCGAACCTTTTCGCCATCGTCCCGGTCAGTCCAAAGCGTCTTGCCAAGCCGCCCCTTGTTTCCAGCGATCACGCCCGCGGCGGCTGCCAGAATATGCGGGGTTGAGCGATAGTTCTGCTCTAGCCTAACAACCTTTGCCCCCGGAAAATCCTTTTCAAACCGCAGGATGTTACCAACCTCGGCCCCACGCCAGCCATAGATCGACTGATCGTCATCGCCCACACAGCATATGTTCTGATGCTTCTGCGCCAGTAGACGCAGCCAGAGGTATTGGGCGACGTTGATGTCCTGGTACTCGTCGACCAGGATGTAGCGGAAGCGCTGTTGATACTCGGTGAGCAGGTCGGGCACGTCCTGAAA
>CAYFXM010000080.1:0-2809 GCA_964346965.1 uncultured Actibacterium sp. | reverse complement strand
AGGTATTGGGCGACGTTAGTGTCCTGATACTCATCAACAAGGATATAGCGGAACCAGCGCTGATATTGTTCCAACACATCATTGTGGGTTTGGAAGATCGTGACCATGTGCAGCAGAAGGTCGCCGAAATCGACGGCGTTTAGAGACCTCAGTCGCTCTTGATAGGCCGCGTAAAGCTCCGTCCCCTTGTGATCAAATGCCGAGGCATCAGCGTTCGGCACTTTCTCCGGCGTCCATGCCCGGTTCTTCCAATTGTCGATGATCGATGCCAAAGCCCGCGCAGGCCAGCGTTTGTCATCTATGTTGGCTGCAACAATAAGCTGTTTGAGTAGCCGAATCTGATCATCCGCATCCAAAATGGTGAAGTTTGACTTCAGCCCCACCAGTTCAGCATGACGGCGCAGCAGTTTTACACAGATCGCATGGAAAGTTCCCAGCCAAGGCACTCCCTCAACGGCCTCTCCGAGATACCGCCCAACACGATCTTTCATCTCTCGTGCGGCCTTGTTGGTGAAGGTGACCGCCAAAATCTCGTTCGGACGGGCGCGACCTGTGTTCAGAAGCACCAGCCAACATAAGGACCGGCCCGTCCAAAGCCTCCACCGCTTCCCGCTGTGCAGGATTCAACTCGTCCAGATAGGGTGCCGCGCGGGCAGACATCGCCCGTTGACTTAGGGGCACGGCTGCCTCGAACGCATCATTTTCGTCGTAACTGCTCATGCGGGCAAACTAGCGGCTTCCAGAGAAAATGGGAAGCTATGTTCGCAGATTGTTCCCGCCCGGAACTTTACGGAATTCTTGTACGCCGATGCCGGAATCGCCCCGTTAGCGCCAACGAAATGGTTTAGAAGATTCCGAATCTCTGGCTAAGTTGGAAAGACACACTCCAGACCGTTGCAAGTGATACAAACCAATGGATAATTTTCTTACCGACCCTCGCGGTGCTCAAGCGGAAAGTTTCTTTCGCACGTGATTTTTCCCGCTACTGGTAAAACTATTTTACCCAATTGTCATAAATCTCTAAAACTGCGGTTGTTTGGGTTAAGGTTCCTCAAGTAACAATCCTATCGAAATGTTACAGGAGGGGACCTGCCTTGGCCGAATTCCAGAAAATCCTAGTTGCCAACCGAGGAGAGATCGCGATCCGCGTCATGCGTGCCGCGAACGAGCTTGGTAAACGCACAGTCGCGGTTTACGCCGAAGAGGACAAGCTGGGCCTTCATCGCTTCAAAGCGGACGAGGCCTACCAGATTGGCGAGGGTCTGGGCCCCGTCGCGGCCTATCTATCGATCGAAGAGATCATTCGGGTCGCCAAAGAGTGTGGTGCTGACGCCATCCACCCGGGATATGGCCTCCTGTCAGAGAACCCCGATTTCGTGGACGCCTGCGCCGCCAACGGCATCACTTTCATCGGCCCAAAGGCCGAAACCATGCGCGCCCTCGGCGACAAGGCCAGCGCCCGTAAGGTTGCTATTGCTGCAGATGTTCCCGTCATCCCCGCGACCGAAGTTCTGGGCGACGACATGGACGAGATCCGCAAGCAAGCGGAAGAGATCGGCTATCCGCTGATGCTGAAAGCCTCGTGGGGCGGCGGCGGACGCGGGATGCGCCCGATCATGGGCCCCGACGAGCTGGAAGAGAAGGTCCGCGAAGGTCGCCGCGAAGCCGAAGCAGCCTTTGGCAACGGTGAAGGTTATCTGGAAAAGATGATCATGCGCGCCCGCCACGTCGAGGTTCAGATCCTTGGCGACAGCCACGGCAACACCTATCACCTGTGGGAGCGCGACTGCTCGGTCCAGCGCCGGAACCAGAAGGTTGTTGAACGTGCCCCTGCCCCCTACCTGTCGTCGGCACAGCGGGAGCAGCTTTGCAACCTCGGCAAGAAGATCTGCGAACATGTGAACTATGAATGCGCGGGTACCGTCGAGTTCCTGATGGATATGGACTCGGGCGAGTTCTACTTCATCGAGGTGAACCCGCGGGTACAGGTGGAACACACGGTCACCGAAGAGGTCACCGGCATTGATATCGTGCAATCGCAGATCAAGATTGCCGAAGGCAAGTCGCTGACTGAGGCCACTGGCGTGGCCAGCCAGTACGACGTTCAACTGCGCGGTCACGCCCTGCAGTGCCGTGTCACGACCGAAGACCCGCGTAACAACTTCATCCCCGACTATGGCCGCATCACCGCCTATCGCGGCGCGACCGGCATGGGCATCCGTCTGGACGGCGGC
This sequence comes from uncultured Actibacterium sp., assembly GCA_964346965.1. Lineage (GTDB taxonomy): Bacteria > Pseudomonadota > Alphaproteobacteria > Rhodobacterales > Rhodobacteraceae > Actibacterium_B. The sequence continues at coordinate 575 of CAYFXM010000080.1, read as the reverse complement.
ACCGCCTATTCGGGCGCAGTGATCACGCGCTACTATGACTCGCTGCTGGAGAAGGTCACCGCTTGGGCTCCGACCCCGGAAGCGGCAATCGCACGTATGGACCGCGCCCTGCGTGAATTCCGTATTCGCGGTGTGGCGACCAACATCGCCTTCGTCGAGAACCTGCTGAAGCACCCGCTGTTCCTGAACTATGAGTATCACACCAAGTTCATCGACGAGACGCCGGAACTCTTCGACTTCAAACCGCGCCAAGACCGTGCGACGAAGATTCTGAACTATATCGCGGATATCACCGTCAACGGACACCCCGAGACAGAGGGTCGCGCGAAACCGGCACATGCAAAGACCCCCAAAGCGCCGAAGCCTCTGTTGGACACACCCCCGGCGGGCACCAAGCAAATCCTTGAAAAGGATGGCGCCGAGGGTCTGGCCAAATGGGTCACCGAGCAGAAGCAACTGCTGCTAACTGACACCACCATGCGCGACGGCCACCAGTCTCTGCTGGCGACCCGTATGCGTTCGATCGACATGATCCGCGTGGCCCCGACCTATGCCGCGAACATGCCGCAGCTGTT
>CAYFXM010000079.1:0-11264 GCA_964346965.1 uncultured Actibacterium sp. | reverse complement strand
GGCGGATATGTGCTGGGCGTTTGCAACGGCTTTCAGGTGTTGACGGAAACGGGTCTTCTGCCCGGCGCTCTGATGCGCAACGCTGGTTTGAAGTTCATCTGTAAAGACGTCGGCTTGAAGGTGGAAACGACCAACAGCGCCTTTACCAGTGGCTATGAAAAGGGGCAGGTCATCACCGTTCCCGTAGCTCACCATGACGGCAACTATGTCGCCAGCGACGAGCTTCTCGCCCAGTTGCGTGCAGAGGATCGTATTGCCTTCACCTACACCGATAATCCCAACGGTTCTGTTGCGGATATCGCCGGCGTTCTTAGTGAAAATCGACGTGTTCTTGGTATGATGCCGCATCCCGAACGTTGCACCGAAGATGCCCACGGCGGCACAGACGGGGCGGCAATGTTCCGCTCATTGCTGGACGCGATGGCCCTTGCGTGACGCTTGAGAAGCCTGCGCCATGGGCGTAGGCTTTGCTAATGGCGGATAAATCCATCACGCAAAAACGGATCGCTGGCAGCGAGATAGGCTGGCAGCGGCGGATTTTTATTCTGCTGATGATCTCGGTGGCGGTGACCGTTGTTTTGGTGACCAACAGCCTGTTAACAGAACGGTTCACCGAAAGAACCAGGACGCTGGCGCAGGTTCGGGTGGCGCTGTACTCCGGCAACGTGATGTCTGAATTGCAGCGTGCATCGATTGTACCGCTCCTTCTGTCGCAAGACCCCGCCTTGATAGGGGCGTTGAGCTCAGGCGACTTCTCGACAACATCTCACCGCCTGATTTCCTATATCGAGGAAATTGGGGCTGCTTCTCTGGTCTTGCTGAACGCCGAGGGTCGTGTTGTGGCTGCCAGTGATCGGCAGTTGCTTGGCTCGGACATGAGCGAGCGAATGTTCTTCACAGAAACCGCCGATAAAGAAGATACGGTCTTTGTTACGACTGAGTCCGAACAGGGTACCTTCGATTTTACCTATTCTCGACAGATCCGAAGCGAAAACATCACCGTGGGGGTGATTGTCGTACGCGTGGACCTTGCCCAGTTCGAACAACGGTGGTCGGGAATTTCCGATGCGGTGGCGGTCGTCGATCGTAATGGCCGTATTTTGTTGGCCACAGAGCCGCGCTGGCGCGGTTTGACCATCGAAGAGGCGCTCAGCGTTCGGTCGGCGCCAACGGCCATTGAAAGGGCGATCCGGGTCACCTCCGACTGGGGGGTTATTCCTTCTGATCTTTATTCCCCGGAGTCCTCGGTCATGCGCAACGAAGTCGCCATGACGTTTCAGGGATGGCAGTTGGTATCGTTCACAACCTTTGCCTCGGTGCGTGAGCGGGTGAACACATTTCTCGCTCTGGAAATCATGGGATTTGCCATCCTGCTGGCGTTCTCTTTCTATTTTCTCTCGCGCAAGGCGCAATCGCAGTCGATCTTTTTCCAACGAGAGTCGGCAGAGCTTCGCCAATTGAACGCCCGACTACAGCGGGAAATTGCCGAGCGGGAAAGGGCTGAAAAGAACCTTCAGGTCGCCGAACAAACCCTTGAACAAAGCTCGAAACTGGCTGCACTGGGGGAGATGTCGGCCGCGGTCAGCCACGAGCTAAATCAGCCATTGGCAGCGATGAAAACATATCTTGCTGGCGCTCGACTTCTTTTGCAGCGTAAACGCAATGAAGAGGCCCTGTCGTCTTTCCATCGTATCGATGACTTGATCGAACGGATGGGGGCAATCACCCGGCAGCTTAAATCTTATGCCCGCAAAGGGGGCGAGGCGTTTGAGCCCTTTGATTTAAGGGAATCCCTGTCCACGAGTTTGTCGATGATGGAGCCGCAGTTGCGTAGTCGTGAGGTCAAGATCACGAGATCTGTGCCGCTGAATCCCGTGATGGTGATGGGGGACCGCCTGCGGGTCGAGCAGGTCATTATCAACCTGCTGCGCAATGCGATGGATGCCACGAAGGTGGTGGCAGAGGCGCAAATTGATCTTATCTTGTCGGTAGGAGAGACTGCGACCCTGACGGTGCGCGACAACGGCCATGGCATCGACAATCTCGATGACCTGTTCGAGCCGTTCTACACCACCAAGCAACCCGGCGACGGGACGGGGCTGGGTCTTGCCATTTCCTCGGGGATCGTGAACGACCTTGGAGGACGTCTGACCGCTCGTAACGGCGATGCTGGTGGGGCAGTATTTGAAATGCAGTTGCCGCTGTTGGACGACAGCATGGCAGTGGCGGAATAATTTGAACACGAGCACAGGACGATGAGCCGCTCTATGAAAATTGCGATTGTTGATGACGAACAGGATATGCGCCAGTCGATCAGCCAGTGGCTGGCCCTGAGTGGTTTCGAAACCGAAACCTTTGCCTCGGCACAGGATGCGCTGAAGGTGATCGGTTCGGATTATCCAGGCGTGGTTGTGACGGATATCAAGATGCCGGGCATGGATGGCATGGCTTTTCTGAAGCGCCTCATGTCGATCGACAGCACCCTGCCAGTTATCATGATCACAGGACACGGCGATGTGCCTATGGCGGTCGAGGCCATGCGGGTCGGTGCCTATGACTTCATGGAGAAGCCCTTCAACCCGGATCGCATGACAGAATTGGCCAAACGTGCCAGTCAGACGCGGCGGTTAACATTGGATAACCGTGCCCTGCGCCGGGAACTTAGTGATGGTACCGTGCTGATGAAAAAGCTCATCGGCACCTCCGACCCCATGGACCGTTTGCGCGAGGATATCCTCGATCTTGGACAGGCAGACGGGCATGTGCTGATCGAAGGTGAGACGGGTACAGGCAAGACGTTGGTGGCCCACGCCCTTCATGCCGTTGGTCCTAGGGCCGGACGCAAATTTGTACACGTATCCTGCGCGGCCTTTGCCGAGGAAGAACTTGGCGCGAAGCTTTTTGGCCCAGCTTCTGAAGGTGACAAAATTCCGCTGGTAGAAGAGGCACGCGGGGGGACGCTTTGCCTCGAAGATATCGAGGCTCTTCCACAGCCCCTGCAAGCGCGACTGCTAACTTTCATCAACGAGCAGGGGTCGCCTGCGGAGACTCGCATTATCGCGGTGTCTAACCTGCAAGAGCAGGGGAAGACCTGCGAAGACGTGCTGCGCCCAGACCTTTTTTATCGCCTTGCCGCGATGAAGATCACTGTGCCGCCCCTGCGCCAACGAGGCGAGGATATCCTGACGCTCTTCAATCGCCTGAGCGAGCAATTTGCCGAGGAATATGGCTGTGATGCCCCGGAAGTCACCGCGCAAGAGGCGGCCCAGCTTCTGCAGGCGCCATGGCCCGGGAACGTTCGTCAGCTTATCAATGTTGCAGAAAGGGCGGTTCTGCAAAATCGCAGGGGCACTGGAAGTATCTCGTCGCTTCTGATGGCCGACAACGAAGAAATTCAGCCGGTGATGACCACCGAAGGCAAGCCGCTGAAGGAATATGTCGAGGCTTTTGAGCGCATGCTCATCGACAATACCATGCGCCGCCATAAGGGGTCGATCGTTAGCGTCATGGAAGAGCTTTGCCTGCCGCGCCGAACCCTGAACGAAAAGATGGCTAAATACGGTTTGAGCCGGGCTGACTACCTGTAACGTGACGAGAACTGGAAAAAGCCCATTGTCTTTTCCCCAGCTTCCCCGGTATGTTCGCCTGACGGAGGTCCGTTCAAGTCGGACCCCTGACAAGAGTTTTTCTGTTTCCAGCGCTGCCCCGTAAGCGGAATGGCGGCGCGGACAGACCGACAAACGGCCATTTGGCCAAAACGAATTGTCCCGTGTGGCAACAGACACCGGGCCTTTACCAACGGATGCCTGAACGGGCATCGGAGACAAACCGCGATGGAACGCGTGCAAACGGACAGGCAAACGGCAGGCAGGCACTCAGCCGCCAGCGCGTGCCGCGTTGTGCATGCTCACGCCCAAACAAGACACCACCTGACACGACCCAGCCCTCGACGGCTTGGGTCAATTCCGTGGTGCAAAGAGTTAAAATGGCTAAGAAAATGCTCATCGACGCCACCCACGCGGAGGAATGCCGCGTCGTGGTGGTCGACGGAAATAAGGTCGAAGAATTCGACTTTGAAAGTGCTAACAAGCGCCAGCTAGCTGGCAATATCTATCTCGCAAAAGTAACCCGGGTCGAACCGTCGCTGCAGGCGGCTTTCGTTGACTATGGCGGAAATCGTCATGGGTTCCTGGCCTTTTCCGAGATTCATCCGGATTACTACCAGATCCCTCAGGCCGACAGGGACGCGCTTCTGGAAGAAGAACGCGCCTATGCCGAGGCGATGGCTCAGGAAGAGCCGAAGCCGAAGAAATCTCGTTCGCGCCGCCGGTTGCGGACTAAGGCTGAGAAGGCGAAGTCTGATGACGCCGTGGAAACCCGCGAGGTCGAAGCCTCGATCAAGGGGATGGACGTCATTGATCTTGGCGAAGATGAAAATAACGAACTGGTTGTCGAAGAGGCGGTTCAGCAGGGTCAAGCCGCGGATACCGACACGGTTGCTGAAGACGTGACAAAGGTCGAGGAGTCAGAGCCTGCCACAGAGGGAGAGGCTGCGGCCGAAGCCTCAGGACAAACTGATTCAGCTGACTTAGCAGACGTCGCAGAGCAGTCGGATGCCGAAGAAGCTGAACCGACTGAAGTTGCAGCCGAGGTTGCTGAGGAAACCTCAGAGGCGACGAAAACATCGGCCGAAAAGGCGGAAGACAGCGACGAGACTGCGGAAAACGACGAAAACGCAGAGACTTCCAAGGACACGGACAGCGAAGATGCGGAAGGTTCCGTAGAGGCGGATGACACCGACGACGAAGATCAGGAAGCCGTCGTCGATGCGACCGAGAAGGACGAGAATATTGAGTCGGTGGCCGATGAAGACGTCACCGAGGAAATCCGCCCGCGCAAACCTCGCGCGCGCCGTTATAAGATCCAAGAGGTCGTCAAGGTCCGCCAGATTATGCTTGTGCAGGTGGTCAAGGAAGAGCGCGGCAATAAAGGCGCTGCGTTGACAACCTACCTGTCTTTGGCTGGTCGTTACTGTGTTCTGATGCCCAACACCGCACGTGGCGGGGGCATCAGCCGGAAGATAACCAACGCCACAGATCGCAAGAAACTCAAAGATATCGCGTCGGAAATTAAAGTGCCCGAGGGCGCGGGTCTGATCATCCGGACCGCCGGCGCCAAGCGCACCAAGTCCGAGATCAAGCGCGACTATGAGTACTTGCAACGACTGTGGGAACAGATCCGCGAATTGACGCTGAAGTCCATCGCGCCCGCACCGATTTATGAAGAGGGCAACCTCATCAAACGCTCGATCCGCGACCTCTATAGCCGCGAGATTGACGAGGTTCTGGTTGAGGGTGATGTCGGTTATCGCACCGCTAAGGACTTCATGAAGATGATCATGCCGTCCCACGCGAAGAACGTAAAACAGTATCAGGATCCGTTGCCGCTGTTTGCCCGGTATCAGGTGGAAAGCTATTTGGGCGGGATGTTCAACCCGACCGTACAGCTGAAATCCGGCGGGTATATCGTGATTGGTGTGACTGAAGCGCTTGTTGCGATCGATGTGAACTCTGGACGGGCCACAAAGGAAGGCTCGATCGAGGAGACGGCGCTGAAAACCAACCTAGAGGCAGCGGAAGAAGTTGCTCGCCAGTTGCGATTGCGCGACCTTGCCGGCCTGATCGTGATCGACTTCATCGATATGGATGAGCGCAAGAACAACAACGCCGTTGAGAAGCGCCTGAAAGACAAGTTGAAGACCGACCGGGCTCGTATTCAGGTCGGCCGCATCTCGGGCTTTGGCCTGCTGGAGATGTCCCGACAGCGCTTGCGCCCGGGTATGATCGAGGCAACCACCCAGCCATGCCCGCATTGTCACGGCACAGGCCTGCTGCGGTCGAATGACAACGTCGCGCTCAGCATCCTGCGTCAGCTTGAAGAAGAGGGTGTGCGCGGCCGTGCGAAAGAGGTTCTGGTAAAGGCGCCTGTCGGTATTGCCAATTACCTGATGAACCAGAAGCGCGAACATGTTGCGCAGATCGAAGCGCGCTACGGTATTTCGATCCGCATTGAAGCTGACGGCTTCATGGTAAGCCCCGACTACGAGATTGAGCGGTTCAAGACGGCTACGCGCCATGTGCCGGAGCCGACCGCACCCGTAATTTCTATCGATATGCCCGACCTGCCAGAGTTGGACGAAGAACCAGATGTGGCTGAGGACGAAGGGGATGCACCCAAGAAGCGTCGCCGCCGCCGTCGTCGTCGTCGCGGTGGGAAGAAGGACGATCAGGCCGGTGAATCTCAGACCGAGAATGGTGAAGAGGGAGCGGAGGCTGAATCTGAGGAAGAAGCCAAGGCTGATACCGCAGATACGCCAGAGGATGAGTCTTCTGAAGAGAAGACCAAGCGTCGTCGTAGCCGGTCGCGTTCGCGCCGCCGTAAGCCCAAAGAGGCTTCGGATGAGGTGAACGCAGAGGAGGCAGCTGCGGAACCATCGGAAGCGGACAGTACAGACGAAGTGGAGACTTCCGAAACTTCAGATGAGGTTGCCATTGAACCGGCGGCAACAGAGGATGCTCCGGCGGAAGACCTTCAGACAGAAGTTGCTGCCGAAACACCTGCGGAGGACACCACAGAGCCTGTTGTGGAGGAAGCCGAAGCACCTGCGGCCGAGACAAGCGAAACCGACGACAACGTGTCCGAAACGGAAGTCGAGGAGACTCCGGAGCCCGAGGCCGCAGCAGAACCCGAGCCTGAAATGGCGGAGGCAACCGCTGCACCCGACGAACCGCCAAAGCCGAAACGGCGCGGCTGGTGGTCGATGCGTTAGAGCGATAGTCACAACAACGCCCCGGCCATCAAGCCGGGGTGTTTTGTTTTGGAAGGGCCGTTGAAATGATTTGCACGTATTTGTGACGGCGATTTACGTGACCCCGTGAAGGCCAGACATTAGGTAGGGCAAAAGAGGTCAAGAATGTTCGGATTTGACATAATCGACGCCGGTCTATTGCCAGCACTGCTGATTGCTTTGACAGCAGGATTGCTGAGCTTTTTGAGCCCGTGCGTCTTGCCGATTGTGCCTCCGTATCTGGCCTATATGAGCGGCGTCAGCATGCAAGACCTTGGCGAAGGGGCAGGGGCATCTCGCAGGGCTTTGTTGTCCGCGCTGTTCTTCGTGTTGGGGCTTTCGACGGTCTTTCTGTTCCTCGGTTTTGCCGCATCAGCTTTTGGTGCGTTCTTTCTGCAAAACCAGCAGTATTTTAACTACTTCGCTGGCGCAGTGGTGACGATCTTTGGTCTTCATTTTCTTGGGATCATCAACATTCCATTTCTCAATCGCGAGGCGCGGTTGGATGCGGGAGATCAGGGCGGGTCCGCCTTTGGCGCCTATTTACTAGGCCTTGCCTTTGCCTTTGGCTGGACGCCCTGCATTGGGCCGCAGCTAGGGGCGATCCTGTCGATGGCGGCCACTGAAGCGGACGTTGCGCGCGGGACTATGTTGCTTGCGGTCTATGCCGCGGGGCTGGGGGTTCCCTTCCTGCTGGTGGCAGCGTTCTTCCCACGGCTTAAAGGCCTTATGGGATGGATGAAGCGCCACATGACAATGATTGAACGTGCCATGGGGCTGTTGCTGGTAGCTGTCGGTGTGCTGATGCTTACTGGAGGTTTTGCGCGGATGTCCTATTGGCTGCTCGAGACATTCCCGTCGCTGGCCGTTCTTGGCTAATCTTTCCTTTGTCCCACAGCGGGTTATGATGCCGCCTGAAAGGCGCGGGTAACAGCACAGCATGACGACAGGGGAAGAGCAGACAGTTCAACGACGGCGGGTGTTTTACATCCCAGGCTATGATCCTTTTCCGGCACGCCGCTACCGCGAGATCTATCGAAAAGAAGCGCTGTATCAGGCGAATATCTCCGGCTATGAACTATCACTGGGTCCTCGCCAAGAAGACAGACCTTTCGGTTGGACAACTGAGTGGCGAGAGGGAGATCAGGTCAGTCGGGCCGAAATTGAAATTCTCGAATGGTCCGACATTGTTAAAAACTCGATGCGGGCCGGTATTCTTGCAACCTATGGACAGCTCCTCGCGACCTCGTGGCGCTATATAGCGTCCGGTGCACTATTCCGACTGATGCGTCTTCGAAAGGGACCGGTTATCGCCGCGCTATACCCGGTGGGAATCCTTCTTCTGCAACTTGTTGTGGCTATGGTTGTGGCGCGCGTTGCCGGGGCCTTGTTGGCGCAGGCGGGCTTGCCGTTTGGAGAGTGGATTGGTTTGTTGGCGATTTGGCCCGTTTTGGCGCTGTTTCGGGAGTGGGACAATCGGCTTTTTGCCTATTACCTGATGCATGACTTCGCGTTTTCGGCCCATTTGAATGGGGCTTATACGCCAGAGCTGCAGCAGCGTTTAGCTGACTTCCGAGCGCGGATTTCCAGTGCGTTGGAAGATTCTCCTGACGAAGTTTTGGTAGTCGGGCATTCCTCTGGTGCGTATCTCGGCGTATCGGTTCTTGCGTCATTACATAGAACACAGGATGACTCCGCACTCTCGTTCCTTTCATTGGGACAGGTCGTGCCGATGGTCAGCTTCCTGCCGGAGGCCACGGAGTTGCGCCGCGATTTACAGGCTCTTTCCGAGCGCGAGGATATTTTCTGGTTGGATGTTTCGGCACCGGGTGACGGTTGTTCCTTCGCGCTATGTGATCCGGTTTCGGTAACCGGAGTTGCCACGTCGAAAAAAAGCGGCCCCTTGGTGGTGTCCGCAGCCTTTACACAAACACTGAGTCCTAAACGGTGGAAAGCCCTTCGCTGGCGGTTTTTCCGGCTGCACTTTCAATACCTATGCGCCTTCGACAGCCCGGAACGCTTTGACTATTTCCGGATCACTGCCGGCCCGCAAACGCTGGCCCAACGATTTTCTGGTCGCGCACCGTCTTCCAGTCGCGTTGAAACCCCGTTATCGGGCTATCGAGACGTCGCATGATCATCCCGCCGAAACCACAGCATCGAGCCAGGCGCGTCAACCTATGGCGATATCTGCGCTTGTTCCGGCAAGACCTGCTTTCGGCCCAACCAGAGCACCTCTATCGTGCCAAGATGGCTGGTTTTCGCACACCGTTTTTCCGGTCCTACCTATTGAATCAGCCAGAACTGATCGATGTCGTTCTGAAAGAACGTCCTGACGATTTTCCTAAGTCAGAACGGATCGCCGAGGGATTGCGTCCTTTGCTGGGGCAGTCTGTCTTTCTGACAAATGGTGATACATGGAAGCGGCAACGTAGGATCATCGACCCGGCCTTTGCGCATGGAAGGCTTAAGGACAGTTTCCAATCGGTCTGCGACGCGGCCGTCGCTGCAAGCGATCAAATAGAACCCGCTGAAGCCGATGTGGAGCCACTTTGCAGCCACGCGGCCGCAGATGTGATCTTTCGTGCTCTTTTTTCCATTCCAATTGAGACTCCAATAGCGGACCTGATTTACCAGGAATTCCGTCGCTACCAGCAAAGCCAGCCGCTACTGAACTTCGCAGCCTTCATACCGCTGCCACGCTGGATGCCTCGTCCACATCGCGGTCAAACTCGACAATCCGCTAAACGGATCCGCGAAATGATCCTGAAACTGACGATGGAACGTCGCGCTCAGATCACGGCAGGGCAGGCACCGGACGATCTGTGTACGAAGATCATGACGTTCACCGACCCGGAAAGCGGGAAGGCTCTGACCAACGATGAGATGGTCGATCAGGTCGCCATTTTCCTGCTGGCCGGACATGAGACCTCCGCTTCGGCACTTGCCTGGGCGCTCTACCTTGTGTCGCTGGATACAGGCGCGCAAGAGGCCATTCGCAGGGAAGGCAACGCGTTTTGGGATGAACCTCACTTTTCAAAATTGTCGCTGCTCAAGACCACCCGGTCTGTATTCCGCGAGACTCTTCGCCTTTATCCACCGGTACCGATGATGGTGAGGGAATCCACAGGCCCCAACAAGTTCAGAGGCCGCGACATCAAGCCCGGAAGCCAGTTGGTCATTAGCCCATGGCACTTGCATCGCAACGACCGGTATTGGTCGTATCCCGATACTTTCGATCCGGCGCGTTTTGACGACCCAGCCCAAAGGAAGGCCCTGCAGTCGGCCTTTTTGCCCTTTTCGACTGGTCCACGTGTCTGTCCTGGCGCGGGATTTGCGATGATGGAGGCGTGCCTTATGTTGTCGCGCCTTGTGCGAGATTGGAAATTCGAACCTGTCGAGAGCGCCGAGCCTCAGCCTTCTGCTTATTTAACTGTCCGTTCCCGCAACGGGATAAGACTGCGTATGGACCGAGCAGAATAGGCTCTGATCAAGAGAACTTGGCGTAAAAGCCGTTGTACTCTCGGTTAGTTTGGAAATGTGAGTCATTTTTGCCCCATTTTTCCTCGCGCTATGTCGAGCGGTAAGGTTTCGTTATCAAATGTGGCAATTTTGTGATTCACTGCTTTCAACACTCTGATCAAAAATAAAAACAGGTTGAGGCATGGGTGGTGTAGTTGGTTCTGAAGCACGGGATTCTGTGCTTCTGCAAAGGGCGCGTTGGCGTATCGCGGTGCCGGATTTTTTCTGGGTGCGATCGAAAGAAGTGGTTAAGCGTGAACCGGAAACGAGGGCGGCTCGCAGGGAAATGTTAGAACTCTGCAAGCGCGATCTACGTCTGGCGTGTCAGGCGCAAGGCGCGGTTCCTCGTCGGTTGGGAGAGCTTAGTCGAAGCGAGCGTGTGCGTGCCGCGCTTGCGGGTTAGTCGTCGCCAAGGCGCGACTTGAGATTTGCCAACACAAATAAACGGATGGCCGAGGCAAGGCCCATACGGTCTCCACGTTCTTCATCAATCTGTGCGGCAAGCTGATTGATTGGTATGTTGCGGGCGGCGGATATCGCTCGAAACTCGGACCAGAATTCACGTTCTAGGGAAACACTTGTTCGATGACCCCGTAGAGTAAGGGAATGCTTCTCTGGCCGCTCGCTCACGTGTCATCTCGTTTATGGGCGTCCAGAAACGCGACCTGCCGGTCTGTTTCGTTTTCTTCCAGATTTTTCTGGGATTTGCTGCGGCCATGCAGCGTGGCGTTTTGATCCGCCTTTTGGCGTTTCGCAAGGCGCTGTTGCGCCTTGCGAGCTGTTCTAAGGTTCACGACCTTGGACATCAGTCCTTGGGGCCGATCATCTGTTCCGGGCGAACCACGGCGTCAAAGGTGGCTTCATCCACAAAGCCCAAAGCAACCGCTTCTTCCTT
>CAYFXM010000078.1:3667-11471 GCA_964346965.1 uncultured Actibacterium sp. | reverse complement strand
ACCCGACGAAGATGGCGTCGTAGTCTTTCTCGAGCAACTCTGCCATGCTGTCGATATAGGTGTTGAAATGGGCCTTGATCCCCATGTCCAGCACATAGCCCACTTCCTCGTCCAACACGTCTTCGGGCAAGCGGAAAGAGGGAATCTCCGACCGCATGAACCCACCGCCCTTCGCCTGAGCGTCGTACAGATGCAGTTCATATCCCAATGGCGCCAGATCACGCGCGACGGTTAGAGAAGCCGGGCCTCCCCCGACCAGCGCGATTTTCTTGCCGTTCGGCTTGCCAGCCTTTGGCAGCGCTCCAGCTATGTCATCTTTGAAATCCGCCGCAACTCGCTTCAGACGACAGATGGCAACCGGTTCGTCTTCCACGCGGCCGCGACGACATGCGGGCTCGCAGGGGCGGTCGCATGTCCGCCCAAGTACACCTGGAAACACATTGCTTTCCCAATTGACGAGATAAGCGTCTGTGTAACGTTCCTGAGCAATGAGGCGAATATAGGCGGGCACCGGGGTGTGAGCGGGGCACGCATACTGGCAGTCTACAACCTTGTGGAAGTATTCCGGGTTCGAGGTATTTGTCGGCTTCAACCTTGCGTCCTTCCAAACCGTGAAGCGTGTACTATCGCATACTCAATAAACGCTAATTTGAAGCCCGCCTGTAAAGCCCTTTGATGAATTTCAGGGCAATTTATTAACATTTTCGACACATTACTGCTGGAGAACCCCGCAGTGCCTCTCGCAAAAGGTGCCCAGACCGGCCAGCGGACCCATTTCACTTCAAAGAAAAAGCGCTGCCACGCAAAAGTGGCAGCGCTGAACTTTGGACGATTTACTTTATCGAACATTGTTGATGTCGGGCCTCTAGCTCCGCTCCGGGGTTGGTTCGCATTGCCCCGCTTTGGATTCGAAATGCCCGATCAGTGCTTACCCTTCCAAGGCACGAGATAGGTCTCGGCTTTGCGCATCAAGACATCGATCCCAAAGCCAATCACACCGATGAGGATAATCCCCATCAATACGATGTCCGTTAGTTGGAACTTTGATGCCACCATGATCATCATGCCCGCACCTTCTGATGCAGCAACCAGCTCGGCTGCGACCACTGTACCCCAACAGACACCCATGGCGACGCGCGCGCCGGTGAATATCTCGGGTAGAGAGTTGGGCATGATCACGTGCCGCATGATCTGGTACTTGCTCGCGCCAAGCGAGTAAGCGGCGTGAACTTTCGAAATAGCCACACCAGAAACGCCAGCCCGCGCCGAAATGGCCATGATCCAAAGTGAGGCTAGGAATAGCAGGATAATTTTGCCTGTCTCACCAATACCAAACCAGATGATGACAAGAGGGATCAGCGCCAAGGGCGGCACGGGGCGCATGAACTCGACGATGGGCTCGAACCAACCGCGGAACCAATTGCTAAGCCCCATCGCATAGCCAAGCGGAATGCCCAGAAGCGCACCCAAGAGGAAACCAGCGACCACGCGGAACAGGGAATACCCCAAGTGCTTGGCCAAGGTGCTATCGCGGTAACCCTCGTTGGCGATCTCTACAACTCGCCCTACAACAGCTTCGGGGGGTGGCAGCCAGATCGGCTCCATCTGAAGGCCCTTGGGAGGTGAAAAGCTGATCGCGCCCTTGGCGGTTAGTGCAAATCTACCGGCAGGAGTTTGAATTTCTCCGCCAGGGGTGATCGCAACACCGTCAATCGCTACGACCTTGGCACCGTCTTTGCGCTTCACTTCGTCATTTTTGTCGAACAGCACGGTGGCCGAGCGCGAGGCGGGCATGGCCACGGCATCGTCCTTGGCGATACCCTCGCCCGGCTCAACCTCGAACTTGGCGGTTTCTTCGCCGAAATCGAACACACGGACATGGACCGTCGCATCGTCCTTCTCGCCGCTCTCAGTTTGCAGCGTATAGGTGAAACTCGTTTCTCCGACGAAAGGTCCCGGTGCGTGCAAGAAGCCCGGCACCCACGACGACCCTGTGAAAGACCCCCAAATCAGGAAGATGGTCAAAACTGAGACCACCGAGGCGATGCGGTTCGACTTCACGGCGCTTTCATCGCCGAAAGTAACAGTTTTCAGCGCTGTGAAATCCGTCGTAGTGCGATGCACCAAGAAGCGCACGGCAAGGAATGAGACCGTGAAAATGGCAACATATACGAAGAGGATGATAAAGCCGATCATGCCATTTCCTCCGTTCGTCCCATGATTTCTTCTTCCATGTTCCAGATCATCTCGAGGATTTCTTCGCGCGTTTCGGCATAGCCCTCCGCCTTCTTCACTTCGCGCAGGTCAGCTCCAACGCCCATCTCGGCGAATGGAAGCTTATATTCCTTATGAATGCGCCCGGGACGCGGGGCCATGACTAGAAGACGCTCTCCTAAAAGCAACGCTTCTTCCACGGAGTGGGTGATCAGGATGATGGTCTTACCGGTTTCTTTCCACAGCTTCAGGACAAGGCCCTGCATCTTCTCGCGAGTCAGTGCATCCAGCGCGCCAAGCGGTTCATCCATTAGGATCACGTCGGGATCATTTGCCAGACAGCGGGCCAAGGCAACGCGTTGCTGCATACCGCCTGACAATTCATAAATGGCTTTGTCCTTGAAATCTCCCAGACCTGTCACCTCTAGAAGGTGGTCGACATTTTTGCCCCACTCCGCTTCGGTTTGACCTTTCATGCGCGGGCCAAAACTGACGTTCTCGCGTACGTCCATCCATTCGAACAGCGCGCCCTGCTGAAAGACCATGCCTCGTTCAGCGTCGGGGCCGGTTACGGTGTGGCCGTTCATCACGATCTTGCCTTCGGTCGGAGCAAGGAATCCAGCAACGATATTTAAAAGCGTGGTCTTACCGCAGCCTGAAGGCCCGAGCACGCTCATCAATTCTCCCTCTTTCAGATGAAGAGAGACATCTTGGAGAGCTTGCACGGCAGTCCCATTTGGGAGTTCGAACCGCATAGAGATGTTTTCGATAGATAATCCGGACATAGGCTGTGCTTATCGCTCCTGCCTTAAGTTTCAGAAACCGCGTGACTATTGAACATGCCACAAGAGACGAGGCGGCAAGTCATCCCTGCCGCCTCTGGTTATTAGCACTTACATGTTGCCAGCCGAGCTAAGCGGTCCGGTGTTGACGTTATTTTCGTAGGTGTCCAGAGCACCGTCGATGCTGCCAGCCTCAACGAAGACGTCTGCGACGCCTTTCATGAAGGCTTGCGCGTTTCCGCCCAGCCAGCCTTCTGCAAGCTGCTCTTCAACGGTCGGGAAGGAGAAGGTAGCAATGGTGCTAGCCGTCGCGTCTTCATCCATACCCGCGTCCTTGGCGATGACCGGAAGCATCTTGGCACGGTTCGCTTCGTCTGCCCACATCGCGTTGGCGTCTGCGGTCACTTTCAGGAACTTGGCAACTAGTTCGCTGTTTTCGGCGACCCAGTCCGCCGGACCCGACGTGACGTCGAATACCAGAATACCCAGTTCAGTTTTCTCATCGCCGGTCAGCAACACGTTACCATGCTCCAGCGCGCGACGCAGCGAGCCACCCCAGCCACAGAACATGTCGATGGAACCCTGCGCGATCGCAGCTGCGGCGTCAGGCGGATCCATGTCCACGACGTCCATCGAAGCGACGTCTACGCCAAAGTGACTCATTTGCTTGAGGAAGCCATAGTGCGCGGCGGTGCCTAGCGGGACGGCAACTTTCTTACCGGCCAATTCACCAGCGTTCGACTTGTCGATCTCCAGTTCCGAACGCACGACACAGTTATCGTTGTCAGCATAGGATACCGCGACGTCGAGGATCTGAAGGTCTTGACCCGCGCTGGTGGCAACCACGAAGGGCGGCAAACCCTGACTGACTGAAAGATGAACGTCACCCGACGCCATTGCCGCCGACATCTTTACGCCGCTTTCAAAGCTTACCCAATTGACCTTTACACCCAGTTCTTCGTCATAGGTGCCCATCTGCTTGGCATATTCGAACGGCATCGGCCATTCGAGGAAGTAAGCCACGGTGATGTCTTCGGCGGCAGCGGCTTGGGCGCTGACCAGCAGAGCCGATCCCGCAAGTAGCTTGGTGAGTGTTTTCATGGTGATCTCCTTGGTTGAACTTTGCGGACTTCTGGCAGCCAGCTTTGTTATTCTTGAGCAATGCGCGCAGACCTTCTATTGGGCGGCTCTCGCATGCACCTCGGTGAAATTAAAGAAAGCCTATTTCGCTTCTCACAACAAGTACACGCATCTGGACCTAATTTTATATACCATCTGGACCTACTCGTGTCGCTCTATTCATCTCAATTGTTATTCAACGAGGCCACGAGCCGTGGAAACGGTTTCAAGATTGCCTACTTAAAAATGACCTTACCCATGAAGATGGAGTGCCGCCGTGACCCGCTCAGTATCCATAAATGACTTCGACGATGTCGTCGCCGCCGATAAGGCGCATGTTTGGCATCACCTTTTTCAGCACAAAGGGCTGGAAAAGGTTGATCCGAAAGTCATGGTCGAAGGCAAAGGCATGCGGCTTTGGGATGCCACCGGGAAAGAACATCTCGATGCCGTGTCCGGCGGCGTTTGGACGGTAAACGTGGGATACGGGCGCGAGTCGATAGCGGATGCGGTCCGCGACCAGTTGGTGAAGCTGAATTATTTTGCGCAGTCGGCCGGTTCGATTCCCGGTTCACAATTCGCGCAACAATTGATCGACAAAATGCCGGGGATGAGCCGGGTTTATTATGTGAACTCCGGCAGCGAGGCGAACGAGAAAGTCTTCAAGATGGTTCGCCAGATCGCGCATAAGCGTTATGGCGGGAAGAAGCACAAGATCCTCTATCGCGAGCGTGACTATCACGGCGCGACCATTGCTACGATGTCCGCAGGCGGCCAGCCGGAACGCAACGCGCAATATGGTCCTTACACTCCCGGCTTCGTCTCGGTCCCCCATTGCATGGAGTACCGCGCACAGTGGGACGTCGAAAACTATGGCGAGCGCGCAGCGGACGCCATTGAAGAGGTCATCCTGCGCGAAGGGCCTGACACCGTCGGGGCACTGTGCCTCGAACCGGTGACCGCCGGTGGTGGCGTTATCACGCCTCCTGACGGCTATTGGCCGCGCGTTCAGGAAATCTGCCGCAAGTATGACGTTTTGCTGCATATCGACGAAGTTGTTTGCGGCATCGGTCGCACCGGCAAATGGTTCGGATATCAACACTTCGGGATCGAACCGGACTTCGTGACCATGGCCAAGGGCGTGGCCTCTGGCTATGCCGCGATCGCCTGCACCGTCACCACAGAGCGGGTATTCGAGATGTTCAAGGACGACGCCTCGGACCCGATGAACCATTTCCGCGATATCTCGACCTTCGGTGGATGTACCGCTGGCCCCGTAGCGGCGCTGGAGAACATGCGCATCATCGAAGATGAAAACCTGCTGGAGAACACCACCGCCATGGGTGAGCGCCTGATGGGGAACCTTCAGACCCTGATGGAAAAACACAGCGTGATTGGCGACATCCGGGGTATCGGCTTGTTCTGCGGCGCTGAATTGGTGAAGGACCGCGACAGCAAAGAGCCTGTCTCAGAGGCGCAGGTTCAAGCCGTTTTGGCGGATTGTATGGCCCAAGGAGTAATCATCGGCGCGACCAACCGTTCTCTTCCAGGTTTCAATAACACGCTCTGCTTGTCGCCGGCTCTGATTGCCACCGCCGACGACATCGACGCCATTACCGAGGCGATGGACCACGCCCTGACCAAGGTCTTTGGCTAGACTGATCAATTGTACCGGGCGGCGCAGGCCCCTATGATAAGACCAAACGCCCGGCGCAATAGGTCCAGTTATGGCAATCCCCCCCGAGATGTTCTTGCTCCCTGCCGGGAGCGAAGCCACGTTACAGCAACAGATTCAACAGGTTGTCTCGGAGGCGATCGTGTCGGGCCGCTGCGTCGTCGGAGAGCGGATGCCGTCGACTCGAAAGCTGGCAGAGCATCTGGGGGTTGCACGAATTACCGTCACTCTCGCCTATACCGAGCTGGTTGCGAATGACTATCTGATCTCGAAGGGGCGCTCGGGGTATTTCGTCGCCGAGACCGCGCCAAAGAGACCGACCTTCAACGATATCGTAGTCGCACGTGAAGGGGGAATCGACTGGTCTGAAAAGCTGGCGCGCAGCTTTCATCAAAGGGAACAGATTTCCCGCCCGCCGAACTGGCGCGACTTTCGCTATCCGTTCATCTACGGCCAGTCGGACCCGTCGCTGTTCGACCATCGCAACTGGCGCACCTGTGCGTTGCGCGCAGTTGGTCGCAAAGATTTCGACACTCTTGCTACTGACCATTACCAGCATGACGACCCGATGCTGGTCGAATTCATTCTGCGCCAGATTCTGCCGCGCCGGGGTATCCGGGCAAATCCGGATGAAATCTTGATCACCATGGGCTCGCAGAACGCGCTGTGGCTGACTTCACAGGTCTTACTTGGGTCAGAGCGTCACGCGGTCGTGGAAAACCCGTGTTACCCCGGTCTGCGCGAAGTACTGGATCAGGTTCACTGCAGAACCACCGCCATCGACGTCGACAAGGACGGCCTTCCGCCCGACCTGATCCCGACAGATGCCGACCTGGTCTTCACCACACCCAGCCACCACTGCCCCACCAATGTCACCATGCCGTTGGGCCGCCGAAAAGCGATGCTAGACCAGGCGCAACGGGACGGGTTCGTCATTGTCGAGGATGACTACGAGTTCGAAGTTTCGTTCCTGAAGTCCCCCTCTCCGGCCCTGAAGTCACTGGATCAGGCCGGGTCTGTCGTTTACGTGGGATCGTTTTCGAAATCACTCTTTCCGGGGCTTCGGCTAGGCTACGTGGTGGCGGCCCGACCTTTGATCCGAGAATTGCGTGCGCTGCGGTCGATCGTTCTGCGGCACCCGCCTAGCCATATTCAGCGAACCGCGGCCTATTTCCTTTCGCTAGGCCATTTCGACGCGCAGCTTGCGCGTATGTCCCGGACCTTCCGCAGACGGCGGGGAATCATGGAAGAAAGTATCCGCAAATACGGTCTGACCCCCTCCAGTAACGAAATCTACGGTGGGTCGTCTTTCTGGATGCGAGCGCCAAACCACATCGATACGGCGAAACTTGCCGCAGATTTGCAGCAAAAAAGCGTGTTGATCGAACCCGGACACGCCTTCTTCGCCCGCCGAACGCCGGATCAAGCACACTTCCGGCTGGCGTATTCTTCTATCCGCGCCAAGCGTATCGAAGAAGGTATCTCCTTGATCGCCGAAGCGATCGAGGAGGCTGGAAGACCCTAGCCCATTCGTTCCGAGGAGAAACTGCCCGGAGACGCCGGGAAGACCACCGTTTTGTTGCCGTTCAGAAAGGCGCGGTGATGGGCGTGGGCATGCACCGCCCGCGCCAGAACCTGACTCTCCACGTCACGGCCCAATGACACGTAGTCCAACGCCGATTGGGCGTGGGTAATGCGTACGATGTCCTGTTCGATAATCGGGCCTTCGTCCAGATCGACAGTCACGTAATGAGACGTCGCTCCGATCAGCTTCACACCACGTTCATAAGCCTGCTTGTAGGGGTTCGCTCCCTTGAACGATGGCAGGAACGAGTGGTGAATGTTGATGATACGACCCGACATTTTCTGACACATCTCGTCCGACAGAATCTGCATGTAGCGCGCCAGAACGATCAACTCAGCACCGGTGTCCTCGACCACGTTCATGATCGCGGCCTCGGCTTCGGGCTTGTTCTGCTTGGTCACCTTGATGTGGTAGAACGGAATGTCCGCA
>CAYFXM010000078.1:0-3604 GCA_964346965.1 uncultured Actibacterium sp. | reverse complement strand
GGGCACCAATTTTCACGCGGTAAAGCAGGTCGTTCAGGCAATGGCCGAAGCGCGAGACCATAACGATGACTTTCATCTTCTTGCTCTCGTCGTGGAAGGCATAGTCCATTTCAAACGGTTTCGCGGTCTCGGCAAACCCGTCACGCAGTTCTTCAAACGTCGCGCCTTCTTCAGAGAAGAAACTAATCCGCATGAAAAACTTTCCGGTCTCCAAATCATCGAACTGAGAACTGTCGGTGATGTTGCACCCATTCTCGGCCAAATAGGTCGAAACGGCCGAAACGATGCCGCGTTTCGAGGGGCATGCCACAGTCAGGCAAATTTTCTTCATAGGTCAGACTTTCACACGTTCGGATTTCGGGTCGTAAAAGGGTTTGAGAGAGGCGGTTGCAGTAAATCGCTGCCCTGCCACTTCAATTTCGTAGCTTGAGGCCAACACATCCTGCACGTTCTCGCCAGCGCAGGGCACGTATCCCATGCCAACGGCGGCCCCAAGGTGGTGACCATAGTTGCCAGAGGTCAGATAGCCGACGGTTTCGCCATCCCGCAGGACGGGTTCGGCGTGGTAGAGAAGCGGCTCGGGGTCGGTAAGCAGGAACTGGACCATGCGTTTCTCCAAGCCCTGTTCGCGCTTGGTCTCGATCGCTGCGCGGCCGATGAAATCGGCATCCGTCTTCTTGATGGCAAAGCCAAGGCCCGCTTCCAGAATGTGATCCTCACTGGAAATGTCGTGGCCGAAGTGGCGGAAACCCTTTTCGATCCGGCAACTGTCCATCATGTGCAGGCCGCACAGCTTGGCGTCCATCTCGCGCCCGGCCTCTTGCAGAACCTCAAACACATGGGCGGCCATATCGGTCGAGACATACAGCTCCCACCCAAGCTCGCCCACATAGGTCACGCGATGCGCGCGGGCGAGGCCCATGCCGATCTCGATCTCTTGGCAGGTGCCAAAGGGGTTGGCGGCGTTGCTGAAATCGCTGGGCGAGACTTTTTGCAGCAGCGCCCGCGATTTGGGGCCCATCACGCAGATCACGGCCTCTGCCGCGGTCATATCGGTGACGACCACGCGGTGATCGCCCACATGACGACGCAGCCACGCCTGATCGGCCACCCGGGTCGCTGCCGGGGTGACAACCAGATAGGCGTCGTATGCCAGTCGGGTGATGGTCACGTCGGCCTCGATCCCGCCAGAGGCGTTCAGGAACTGGCTATAGACGATCTTGCCCACCGGCACCGACAGGTTGCTGGCGGAGACATGGTTCAGGAAGGCCTCGGCATCGGGGCCTTCGACCCGGATTTTCCCAAACGAGGTCATGTCGTAGATCCCGACATTCTCGCGGATGGCTTTGTGTTCGCGGGCCGAATTTTCGAACCAGTTCTGGCGCTTCCAGGTGTAGCGATACTCGCGCTCTTGGCCCGCATCGGCGAACCAGTTGGCGCGTTCCCACCCTGCAAATTCGCCGAACACCGCCCCTTCCGCTTTCAAAGCCTCGTGCAAGGGAGAGCGGCGAATGCCCCGCGCGGTGGCCTTTTGACGGTAGGGGAAGTGATCGGCGAAAAGCAGCCCGAGCGTTTCTTTCGACCGCTCGAACAGGTAGTGTTTGTTGCCCTGGAAGGGCTGCATTCGGGCGATATCAACATCTCCCAAATCAAAGGGTTTTTGCCCCTCGTCCAACCATGCGGCCAAGGCCATGCCCGCCCCGCCTGCAGATTGAATCCCAATAGAGTTGAACCCCGCCGCGACCCAGACATTGTCCATCTCGGGCGCTTGGCCAAGGTGATAGGCGTCGTCGGGGGTAAAGCTTTCCGGGCCGTTGAAGAAGGTATGAATGCCGGTCTCTGCCAGCATCGGCAGACGGTTCACGGCGGCCTCTAGGATCGGCTCAAAATGGTCGAAATCCTCGGGCAGCTGGTCGAATTCGAAATCGTCGGGGATGCCGTTCATGCCCCAGGGCTTGGCATTGGGCTCAAAGGCGCCAAGCAGCATCTTGCCCGCGTCTTCTTTGTAATAGGCGCATTCTTCGGGCACGCGCAGCACGGGCAGCTGCGTCAGCCCGGGCACGGTGTCAGTGACGATGTAGAAGTGCTCGCAGGCCTGCAGGGGCACGTTCACGCCCATTTGGCGGCCAACCTCACGGCCCCACATGCCGGCGCAATTCACCACGTGATCGCAGTCGATCACGCCTTGGCCGTCTGCGTTCTTCCACTCGACAGCGGTGATCCGACGCCCCTCTTTGCGGTACCCGGTGACCTTGGTGCGTTCGATCACCTTGGCGCCGCGGTTCTTGGCCCCGCGCGCCATGGCCAGCGCGATATTGGCCGGATCGCCCTGCCCGTCCTTGTCCAGATAGACCGCCGCTGTGACCCCGTCGATATTCACATGCGGGTGCATCTTCAGCGCCTCTTCCGGGCTGATCTGTTCCACCTCAACCCCAAAGGCCTTCGCCATCGAGGCTTGGCGCAAGATCTCTTCCTTCCGCTCTTCGCTAAGCGCCAGCGTGATCGAGCCATTGCGGCGGAAGCCCGTCGCGACGCCGGTCTCCTCTTCCAGCTGGCCGTAGAGTTCTTGGCTATATTTCGCCAAACGCGTCATATTCTGTGTCGCCCGCAGCTGCGCGATCAGACCTGCCGCGTGCCACGTGGTGCCAGAGGTCAGCTGTTTGCGCTCCAGTAGGACCACATCCGTCCAGCCCAGTTTCGTCAGGTGATACGCGACCGAGCAGCCAATCACGCCGCCCCCCACGATCACAACCCGCGCCTTGTTCGGAGGAATTGCCATAGTGAACCTCTTTCGTCCTATCAGGCGCGGATACGCGCGTTTTCAGGGTCCCAAAGCGGGGCGTCGTCTTGGACCGTGGCTGTTAGCAGTTTGCCGTAGACCTCCACCTGAACTTCGGTGCCCGGCGCGGCGCTGCCCACGTCCAGCATGGCCATCGCAATGGCCTTCTCGACCCGGTAGCCATAGGCTGAGGACAGAACCTCGCCCACCCGCGCATCGCCGTTGAAGACCGCCGCCATGTAAGGCGCATCCTGTTCGCCGGGCTCCAAAACCAGCGTGACCATGCGTTTGGTGACGCCTGCCTCTTCCTCGGCGATCAGCGCGGCTTTGCCGGGGAAATCCTGCGGCTTTTGCAGGCGGACGAAGCGGCCAAGGTTGGTTTCCAGCAGGCTGTAATCGGTCGATAGGTCCCCCTTCCACGTCAGATAGCCCTTCTCGATCCGCATGGCGTCCAGCGCATACATCCCGAAGGGCGTGGCACCCGCGTCGCGGATTGCGGTGTAGACCTCGGCCGCGTCAGAGGTACCGACATGAACCTCCCACCCCAGCTCTCCGATGAAAGACACCCGCGCCAGCATGGCGGGTTTGCCCGCGACCATCGCTTGTTGATGAGACAGCCAGCCAAGGGTCAGGTCGGCGTCCGAGATCCCTGCGAACAGATCTCGAGACTTGGGGCCGGTGACCAGCATCGTGGTGACGGATTTGGTGATGTCGGTCAGCGGCAGGCCGTCGGGCAAGACGCGGGAGAGAACCTCAAAGTCGTGCCACTGGGCCAAGGCGGCGGTCATCAGGGTGAAGTCATCTTCGCCGTGGCGGATACAGGAC
>CAYFXM010000077.1:0-11514 GCA_964346965.1 uncultured Actibacterium sp. | reverse complement strand
AAGTGCGGCCCGATGGTTCTGGACGCGCTGATCAAGATCAAGAACGAGATCGACCCGACGCTGACCTTCCGCCGGTCCTGCCGCGAAGGCATCTGTGGCTCCTGTGCGATGAACATCGACGGGATCAACACGCTGGCCTGTATCTATGGTCTGGACGAGATCAAGGGCGACGTCAAAATCTACCCGCTGCCGCACATGCCGGTGGTCAAGGACCTGATCCCGGACCTGACCCACTTCTATGCGCAGCACGCCTCGGTCATGCCGTGGCTGGAAACCAAGACCAACCGTCCGGCGAAAGAGTGGAGGCAGTCCATCGAGGACCGCAAGAAGCTTGATGGCCTGTATGAATGCGTGATGTGCGCCAGCTGCTCGACTTCTTGTCCCAGCTACTGGTGGAATGGCGACCGCTATCTTGGTCCGGCAGCCCTGTTACACGCCTATCGCTGGATCATCGACTCGCGCGATGAAGCCACTGGCGAGCGTCTGGATGCGCTGGAAGACCCCTTCAAGCTATACCGCTGCCACACGATTATGAACTGCTCGAAAACCTGCCCGAAAGGCCTGAACCCGGCCAAGGCAATCGCCGAGATCAAGAAGATGATGGTTGAGCGTCTGGTTTAATCCGACCCAACCGACAAACGAAAAGGCGCGCCAATCGGCGCGCCTTTTTTGTTCTGCATTTGGATTACAGAGAGTTCAGATAGGACAGCAGGTCCGCAATGTCCTGCTCGTCATACAGCCCTTCAAAGGCCATCGAGGTGCCGGGCAGGTATTGGGTCGGGTTGGACAGGAAAGCTGCCATAACGTCCTCGGACCAGGTGATCCCCGCGCCAGTCATGGCTCCTGAATATTGATAGCCGTCCTGCGTTCCGGCAGGACGCCCCATGACACCGTGCAGCGAGGGGCCAGTGCCGTGGCGACCTTCCTTGACCGAATGGCACGCAAAACAGCGCATGTAGACTTTGATGCCTCGCTGCGCATTGCCACTATGGCTGAGTGTGGTGTTGGCTGTCGCTACCTCGACCGGGGCGCTTTGGGTGCCGTCACTGTTGAACACGAAGCGCAGAGTGATTGGTACAGCGCTGGTGATGCCCGGCAGCTTGGCAAGTTCGGCCAGCTTCTCGAGCCCTTTCGACAGGCCGAGATCCTCGGCATTCAGGAAGATCATGTTGCGACTTGAAGCCATGACACGAGAGTCCGACAGGCGTGCGACGACCATATCCAGCTGCAGATCATGGGTCAGCCCAAGGAAGTCCAGCGTGCCGTAGACAGAGAAAATCTCGACATCGCCAACCTGCATCTGCGCGAGTCGCCCCATGTCGATCTGGGTGCGGATCGCAGCGGCGCCAAAATCACCGAACAGGTGCTCGACAAGCCGCGAATTGCGTACATCGATGTTGGTATTAACGGACGTCAGGTCCAGCGCGATCTGCACTGCTCCGTCCTTGGTTACAAAGCCATCGATACGGTCGAAGCGATGCACCTCGCCGACGTTGTCTTTCTTGATCGATCCGAACGATACTTCTGAAACAGCCGGGTCCAGCAACCAGCTTTGCGCCAGAGCGCTGCCCGTAAGTGCAAAGAAACCAAGCGCGGCCGCAGCCAGGGGTCTCCACATCAGTCTTCCTCCTAGTATTTCCCACCGCATTTCCCAATGCGGAGCCTTACCCTCGGTCAGGTTTCTGGCAGGTTTGTGACAGGAAGAAGAAAATACCGGTAAATTTATTAACTCTTGTCGGAGCCAAGCTTGTGATAGCCGCCCTGATGGTAAACGAGGCCCGAACCGCGGTTATGTTGGAAGGCTTCGATCTCGCCCAGAATGATCTGGTGGTCGCCACCGGGGTAGGTGGCGTAGCGGCTGCAATCGAACCGTGCCAGACAATCGGAAAGAACTGGGGTGCCTCGGCCATTGATGCTGACGTCCAAGCCATCAAACGCGTCTGAGCGGGAGGTAAAACCTTTGCAGATCAGGTCATGGTCTCCACGCAAAACATGTACGGTGAAGTGGTCTGCGTTGATGAAATGGTCTCTGCGGCGTGCAGTATTGGACACCGCCCACATCAGCAGCGGAGG
The DNA here is from genome assembly GCA_964346965.1 of uncultured Actibacterium sp. Classification (GTDB taxonomy): domain Bacteria; phylum Pseudomonadota; class Alphaproteobacteria; order Rhodobacterales; family Rhodobacteraceae; genus Actibacterium_B. Next base: position 9,441 of record CAYFXM010000077.1, on the reverse strand, counting down.
CGACAGCGACAACGAGGAAAAGCTATTCGCGATAAAGCCGACGGGGCCTGTCTCCGTTCGAGTTGTTACCAATGTGATCCCGGTCGCAAAGCATCCGAATGCGTGACGTAATTCACGCGTGTCAGAGGGGGAGAGCGACGAGGATACAGTCATGGCTACGTGGTTCCGGGCGCCAAAGGGGCATTGGCCGTGACGGCTGACTATAGGGTTGCGGGCGATGAATGCAAAGGGTGAATCGCTGTTACTCGGGCAGGGTTTCGAGTTGCTCCAAAGTGGTCCTGCTGAAATCCAAATGCCACAAAGGATAGGAGTGGAGTTTGATCAGATCCCGGACGTTTTCCATCAATTCTTGAGCAAAAACGGTTTGCCCGCGCCTCAGCGCGATTTCCGCACGTGTTGCTAATAGTTGGCATTGTACGCGGGGGTCCTGATTGTCCAATGCAGCTTCAAGCCCCTCGCCCAAACAGGACTCTGCCTGATCCAACAAACCGTGGTGCAGGTGGCATTTTGAAAGAACGCACAACACATAGGGTGTTACAACGCGGTTTTCGAACCGGCGCGATGCAGACAAGGCCAACAGGGCTGCGTCTGTTGCCTCTGCGTAGTCCTTGTCGTGATGACGGGTTAAGGCGATGGCAAAGCGCAGATAGGCCATTTCGGCGCCGTGCGCATAAGACAGGCCGTCGTGTAGCAACCGATAGGCCTCATCGACGGCCCCCTCGTAGCGGCGCAGGTTGGCAAGGCCGACAAGCAGATCAACTCGTGTGGACAACGCTGACTGCGGGGTAAGAAGCCCGTGACCGGCCTCCAGTTCCTTCGTGGCGCTTTTAAGCATGCCACGTCGGCAGTTGATTAGGGCGCGAATGGCGAAGATATCCGCGAGAGAATCCTTGTCGGAATGGTTTCGGAGGGTCTCTTCGGCCTGATCACATAGTTCCTCGGCCTTCTCAAAATCTCCGGTCCAGCGTAGCTGCCAGGCAAGTGTTCTTTGAGCGAGGGCAGTGGCAAGGGGTTTGGCGCCTTGGTCGAGCTCCAGCACTCTGAGGGCGTGGTCACGGCTTTGGCGGCTGCTGCGCCAGCGGTGGCTCCACGCCCAGTGGTTCAGTAGCGAGGGATCTGGCGCAAGAACGCCTCCGCTACTTCCGGTATTGTCTTCAAACCCAAAATGCTGAATCGGATATCTCCGTTTCACAGACCGCTTAAGAAGGGGCATCCATCGGAGTTGGAAGAGTGGTCGTCCGGCAAATCCCCGTCCGTGAGCTTAGCGCCTAAGAATTCATCAGCCAAGGGGCGTGTGAATTCCTGGGTTCTGATCCTGTCCAAAGATCTTGCTTATGATTTGCAACGTCCCCACGCCAGCGCAAACCCTCGCAGAAGCATCGCGTCGCCATCGGCTTGAATGGGGGAGAGACCCTGTTTGCGCATGGCAGAGGTATATAGACCAGCCAGTTTCGACTCGCCCACAACCGCCACTTGCTGACCCAGCCAATAGGGTCGGGCGGCGGAGAGTTCAGCACCAAGAAGTGCGCCCCAGACCCGGCCTCGAAGCAGGTCGCTATCAGCGTCTTGCAAGAGGCTCTCGGCCCGGGCCGACGCAATGCGCGCGGCCATACGTTCGGGTTTGCTCAACGTGTCCGACAGGGCTTCCTCAAAGGCGTCACCTTCGCTATTGGCGAAGTGATCTTCGTTCTTGCCAAGAAACCTTTGCGCCAGCACGCAACTGGCGAAGACCTGCATGCTCACGACTTCCCCGGCGCTAATATGGGCCCAAGTCGTTTCATGATCGGTCAGGCACAATACGCCGTCGTAATCTGGATTTAATTCAAGAAAACCGGCGATACGTGTTTCGGCGCCGCGCGTGACGGCTGCAGGGTTTCCCTGACTTAGGCCCGCGATTCCAATGCGTGTGAAGGGGCCAAGTGCGCTGGCCGTCAGGCTTTCGCTTAGCGGACGGGCTGGTAGCGAGCGAAAGCCGTCCCTTTGCACGCCGCAGGTGACCAGAGCACAAGTATCTGTCTCGGCGAAGGAAATGGCGGCTGCAGCAAGGGCGGCAGCCTCTAGCGCCGGCAGCTCGGCCTTTCGAAGAATATCGCCAGAACTATCCACGGACCAAAGCCGGGTAGAGTACCCTGTCATCTCTGCCGCGATCCAAGTCGCCTGCTCGTTTTCCATGCCCAACCCCATTTTTGGGTCTATTGAATACGATATTTGCCCATCGATGCAATCTTAGCGGGCCTTCGGATTGGAAAACTGATCCAGATCAAGGGTGAGCCTATGAAATTGTTGTAGCCGAAAAACAGGTTTTTGAGGGAGACACAAAGATATGCGAGTCACCATGCGGACCAACATCGCAATGCGTGCTTTGATGTATTGCGCCGTGAATGCGGATCGAATTGTCCGGAAGGCCGAGATTGCGGAAGCGTGCAACGCATCCGAGAACCACTTGGCCCAAGTCGTGAACCAGTTGGCACACCTCGGTGTCCTGTCGACCCTGCGGGGCCGCGGGGGCGGAATTACCCTGAACCGGAAACCCGAGGAAATCACCGTAGGCGAAGTGTTTCGCGAACTCGAAGGTTGTCTGCCTTTGGCTGAATGTTTTGCGGGTTCCACCAACACTTGTCCAATCGTGGATTGCTGTCAGTTGCAGGGTGTTCTTGCGCGGGCTCAGGAGGCATTCTATGCCGAGTTGGACAAGGTGACCCTGAAAGACCTGACCGGTGGGAATACAAAATTGGAAGCTTTGCTCGGCGTTCCAGCGTGATCCGGCCAATCATCGCCTAAATTCCGGGCAAGTAATTTGCCAATCTCAGTTGAATCGCCAGATCGCCGCCAAATCCGGGGGTTTGGCTTGTTTGCCATGTGCTCCGGGTGCATTCAGGAAGTACCACTCAAGACCGACCTGATGCCATGACCAGCAATACCCCGACGCTCAGCCAGAAACTCGCGGATCTGATCGAGCGGATCTATCCAGATCTCGATGCCAATATCCTTGCCAGTCAGGTGGTCGGCGCCTTCTGGCCCGACAATGCGCCCCGCCGTAAACGGGCTCGTGCGCCGGGAAACCGGTTGTGGTCATCGAAGGACGCGATGGTCATCACCTATGGCAATTCCATTCAAGACGGAAAACACAAGCCGTTGGATGTGCTGCATGACTTTCTGCACACTCATCTGGCCGACACGGTCAGTGCGGTCCATATCTTGCCCTTCTTTCCCTATACGTCGGACGACGGTTTCGCAGTAACCGACTATCGGGCGGTAAACGCCAATTTGGGCGACTGGCCCGATATTCGGCGTATCTCTGGTGACTTCAAGCTGATGTCCGATTTGGTGCTGAACCATGTGTCCAGCCAGGGAACTTGGTTCAATGGCTACCTGCAAGGTCACGAACCATTCGATAAGTTCTTCTTCGAGGCCTCGCCGGAAGAGGATCTGAGCGAGGTCGTCCGGCCTCGCACGCATCCATTGCTGCGCAAGGTCGTAACGGCCGATGGAACTCGCCATGTCTGGTGTACCTTCAGCCACGATCAGGTCGATCTGGATTTCCGTAATCCCGAGGTGCTGCTGGAGTTCCTTCGGATCATGCGGTTGCATATCGACAATGGGGTGCAGATCATTCGGCTGGATGCGGTGGCCTTCCTTTGGAAGGAGGTCGGTACGCCCTGCATTCACCTGCCCCAGACGCACGCAATCGTTCAGCTGATGCGGGTCTTGTGCGATTTCGCTGTCGAGCCGCTTGTTTTGTTGACTGAGACCAATGTCCCGAATGTCGAGAACCTGTCCTATTTCGGCAATAGGAACGAGGCTCATTCGGTCTACAACTTTTCACTGCCGCCGTTGATCCTGCATGCAATGATGTCAGGTACAGCCGAGTATCTGCACCGCTGGCAAGTGTCGATGCCGCCCGCGCAGCTGGGCTGTGCTTATCTGAACTTCACGGCCAGCCATGACGGGATCGGAATGCGCCCGGCCGAGGGCATCATTACCGAGGATGACAAGGCGCAGATTGTTGAGACCGTAAAATCCTTTGGTGGTCGTGTCTCGATGCGGTCTCTGCCAGACGGTGGGGAAGCTCCGTATGAGCTGAACATCACCTTCTTTGACGCCATGAAGGGAACCTTCGAGGGACCAGATGACTGGCAGTTGGAGCGGTTCCTGTGCAGCCAGTCGATCGTCATGGCGCTGGAGGGCATACCGGCATTCTATATCCACTCGCTTCTGGCGACGCCAAACGACCAGAATGGTGTGGAAAAGACCGGGGTTAACAGAGCGATCAACCGTCACCGTTGGGATTATCCGAAGCTGAGGGCGCTTTTGGATGATCCGCACAGCACGCAGTCACGGGTTTTGTCCGAGATGCGTCGTCGCATCCAGATACGCTGTGCCCAGCCTGCGTTTCATCCTAACGCGACGCAATTCACCCTGCACCTGGACCCGCGTGTTTTCGGAGTTTGGCGGCAGTCACTGGACCGCGACCAGTCGATTTTCGCGCTGCATAACGTAAGTCTCGACGAGGTCGAAATCTCGCCGTTCTCGATCAACCTGATTGGCGGAGAGACCTGGGTAGACTTGTTGACGGGCGAGGAAATCGATGCCTCGGGCGATGATATCGTTCTGGCGCCCTATCAGTGCCGCTGGATCAGTAATCGCGCCTGATCAACCGAATTCATCCCTGTCCGCAGAAACGGCAGCCAGCAAGTCACTCATCAATGTGGCATCGGCGGCATGCACGCGGCTCCAGGTCGGAATGAAGGGCGTGGCCGATGGGTTATCCATGAAGACCTGACCAGCTGTCATGATGTTCTGGGCGAAAAGCTCGATCATCTGTTCCTCGGCATGCCGGTCAATGGACAGGCCGTTCATCTGCGCGTCAGCATGATAACTTTCCAAAAGGTCCAATGCCGTGCGGTAGTAGGTGGCTTTCAGAGTTCGAAAGACTTCTTCGCTGAAAACAGTTCCGTCTGCGGCCAGTTTGCGGAACATTGCCTTGCAGATGTCTACCGACATGCGGGACAGTCCTTTGGTCGCGTCTTCCTTTGAAACCGGCTGGTGCTTGTGGTCATAGTTGTCGGTCAGTTCGACCTGACAGACCGAAGACGGCGCGAGATTGCGCCAGGCCTCTGACAATACGCCGATCTCCAGCCCCCAGTCGCTCGGAATCCGCAAGTCGGGAAGCATTGGCATACGCATCGCAAATTCGCCTGAAAGCGGGTAGCGGAAGCTGCGCAGGAAATCGAGGTAATCGCGGTCGCCAATTACCTTTTTCAGTGCGATCAAGATAGGGCTGACCAAAAGGCGACTGACCCGCCCGTTCAACTTGCCGCCACCGATGCGCGGGTAATACCCCTTGGCCATTTGATAGCGAAAATTCGGGTTGGCAACGGGATAGACCAGCCGGGCGAGAAGTTCCCGGTCATAGGTGACGATGTCGCAGTCATGCAGCGCGACAACCGCAGTGTCAGCGCAGGCCATCATATAGCCCATGCAGAACCAAACATTCCGTCCCTTGCCCAATTCGCCGGGATCGATATTCAGCCCGTCCATCCTCGTGTGGATGTCCTTCAACCGGGGACTGTCGTTCCAGATCACGATGTGGTCCTGTGGCAGGCGGTCGAAGAACTGGCACGCATGGCGGTACTGTTCCTCGTCGGCGCGGTCCAACCCTATGACGATGCGGTGAAGGTATGGAACCTGCGCGAGTTCATCGAGGATCTTTGGCAGGGCCTCGCCCTCCAGCTCTGAATAGAGCGATGGCAGGATTAGCCCGATCTTGCGGCTGTGGCTGATGGCCGTCAGCTCGTGACTTAGCGTGTCCACCGATTTGGTGCGCAGGTTGTGCAGCGTTGCCACGTTTCCGTTCTGGTGAAAATCAGCCATTGGCTCTCTCTTTCCGGATCAGATTCCTAATTCGTTCAGTATTTCCTGCACCGCTTCGTTCCAGCCCCTGGGGCCGTCTAGTCGGGAACGGCGAATGCGGCCTGCGGCCTCGCCCGGCTGTTCGGGTAAGGGCGCGCGGTGGGGGTTCGCGATGATCACTGCAACGTCTGCAGTCTCCAGCATTTCGACATCGTTCGGGGCGTCGCCAAGGGCGACGGTGGTTGGATGGCCATGCGTGGCGGCGATCTTCTGCATTTGGTCGGCTTTGGTGCCACCCAGAGACAGCGTCAGGAAGCGGCCACCTTCACGTGCCATCACACCTTCTTTCGCCAATGCGTCGGTGAATTCCACCAGCTGTTCCGCGGAGCCATTCCATTGACCGGGCTCTGAAAATTGGCGCTCTGCCGCCAGTTGTGCCTGTTCCAGTGTGAGGCCGGTAACTTCGGCAATCCCTTCGGGACCAAGATCGCCGAACCCGGTGAAGTGCCAGCGCATGTCGCTTGGCAAAGCATCGAGCGCCGCGCGAACTTGCGCGTAGGTCGAGTGTTCCATCGTGCCAGACGCTCCCGCAGACAGAATCCCGGCGCCGTTTTCGACGATTGCCGCAACATGTTCGAAGCCGAGTTCTGTTCGCAGTGGAACGACTTCAGCTGCCGTTTTACTGGAGGCAAGTACCAAGGGGATTTTCGCCTCTTTTAGCCGGATCAGCGCGGGCTGCGCGGAGGCAAAGGAGTAGTCGACGTGATCCAAAAGCGTGCCGTCGAGATCGGAGAATACGATCAGCGGCGGTTTGGTCATGGCACGGCTCCGATTGTCGGATTACTTGGGGGCTAGAGGTGTTGGTGCGATGGTTTCGCGTACACGGGGAATTCACAACGGATGCATGGGGTGTTGCTCAAATTATTAGCATATGATGCAAGAATTGGCGATATTCGATGAATATTATGCCGGTTAGCCCGCTTTATGAGCGCCGTTGAATCCTCAACGCATCCAGAGGTTCGCACGTTTCAGCTGGTTCCGGATCGCCTGTTCACGCCTTGGAAGGGCGCTGCGATCGAACATGGCCCGCGCCCTGTGGCCTTTTTTCTGAAAGACCATTCGGCGGAAAGGTTCGTATTGTTTGAGCACCTTTTTTATCTTGTTCGGAGCGGCCACTTCCTCCAGCACTTCGATCACGCGATCCGGGGCGCGGGCGTATGTTAGAGGCAGGACGCGCCAGTGGTGAGTGGTGTCGCCATCCAGCCCACCAAGCTCCGGTCCTGGGCGGCCGCCGCCAAGGGCGTGGATGACCAGGGGCAGGGCGATCTGGTCGAGCCAAGGGTAGAGTTCCTGGCAGACCAGCGCCTCTGGCGCATCATCGCGGATGGTTGTCGCGTATTCGGTGAAGAGCCTGCCGAATTCAACAGGGCAGGGGCCGAAGAACCAGCCAGCGTTGAAATACATGTAACGCTGCCAATATTCGTCGGGCTGGCTCAGGTCCAAAGAGCTTTCGAAATCCAGCCCGAACCGGTCGTATAGCGCCCGCCATGTGTCCGCGTATCCGGGTCCGTAGAGTTCAATCTTCGGCCAAGTGTTCTCGCGATTCATGCTGGCACTAGGGCGCTGGAAATCAAAAGGTATTTTTGAAAGTGGGCCAGTAACCAAGGTGTCCGAGTCGAAGAAAATGAAAGGTTCGCCCTCGGGCATGAGCTTCAGCGCTTCGATCTTGTTCCCTTGCGGATAACCAGCCCCGAAATGGACCGTTTCAAAGGGCGTGATCTCGGCGCCCAATCTTTCCAAAAGCGCGCGGACATCTGGGTTGTCGATCTGCGGATCACCGTTCCACCAGCGCTCGCCAGGTTGGGGCTCTGCCACGATCAAACGACCTGCGAAGTCGGGGTCGGAATGGCGCAGAGAGGCGGCAAATAGGGCAGCCTCGTATTGCACCCGGCCCGACTGGGCGACGATCAGGATGTTGAACTTCGACATGGGCGGACCCTAGGACGGAACGCTAGAAATGGGAATGTGAATTCCATGCACCGGGCATATGACCTGCATATGACCTTTTATCGGGTTCAAAGATCGTTGTCGGTCAGCTTGAAGGCCTTGCCGAACCCGCCGTTCAAAAGCGCGCGGATGACAGAAAACCGTACGAAAGAGAAATCCGCGAAGTCGACATAGAGCTTCGCCTTAGGGTGTGTCGTCAGATAGTGATCCCGCAGCGCTGTATGGTCGGGGCCGTTTCGGTCGACGAACTCGGCCGTGCAATCCAGCGTAATGCGTGGGTGGGTCAGTGGATCGCCTTTCGGCCCCGGCTCTCCAATCAACAGCGAGCAGCGGGGGTCAGTCAGCAACGCGACGGTATGCGTCGCGAGCGTTGAAACCAGCGTCACCAGTGTGCCGTCAGGGTCAGTACCGACGGCAATGCGAGTGACCGAAGGGGCACCGGTGTCCGGTGAGAGTACCGCCAGTGCGCCGTAACTGGCCCCTTCGATCAACTGCCGCGCCAAAGCACGGGCGTCGTCGTCAAGTGGCTGGAATGGGTCTTTGGCGGGCATGGGCCGGGTCCTTTCGGTGGTCATCCGAAATTGGCACGGCCCTTACCAAAGGTCCACTCCGCCAAGTGGCTTAGTGCATCTGGCAGAAAGAGCCGAGTTTCGCGTCGCTCATCAACCGGTCGAAATGGCGGCCCTTCATGTGGATCAGGGTGCGGTGATCGCCGGCTTCAAACCAAACCTCGTCCAGCCCCATCATGTGTTTGTCGACAATGGTGGGAACGCCATAGGCCCCACCAATCGGAGGCGCAGCTCCGATTTCGCAATCCTCGAAAACCTCGGTCATCTCGTCTTCCGGGGCAAGGCCCAGACGACGGTGCATGATGGATTGCAGGGCGGGAAGATCGACTTGCATATGGCTGGGAACAACGGCCAGAAGCGGGCCTTCCTCCATGTGGATCAGCACGGTCTTGGCAAGGTGATCGCCGGGGATATGTGCGGACTCGGCGGTTTCGCTGGCAGTGGCAGTATAGGCGTGGGCGAGCAGGTCGAAGGGCATGCCCTTGGCATCAAGGTGATGTTTCAGACGGGACGCAATTGCCATGGTGTCCTCCTGTGGTAGAGGGCGCCTTGGCCGCGCTGAGCCCGGAACGCAGGTAGGCGCAACCGCGGCGCCTTGGGATTTTGTGGATGGCCCAGTGTGACCCGGAACGGGTGAGTCGGGCAAGGGCGGGGCGTTAATCCTTTGAGGAATAATAGCGTTTGCGGGCCTCTTCCTGAATGCCCAGCTCCTGTTGCAGACGGGCGAATTCGGCCATGGCGGCGCGGCGTTCCTTTGGGTCGGTGAGGGTTTTCATATGCTCGGCCTGCGCCTTCAGGGCCTTGCGCAATTCCACCTCTTTCGGCAGGGCGCCGGCCTCCGCCATGATGCGGAACCCGGCCTCTTCGGCCATGTCTCCGTGGCCTGCAGGGGGCAGGGGCTTGCCCGCGCCTTTCAGGTCGTACAGCTGCCCCTCGGCCTTGCCTTTGAGGATCTGACGTTCGATAAGTTGCCGCCATTTCATAGGCTTAGCCCTTGGTTGAGGCGAGCGCC
>CAYFXM010000076.1:0-11521 GCA_964346965.1 uncultured Actibacterium sp. | reverse complement strand
CTGATTGCGTTCTTAAGCCAACGACAATTGTCCGAGACCCATTCCGAGGCGGAGTTCCAGAAATACGGGCGCAACCGCATCGCCGAGGGCAAGCTGCCGATCTGCGCCGAGATGTGCTCGACCAAGGCACTTCTGGCGGGTGATGGCGACATCGTGTCGGCCATCTACCGCGAGCGCGTGGTGGCCCGTGGCTTCGGCTCGGGCGCCTGGGGTTGGGGTACGGCCTACGACCAGAAAGGCGGCTGATCCCGTCTTGGCTTGGTAACTTCGGGTGGCCCTTTCGGGGGCCACCCGGCAACCTCGTGCAAAGTATTCCTGAAGGAGGGTGCCAATGCTGCGCCTTGTACTCGCGTTCCTATTGACCGTAACGCTTGGGTCGGCTGCCATGGCGCAGTCCACCGACCGAGAAGCGACGGGCGGGGCCCAAACGCTTGAAGATATTATGGCCCGACAACAGGGCCTGAAGATTGATGATTCATTCCGCCGGAGCGCTACCGGCGATCCGGATACGGCTGCGGCCAGCTCTGCCCAGTTAGGCACACTCGGCGGCGCGTCTGACCCCGAGGTTTGGCGTGCATTGCGCTATGGTTCAGCAGATATCAAAGTTTCCGCAGGTGGCGAAGTCGCCACCGTGATCATGCAGGATGGCGGTATGCGCTGGCTGGAATGGCGCAAGGGTGCGCTGCGCCAGTATGGCGGTTGGCTACTGTTGGCGACGATCGGTTTTCTGTTGGTGTTCTACCTTCTGCGCGGGCGCATCAAGGTTGACGAACCAATGACAGGGCGCACCGTCACCCGCTTTGCCGCGATAGAGCGTTTTGGCCACTGGCTGTTGGCTGGTTCATTTATCATCCTTGGTCTAACCGGTTTGGCCGTTCTCTTTGGACGCGTGTTCATCGCGCCGACTATGGGCAAAGAATTCAATGCAACGTTGCTGACCTTTAGCAAAGTGGTCCACAACAACGTGGCCTGGGCCTTCATCCTTGGTCTTGTGATGGTTTTCGTGATGTGGGTTGTTCACAATATCCCGAACCGCACGGATATTACTTGGTTGCGCCAGGCTGGCGGCATCATCGGCCACGCCCACCCGCCAGCGAAGAAGTTCAACGCCGGTCAAAAGATGATCTTCTGGTCAGTGATCATCTTTGGCGGTTCGATTGCGATTTCTGGCCTGTCTTTGCTGTTCCCGTATGAACTGCCACTGTTTGCCAAGACCTTCGCAATCCTGAACGGTACAGGTCTGCCGGAGATGCTTGGCTTCGGGGTTTTACCTGAACAGCTCTCGCCGCAGGAAGAAATGCAATATTCCCAACTTTGGCACGCGATCCTGGCGTTCGTTTTGATGGCAATCATCTTTGCGCATATCTACATCGGCTCGATCGGCATGGAAGGAGCCTTTGACGCGATGGGTTCAGGCGAGGTCGATGAGGCTTGGGCCCATCAGCACCACTCGATCTGGCTGGATGAGGTCAAAGAGAAGTCGGGCGAAGTGAGCACTAGCGGAGCGACTCCGGCCGAGTGATGCGCAAGGCATTCGCGCATATGCTTGCGATGAGCATTGGCGCCGCCACACCGCTGGCGGCGCAAGAGTTCACCACGTTAAAGGGACACGGCGGACCTGTCATGGGGATCGCCGTGTCGCCAGAAGGACAGGTGGCGACCGCGAGTTTCGACAACTCCGTAGGCCTTTGGACAGGGCGCAGGCCTCAATGGCTCGAAGCTCATGATGCCGCAGTTAATGACGTAACTTTCGGGCCGGATGGACCTGTTTCGGTTGGTGACGATTTCGCCGTTTACGCGTGGACCGATGAAGGTGCGCGTAAACTAGGCGAGCACAAAGGTAAGGTTGCAGATGTCGAAGTGTCCCCGGACGGTGACCTTGTCGCCAGCGCTAGCTGGGACGGGACCGTCGGACTTTGGCAATTTAACGGTTCCGGAGATCGGAGAGACTTGTCTGCAGGCGCGGTGAACGACGTTGCATTCGCGCCGGATGGGCAGCAGCTGTATGTCGCAGGATCGGCAGGTACCATCTACGAACTGTCCTTGGAGAGAGATGAGGAAAGGGCACTGGTCAAACACGGGTTTGGCGTCAATGTGTTAACGGTCGCCGCTGATGCAACGTGGCTAGCTTACGGTGCTGTCGATGGTGTGACACGCATTATCGACGTTGCGTCCGGAGAGCAAATTGCTGACTTTTCTCTCGATCGACGACCAATCTTGGCGTTGGCCCTCCATGCCGGGTCGCAGAAACTCGCAGTTGGGGACGGCCATGGGTTCATCATGGTGATCGATACGAACGACTGGCAAATTGTCCGCGATTTCCAAGCCACTCGCAGCGGACCGATTTGGGCTTTGGCATTTGACCCGACAGGAGAGACAATCTACGCCAGCGGTCTCGACGATGTCGTTTATGCTTGGCCGATTGAATTTCTCGACGAATACGATCCGGTCGGGGGGCAAGACCGCTCTTTCCTTCGCGACGCCGATGAAATGACGAATGGTGAACGACAGTTCATGCGGAAATGCTCGATTTGCCACGCGCTGGAGAACGGGATTTCACGCAAAGCCGGCCCGAGCCTGCATGGCGTGTTCGGACGCGCGGCCGGAACGGTCGAGGGCTATCGCTATTCTCCAATCCTGGACGGTTCGGAAATCGTCTGGAGTGGCGAAACGATCGACAAACTATTTGAAGTGGGTCCTGATCATTTCATACCCGGTTCAAAAATGCCGATGCAAAGGATCACCGCCCAACAGGACCGGATAGACCTGATAGAATTTCTTAAAACAGCGACCAAGTGAAAGGAAGCAAAGATGAAGGCACTCGTGGCAGGTTTTGCCGCCGTTATTGTGCTGGCCGTCGTGGCCAACTACGCTCTGAAAGAAGCGGGATTCTCCTCGGAAGAGAAGTTCTCGGGTAACTCTGTGCGATTGGATTCGGCTCACTGATGAACACGGCGCGGTCCGATACCTATGACGCAAATCTTGCTGGTGCGTCGATCCTTGTGATCGACGACGAACCGGGGATGCGTAACTTCCTGACCAAAATTCTGACCCCGCGATGCCGCCGGGTCGAGCAGGCCGACTCGCCCAAACAGGCGGGGGCCATTCTGGATAAGGCGCATTTCGACCTGATCATCGTCGACAATATCATGCCCGGTCAGACTGGGCTTGAGTGGTTGAATGAACAGCGGCGTGTCGGACTGTTTGCCGACACGATCCTGATAACGGCCTATGCCGATCTTGAAACAGCGATCAAGGCGTTGCGGATCGGGGTGACGGATTTCGTGCTAAAGCCGTTTCGGGCCAACCAGATTTTAAATGCGGTATCGCAGGCTTTGGATCGCAAGCATCTGCGCCGTGAAAACTTCCTGCTGCGACATGCGCTGACGGCCGGTCAACCTTCTAACCGAGGACGTTTGTTGGGGAATTCCCCTGCAATCAGCCAAGTACGGGAGATGTTGGAAAAACTGGCGCCCTTGCCGACTTCAGTTCTGTTTACAGGCCCAAGTGGTGCCGGAAAGGAAATCGCGGCCCGAACCCTACACTCCCTTTCACCACGGTCTGAGAAACCTTTCGTTGCCATCAACTGCGCGGCTATTCCGCCAAACCTTGCAGCGCAGGAGTTTTTTGGCCTCGTCGAGTCGGGAGAGAGGCGGCAAGACGGTCTATTCCTAAACGCCGACGGTGGGACACTGTTTCTCGACGAGATCGCGCAGATGCCCGACATCGTTCAGGTGGCTCTGCTGCGGGTGTTAGAAGACAAACGTATTCGCCCGGTCGGGGCGGAGCGGGAGATTCCTCTGGATCTGCGGTTCATGTTCGCAACCAACTCGGATCTTGCTGAAGCGGTGCAAGAAGGCCGCATGCGGGCCGATCTTTATCATCGTATCAACGTGCTTCAGATCGAAATGCCGTCTTTAAATGAACGGGCAGAGGACATCGTCGAACTTGCTGCGCTGTTCATGGATGAATTCTCTACCGCGCTCGGTGTGCCCGCTCTGGAACTGGACGATCAGACGTTGCTGAAGATGAGCCGCTATGACTGGCCCGGTAACGTACGCGAACTACGAAATCTGATTGAACGTTCGGTGATCCTGAGAAGTTTCCCCGAAGAGTTTTCCGGTAGCGGCAAAATTACCGGTACGGCTGCAATTGAAACATTAGAGCTGGTGACTCAGCGCCACATCATGCACGTGTTGGATGCCTGTAATGGCAATCGGGCAGAAGCCGCCCGTCGATTGGGCGTGTCGCGAAAGACAATTGATCGAAAATTCGCGGCTTGGGATACAGGCGCTGAGTGAATGATCACTTTACGCGGACGGCAGCCAAACAGTGAATATTGCACCACCGTCCAACTGATTGGCCGCTGTAATTAATCCGCCTACGCGTTGAATAATCGTTTGGCTGATTGATAGGCCAAGCCCTGTCCCTTCAGCCGACTTGGTGGTCAGGAATGGGTCAAAAACCGATTTCAGCTGTTCTTCCGGAATCCCCGGTCCTGTATCGGCTACGGTTAGGCAAAGTCCTCTCATTCCGTTTCGGATTTCGTCCCGCGTCGTGATCGTGAGCGTACCGCTCTGACCCATCGCCTGAACCGCATTGATGATCAGGTTGATAACGACCTGTTGGAATTCACCGGGATCAATCCTTACGGTCGCGCTGCTTTGAAAGTCGCACTTAATTTCGATGTCTTGCTTGGAGTATTGGTGGTTGACCAGAACAAGACTGTCATTGATGAGCGGGACTGTATCGACGCTTTCCGCAAAGTCCCCAAATTCACTTGGACGCGCGAATTGCAGTAGTTTGCCGACGATGGCGCCGATCCGAACAATCTGCCGATCGATAAGACTCAATTCGGTTTCTACTGGACCACTGTCTTCTCCAAGCGATTGGCGAATGACATCGACGTTTCCCTGAATAACCGCGACAGGGTTGTTGATCTCATGTGCAACGCCGGCGGTGATCTCACCAATTGATGCGAGCTTTTCGGACATGACGAGTTGTTGGAATGTATCCTCAAGCTTTTTGTTGGCTTCGTGCAATTCAGCCGTGCGCTGATCAACGCGCTTTTCCAACTCGTTCCCCCAGGATCGAAGGGCTTTGTCGCGCTCTTGCACCTGATCGAGTAGTTCGTCGAGGTGTACAGCCACTTGTCCAATTTCATCCTTAGATCCGACGTTGCCAATCCGCGCGGCCAGGTTCCCGTCTTCCACTTTGCGGATGGTTTGGGTCATGCGCTCTAATGGAGAGAAAATGCCTTTGGCAAGAAACAGGAAAAGGGGCCCCGAGATGATGACCACAACCGCGAAGGCGGCGAGTACAGCCCAATAAGCTTCTCGTTTCGCGGCTTGATAGGGGGCTTCAAGAAACCCCACATACAGCATTCCAACCCGACCACCAAAACTGTCGGTAATCGGCAAATAGCCGGAAATATACCAATCATTCACAACGAAAGCGCGGTCCAGCCAGGTGCGTCCCTCGTCCAGAACCGCGGCCCTGACGACAGCCGAAACACGAGTGCCAAGCGCGCGAACATCCTCGAATAAGCGGACGTTGGTGGAGACCCGCACGTCTTCCAGAAACAGTGTTGCCGTACCTTGTCGGTTTGGCGTGCCGTCTTCATGACTTTGATAGACCAGCGCGTTGATCGTATCGATGAACTGAAGGTTGCGGTTCAGAAGAATGCCGCCAACAAGCACGCCTTTGAATCCGGGCACGGTCACAGGTGCCGCGCTGTGAACAACCATGCCGCGGTCTTCGATGGTGCGCTCGGTCGGTACCGCCGCTTCGGTCGCAATAAGTGGCAGGCTTGCTTGAGTCTGCAGAGCAGGGGAAAGCGCCGAGAGGTCCTGGCCCGACAAGATGTCAATCTGGGTGTCGAGCACGCCGCTGTCGGCTTTAGCGATCACAGGCCATCGGCCAGCAGCTTCAATTGCCCGATCTTTTGGCAGGTAGTAAAGGAAATCCAGCGAGAGTTGGGTGCGAGCAGTTTCAAGAAAGCCCAACACCGCTGCATCTCCTTGTTGGGTAACATCTTCAAACGCAGTGGACTCGGCGACGGCCATCAGGCCTGCTCCGGTGCCAACCATAATTTGCCCAAGGTATTGCTCGGCAATCCGAAGGTCGCTTTCGACCTTGGCGATCAAAACGTCATCGTAATCGGCCGTCCAGCGCGTCATGGCGAGCACCAAAAGCAGCGGCATCAAAACGATGAGCGGCAAAAGGGCAAGAACCAATATGCGGAGGCGAACGGACTTCAAGGGGAGGCTGCCATTTCGCGATGTGTTGTGAGCCAATCATAGATGCCTTGAGGGTTGGCCTTCACTTCTTCTGCCATTTCGCCCGCGAAATCTGTGAACGCTTCAAGCTGCGACGGCCGGATGGCGGTCAGCACTGGGATGCCATGAGAAAGCGCATCGGCGACCAATGAGCGAAAGCCGCGGCCTTCGATTTCTTGCTTGCCGAATTTGTTGATGATGAGCAGGTCTGTTGCATCGTTCAGCGTGGCTTCAACCAGTCCTACGGCACGTTCCAACGCGCCTGCATCCAGTCGGCAGCCGCTGGCGTGTGGACCAAGCCGCTGGCTGATCGTGACTGGCTCTTCAAGGCCAAGAACCCGAAGGACCATGTCGCAAGGTGTGGACTCATCTCCGCCGACGTTTTCTTGCACGGCCCCGGCCAATTTCAGACCTTTGTCCTGTAGCCGTTCGGCCATCTGACACAATAGCCTGTCGCTGGCCCCGCGCGTATCATCAGAGATATAGCCCAGCATGGAAATCCTTTGCTTTTCGAGCACTTGTCATTGCTTCTGAATGTCTACATTATTTGCCAGGAAAAGGAAAAACAATCGATGCCATCCCACCCAATTCTGGTTCCTGATCCCAAGGATTCTTCGCTCACCCGACCTGTAATCGGGTTGGATCACACGGGTGCGGAAACCGAGATCCGGGTGGTTGAAGAGCGACCCCTTACAATCTTTCTCAACAGTCAGGAAATCGTCACCGCAATGACGATTGGGGACTATCCAGAGTACCTCGCCCTGGGGTTTCTGAGGAACCAGGGAATGTTGTTGGCCGATGACGTCGTAACCGGAGTCGATTTCGACGAAGAGTTGGAAACTATCGTCGTTCGGACAGAGCGCGAGACGTCCTACGAAGAGAAGGTAAAGAAAAAGACGAGAACTTCTGGCTGCGCCGTGGGGACTGTTTTCGGTGACATGATGGAGGGGCTTGAGGGGCTGGTCCTGCCGCAAGCCGAGCTGCGAACGAGCTGGCTCTATTCTTTGTCCAAGAGCATTAATACGATGCCGTCACTGTACCTTGAGGCCGGGGCGATACACGGAACGGTTCTGTGCCGTAAGGACCAACCGCTGGTCTATATGGAGGATGTCGGGCGCCATAACGCGGTGGACAAGATCGCAGGCTGGCTGTTTCGCCATGACGAGTCGACCGAAGACAAAATACTATACACGACAGGACGACTAACATCCGAGATGGTGATCAAAACCGCTCAGATGGGGATTCCGGTGCTGGCCTCACGCTCAGGGTTTACCGCTTGGGGAGTAGAGATCGCCCGCCAGGTCGGGTTGACTCTGATCGGACGGCTGCGAGGTCAACGATTTGTCTGTCTTTCCGGGCAAGACCGGTTGATTTTCGATGCGGACATAAACGCTGTCACAGCAGAAGATCGCAAACATCGTCGCAAGAGCGCAACTCATGACTAAGCAGATTCCCGGAATCATTTTGGCCGGTGGTCAAGCCACCCGTATGGGCGGGGGCGATAAAGGGCTGCGGGAAATCGGCGGCAAGCGATTGTTGGATCGCGTGGTTTCTCGGCTGGAACCGCAGTGCGGACCATTGGCGCTAAATGCAAATGGTGATCCGTCGCGTTTCTCCGATCTCGGATTACCGGTGCTGCCAGATAGTATTGAGGGTTTTCCCGGTCCTTTGGCGGGCGTTTTGGCAGGGCTCGACTGGGCCCATGAACGGGGGTTCGAATATATCGTTACTGCTGCAGCGGACACACCATTCTTTCCGGCTGATCTTGTTGAGCGCCTTTGGCAAAAACGCGGACCCGAAGACCTGTGCCTCGCTGCGTCGCGTGGTGAAAATGGCAAGATGTTTCGTCAGCCGACCTTTGGTCTGTGGCCCGTTGCGCTGAGGGAGGACTTGCGAATGGCCTTGCAGGATGGCTTGCGAAAAGTCGTAATTTGGACCGACAAGCATAGCGCCGGTCAAGCTGAATTCGAGAGTGATCCTTTTGACCCGTTCTTCAATATCAATACTCAGGAAGACATCGCCGCAGCCGAGGCATTGATCGCGGAGTTTGGTGTATGAAAGTATATGGGGTAACCGGTTGGAAAAACGCGGGAAAAACGGGTTTGACAGAGAGGCTTGTCACCGAGATCACAGCCCGTGGATTCTCGGTTTCGACCATTAAACACGCTCACCACGCGACCGAGATCGACCATCCCGGACGTGACAGCTATCGTCACCGCGAGGCAGGCGCGCAAGAGGTACTCGTCTCGTCGCCAGTCCGTTGGGCTATCATGCATGAGTTGCGGGAGGCAGCTGAACCGCCGCTTGAAGAACTATTGGAACGCCTCAGCCCGGTGGATCTGGTGCTGATTGAAGGCTACAAACGAGAGCCGCATCCTAAAGTTGAAGCGCATCGGGCGGAGACCGGGCGGGGGCTTCTTGCGCCAAACAACAAGACGATCAGAGCAGTGGCCTCGGATGTTCCGATGGAGGTCGGAAATCTTCCGATTTTTGACCTTGATGACACAACTGCGGTTGCAGATTTCATTTTGGCCGATATTGGGCTGTAGATTGACCGATAGGCCGATTGATTGGCCGCGAAAGATAGAGACATGACCAAAGCGCCTCTCGTTCCACCCCGGTTGAAGAATGACTGTTTCGCCATGCCGCAAGGCGTGGATTGGGTAAAGGTCGACGAGGCGCTTGCTCGGTTGCGAGAAATTCTTGTGCCGATAGCAGAGGTTGAAACACTATCAACTGCCCGCGCCTGTGGACGGGTGCTTGCACAGGATTGCGTCGCACAGCGCTCTAACCCGCCGGCTCCAAATTCAGCGGTCGATGGTTATGGGTTCGCGCATTCGGCCACCGGAGAGGGGGTGCAGAACCTCCCGTTGGTTGAGGGCCGCGCGGCCGCAGGCCAGCCTTTCGGCGGCGCTATCCCGCATGGGTCATCGGTACGAATTCTGACCGGCGCGATCCTGCCCAAGGGCGTCGATACCGTGGTGTTAGAAGAAGACTGCGCCACAATTGACGGACGTGTCGCCTTTGACGGCCCAGTAAAAGCTGGTGCCAATACCCGCGAGGCGGGCGAGGACGTGAGCGAGGGCGACATTGCGCTGCAAGCAGGTCACAGGCTGCGTGCGCCCGACATAGCGTTGTTGTCCGCAGTTGGGATCGGTGAGGTAACGGTTTACCGCCCCCTGTCTGTTGGTGTTCTGTCGACGGGCGACGAGTTGTTGCCTGATCCCAAACAGGTTGGCGGATTGCACAATATCTATGACGCAAACCGACCGATGCTTTTGTCGCTTATAGAGGGGTGGGGGTTTCAGCCGGTTGATCTGGGCCATGTGAGGGATGATGCTGCGGCGATCCGAGCACGTCTGGATGAGGGCGCAATACTTGCGGATGTCATTCTGACATCAGGCGGCGCGTCTGCTGGTGACGAGGACCACGTCTCTCGTCTTCTTAAGAACACCGGTAGCCTGTCCAGTTGGCGTATCGCGCTAAAACCCGGACGCCCTCTGGCCTTGGCCTTGTGGGATGAGACTCCGGTCTTCGGTTTCCCCGGCAATCCGGTCGCCGCTTTTGTCTGCGCTCTTATCTTTGCGCGTCCGGCTTTGTCGTTGATGTCAGGTGGCGCGTGGCAGGAACCTCATGGTTTCATGGTGCCTGCTGCGTTTTCGAAAGCCAAGAAACCAGGCCGCCGCGAATATCTGAGGGCGCGTCTCAATGCTGAAGGCGCGGCCGAAGTCTTTAAATCCGAGGGATCCGGACGGATCAGCGGTTTGTCATGGGCTGATGGCCTGGTCGAATTGCCAGACGAGGCCCTAAACGTCGAACCGGGAATGCCGGTCCGCTTTCTGCCCTATACCGGCTTCGGTGTCTAAGCGCCTGCCTTACGAATGAGATAGATGGTGTTGTCACCATCTGCTTCCGACCCAAGCAATTCGTTACCGGATTCAGAGCAGAAATGTGGGATATCGATGAGCGCTGCCGGATCGGTGGTTATTAAGCGCAAAACCGCTCCGTCAGCCATCGACTTAAGCCGCTTGCGCGCCTTTAACACAGGCAGAGGGCACAAAAGCCCAATCGCGTCGATTTCTTCATCCCAAGTCATGGCACAGAGGTAGAAAGTGTCGTTCCGCTTGTCCAGCGGGAACATGACGCATCCTTATCCCCTTGGCGATTGATCATTCGGGCAAGCTGGGCAAAAGTGGCTTCCGCACTGTGCGCGTGCGCTCAAAAGAAAGAGGACCCAATGACTGATCTGATCTTTGCCGACAGCCTGTCTAGGCTAGGAACCGAGTCCGCATTCGAAGTCCTTGCCCGCGCCCAGAAACTGGCAAGTGAGGGGCGAGATATCATCAATCTTGGCATCGGCCAGCCGGATTTTCAGACGCCCGATCATATCGTTGAAGCGGGGATCAAGGCGCTTCGTGACGGGCACCACGGTTATACACCTGCCAACGGGATTCCAGCCTTGCGAGAAGCAGTTGCTGCCGATCTGAATCGTCGGCATGGCGTTGAGGTTCATCCAAACAATGTCGTGGTGGTGCCGGGCGGCAAGCCAACCATGTTCTTTGCTGTCCTGATGTTCGGCCAACCGGGCGTAGAGATCATGTACCCGAACCCCGGGTTCCCGATTTACGAAAGCGTCATTAAATACTCCGGCGCGACGTCGGTACCGATCGCTTTGGAAGAGAAGAACGGATTCGCCTTTTCGGCCGACGCGGTTCTGGGCCAAATTACAGATCGTACCCGATTGATCATCATCAATTCCCCTGCGAACCCAACGGGTGGTGTTACGCCAAAGGAAGAAATTGATAAACTTGTCAAAGGCCTGTTGGACCATCCTCATGTCGCTTTGATGTCGGACGAGATCTACTCGAACATGCTTTACTGTGGGCGTGAACACGTCTCATTGCTGCAATACCCAGAGATACGGGATCGGCTGATTATGTTGGACGGGTGGTCCAAAACCTACGCGATGACTGGCTGGCGCTTGGGTTATGCTGTCTGGCCCGACACCTGCGTGGATGCGGTCACACGTTTGTGTATCAACGACCATTCTTGCGTTAACGCGGCCACGCAATACGCCGGCATCGCTGCGCTGGAAGGCTCTCAACAGCCTGTGCTTGACATGGTGGCAGAGTTTGACAAGCGTCGCGAGGTTATCGTGCGGGAACTCAACAATCTTCCGGGGTTCCGTTGCGCGGATGCTGCCGGAGCCTTCTATGCTTTCCCAAATATCGAGGGGACCGGTA